>NZ_SMKK01000330.1 GCF_004348425.1 Actinomadura sp. 7K507
CACCTCACCCCGCCCCGCTGACCGGAGCCCGCGAGAACCCCCGGACGAGGCCGTCAGGGGCCGGAGGCGTCATCAGCTCGCGCAGATCGCCGCACACGCCTTCCGGACGCTGAGGCGCTCGACCTCGCGCACCGGCCGACACGTGATGCCCCAACCCGCCCTGGCAACGCGGCTCGCATGACAAGAAAGACTCGCAAGGTCGGCGGCCACTTCAGCGGGCGTGATCGAGGTCATCGGCGCAGCCTCCGGAGCAGTCGCCGGGTCAGGTGCACCAGGTCCGGTCCCAGCAGGTAACCCGCCATGGCTCCGAAGAGGAGGCACACCGCCCCGAACAGGAGGAGCAGCCGCACGATCTGCGCGAACTCGCTTCCCATCACGGACGGAGTCCGAGGTGAGCCCCAACCGTTCGCGCGATCGCGTGGGCGGCAATGGCCGGGGCGTTGGCGGCGCTGATCGTGTCGCTGGTGCCAGCCCAGGTGAACACCCAAGCGCCACCGATGAAGTCGGCGCTGATCTCCGTGAACCGGCTTGGCAACTCGGTGTTGATCACGTGCAGGACGGGTGTGCCGCTGCGGGGGACGATGCCGCACGACATCCCGCCACGCTCGCGCACTGCCTCATCGAGAGCGGTCAGGAACGGGCGCCGCCCGCTCATGGCCGTCAGATGATCAATGGTCATCGTCGTGCTACCTCCCGTCGAGGGTCTTGCTTGGACTGCCGGTGCGGGGCGCGCGTGTGAAGCCGTCCAGGGGTGCTGGGTGCTGGGTGCTCGGGCTCGCGACAGTGGGCGCGCAGGCCGCTACGGGTGCATCCGCGTCCAGATCCACTTGCCGCCGGCCGGGTCGGCGGTGACTCCGCACTTGGCGGACAGGGCTTGGATGATGTGGAGACCCCAGCCGCCGTTGTCGTCGAACGCCTCCTCGGAGAGGTCGAGGTCTTCGAGGGTGAGTTCTGTCATCGGCTTGGCTCTGGGCAGCTCGTGGTCCCTGTCCCAGACGGCGATGATGATCCCGTAGGGGTCCCGGCTGAGCTGGAGGCGGATCTCCTCGTGCGTCGTCTGGCGGGCCGCGTTGGTGACGAGTTCCGAGACGACGAGAAGCGCGCTGTCGAGAATGTGGAAATAGTCCCATTTGCGGATTCGTGTATCCACGAAAGTGCGTGCTAGCCCCACTGCGGCCGGTGTGCCCAAAAGGGGCATGACCGACTCTTCGGTCGCCGTCATCGCCATCGTCCTGTCCTTGCCCGAGGTTCCGATTTCCTGTGGCAAGGATCACGCGCGGGCGTTAATCTCGCCTGTATCAATAAAAATTCAAAACACGGAGGTCCGGTGAAGATCGTCCGAGAACCCCTCGACCCCAAGATCTCGATGTGGCACTTCCTGGCCTACTACCTGCGATTTATGCGGGAGAAGGAGGGGCTGTCGCTGGCCCAGTGGGGGAAGATCATCGGGATGGCTCGATCGAGTGTTTCAAACGTCGAAGCCGGGCGGGCGAAGCTCCAGGTTGACTACGCGCGGCGCCTCGACGTGAAATTCGAGACTGGCGGGCTCTTCGAGTTGCTGCTGTGGTACGCCCGCATGGCGCACGACCCGAACTGGTTTAAGCAGTACAGCCAGTACGAGCGTCAGGCGGCCGAGATCAAGGTCTTCCACGGGCAGTTGATTCCGTTGCTGCTCCAGACCGATGACTACACGCGGCGGTACGGTCGGCTGAGTACGGCGAAGGACCGCGAGGCAGTCCTTGCCGGACGGATCGCGCGAAAGCGGGCCATTTTGGAACGAGAGGACCCGCCGTACATCTGGGCTCTTCTGGACGAGGCTGTACTCGCGCGACGTGTCGGAGGAGCCGAGGTCATGAAACCTCAGCTCGAACACCTTCTCGAAATGGGTGACCGTTGGAACGTGATCCTTCGGATCGTTCCGTTCTCGGCCGGGGAGCATGAGGGTTCAGACGGATTCTTCCAGCTCATCGGTCTCCACGACCGCGACATCGCCTACGCGGGCGCCCACGGAGGCGGACGCTTGATCGAGATGCCCAACGAGATCAAGGACGTTGTTGATAGTTTCGAACGTATCGGCGCAAAGGCAGACTCTCAGGACGCCTCGCGCAAACTGATCAAGAAGTACTTGGAGAGCTGCACATGACCGTCCAGTGGCGCAAGAGTTCGTACAGTGGCTCCGCGAACGACGACGTGTGCGTTGAGCTGGGACGACTTGCGCCAGGGGCCGGGATTGGGGTGCGGGACAGCAAGGACCCGGGCGGGGGACATCTCACCTTGTCCGTTGCGGAGTTCGCCGGTCTGATCGAGCAGGTCAAGCGGCACCCGGCCCGCTAACCCGTCCCGTCCGGCCTGACCTTTGAACGCGCTCCGGCACCCCCCACCCGGTCAGCGCCGCTGTACCTCCATTTGTGGGGTGCGACGCGTGGGAAGACGTTCCGGGCGTCGCGGCGGCGTCATGCCGTGATGGAGCGCTCGATGTGGGGGCGCAGGGCCGCCTGGAGTTTCTCGGTATCGGGTTCTTGAAGATGGTGCCGCCGGAGTCCGCCTTGTAGACCGCCGGGCATGATTCGGCGCCCGGCGCGTCGATCCGGCCGACCGGCTCGGCGCTCTCGGCCTCGTACAGATGGACGACGTACGAGGCCTTCAGCAGCGAGACTTTCGTCGCATGGTCAGGGTCGACCGGAGTGCCCAGGGAATGCCAGTACAGGCATTCGCGAATTTCCTTCTGTGGAACGGTGGTGTCCTGGTAGACGCAGGCGACCAGCTGGGGGCCAGGGGGAGCGCCGCCCTCGCCCGACTTCCACTGGTCGGGGACGTCCACGTTCCCGACCTGGGCATACCGCAGGTTGAGCGCCACCGGATGCGGGCCGTCACCTCGATAAGGCTCGCCCCTCTCCCCGTACCGGGTATCGGACCGTGCTCCGCCGCCGGGACGCTCGGGGCAGAACTCGTACTCGGACGCCAGGGGCGTGGACGGGTCGTCTAGCATGCCCGCCAGTTGAACGCCGCCCAAGGTCGCCGCGACGCCGACCCCTAGGACGGCGAACGCCCAACGATCCGACCTGCGCATGCCGACCATTGTGCAGGGGTGAGCGAGCATTCGGGGCGTCAGCAGGCTGACCCGTGAGTGAGAACAGGTCTGTGGGGTCTCGCACCGGGCGCTGGACGGTCGGCCGCTTACAGCGCTTCGGAAACCGTCCCGGACGTTCGCCGGGGGAAGACGATCGCGAACAGGACGGCGCCCAGCCCGACCGCACCCGCCGTCCACCCCGTCCATTCGGGGACCCTGCCCAGCGTCACGGAACTCGCGGGCTGCACATGCAGTCCGGCGGTGCTGGCACGATTGCCCAAGACGCGCGCGTCAAAGTGGTATGCGTTGTCTGCCGCCGCCGTCGTCGAGCGGAGGGTGCGGTGCTCGGCCCGGGACATGGTGACCCCACCGCGCACCGTCTTTCCGTCCAACGTCCAATGGCCCGCACATGTGTAGCCGGACATGGTGCAGGTCCAGTCGTGGGGAATGGCGACGCTGGCCGGCTCGCCGTACTTCCAGACGTATCCGGGCTTGGCGCGCTCGATCGAGCCGATGATCGCCAGCACTCCTGCCGACAGGCACGCCCCGACCAGGACCACCGCCGCCGCGATGCCCCACCGGTCGGCCACGGCACCGGCCGCGAGGGTGACCGGCGCCAGCGTGAACACGCCGATGAACCCCAGCAGTACAGAAAGCAGGACCAGCCCGACGAGCCGTCCTCCAGGGTTCGCCAGCAAAGCCCACTCTGCGAGCACGACCAGCAGAAGGCCCAAGGGGACAGTCCACAGCAGGGTGCGTTCCATGACCCTTCCCCCCTGCGATCCGCATGCTCTGGCGACGCTGGTGACTAGCCGAAGCCAGGCGCTCACGGTAGACCATCACCACTAGCCGCCGCCTCCCCGAACCACAGCCCGGCCAGACCCCGGTCCGGCGGCGCGGTGCCCGGCCGGGTGGCGCCGTCCGTCCGGGCGGCGGGGGACCGTCGCGCGACCCTCGCCCCGAGCAGGGCGCCCACAGCCGGGGACGTGCTCCTCCCACGGCAGTTCGGCGACGACGGACCAGCCCGAGCCCGCCCGCGGACCCGCCTGGACGGTGCCGCCGAGCACGCGGGCGCGCTCGCGCATGCCGGCCAGGCCATGGCCGCCGCCGGGCGAAGCCTTGGGCACGGTCCGGGCGCCGTCGTCGGCGATCGACAGCCTGAGCGCACCGGGCCCATAGCGGATCTCGACGGTCACGTGCGCGCCCGGCGCGTACCGGATGGCGTTGCTGAGCGACTCCTGGACGATCCGGAACGACGCCAGGTCCACGGTGCCGGGCAGCGGGCGCGGCGTTCCGGCGACGGCGCTCGACACCATCAGCCCCGCGCCACCGGCGGCACCGACCAGCTCACCGAGCCGGTCGAGGCCGGGCTGTCCGGCGCCCTCGTCGCCGCCGCGCAGCAGCCCGACGATGCGGCGCGTGTCGGTGAGCGCCGCGCGTGCGCCGTCCCGCACCGCCTCAAGCGCCTGCCTCGCCGCATCCGGCAGGTCGGGGACGGTGCGCAGCGCCCCTTCGGCCCGCACGAGGGTCAGGGACATGTGGTGCGCGACGGTGTCGTGCAACTCCAGCGCGAGGCGTGAGCGTTCTCGCACCGCCGCCGGGTCGTCGCCGTACGCGTCCGGACGGCCGGGGGGCTCGGGTCTCGGACCACCCACGGGCCCCGTCATCTGCCCGGCCCCTCCACTGGCCGGACCGGTGCCCGCCGCCGATGGTCGTCCGGTGGGACGCCGCGGTGGTCGGCGGTGGGTTCGACGGTATCTCGTGACCATCGGGATCTCCTCTACATGAGCGGGGGGCGGGGCGGACCTTCTGCGAGGCGGCGTGTTCACCGCCGTCCAACCCCGACACGGCACGGGCCGTGCCGGTCTGCTGATGGTCAGCGTGGCGGACGTGGCGGATGCTGTCAACACGGCACGTGCCGTTCCACTACGGTGGGCGGCATGACCGACCACCGCGCCGCCCGCTCGGCCGACCGGACCGAAGCGATCATGCGGGCCACACTCGACCTGGCCCTAGAGGCGGGCTATGCCAAACTCAGCATCGAGGCCGTCGCGACCCGGGCCGGTGTCGGCAAGCACACGATCTACCGCCGCTGGCCGTCCAAGGGCATGCTTTTCCTCGACGCGGTCCTCAGCATGAACACCGAGGGCCTCGCCCACCGCGACACAGGCGACATCGTGGCCGATACGCGCGAGGTGATGATCAAGGCCACAGAACTGCTGACCGGGCCGCCGTGGGCCCCGCTGTACCGGGCCCTCCTCGGCGAGGCCCAGCACGATCCGAAAGTCGCCGCAGGGCACAAGGAGCGCTTCATCCAGCGGCAGAGCGACGACTTTCTGCGCCGCCTCCAGACCGCCAAGGACCAGGGGCAGATCGCCTCCGACTTCGACCTGGAGCTGGCGATGGATCTGCTCTCGGGCGCCCTGTACTACCGGTTCTTGTGCACCCAGGAACCCATCACCCGCGACTACATCGACCGCGTCCTCAACGCGGCCTTCACCGGAATGGCCCCAAGACCCTGAGCACCAGCCGGCATTCGAAGACCACCTCCACCTCGCGCCGCCGCACAGAACCCTCCGCCGGGCGCGGCGGCGCCACTCGCTCGGGCTGCCCCCACCACATGCCCCACCGACATGCCCATCTACCTCGCCGTGTTCGCCCGCGTCGTCGGCCACATCGGCGTCACCAGTGCCGGAAACCTGCCGGGCTGGGCGGCTCGTGCAGACCGTCCACGTCGACAGGGTGAAGAGATCAACACCAGTCTCGACGTTCCTCGGGGTGCTCGCCCCGCTGACGCAGTCCACCGCGCCTTTTGTGCGGACGCCTACGAGTAATAAAATGTAGCGTTCCAGGCATTTTTGGATCAAAAGGGTGGCACAGAATAGCCCACGTCGGTTGACCGAAATAAAAGGGCGCAGTGTCGAAATAGTCGATCTTGAACGTCTTCCGGAACGGCTTGCGCCACCCGCCTGACGGGTGGACCATCGAGTGCGGTGTGCGATGCGTTCACCGGACCGTGATTCCCAAGAGGCTGGCCATGCCCCAGGAAACGACCGACGTACTACTCGTCCAGCCTCCATTCTTCCGGCTTCTGGGATCGCACAACGATCGCGGCCCATTGGAGTTGGCGTATCTCGCGCGCGCCCTCGGTGATGCGGGGGTATCCTGCGCCGTGCTCAACCTGGATTACTCGGGCGCCGGGGTGCACTGTTCCTGGCGCGACCTCTTCGCCCGTTCGACGTTGCTGGAGCAGGCCGTCACCGGTGCGTCCCCGCTGCTTTACGAAGCCGCGGAGATCATCATCGGTCGTGCACCTGACGCCGTCGTCCTGGCCGCGGGTGACTCCCTCACACCGTGGGTGGACCTGGGCAACGGATGGTTCGCGGCGCTGCTCGCCCGCATACTCCGCAGGGCGGGGCTGCGAGTGCTCGGCACGGGAGCCCGCCTGGAGACCGCGGTCCCGGATGTGCGGCGGTCGTTCGACGAGATTATCGCTGGGCTCCCCGCAGCCGCCGCGGCCGCACGCATCCTGGGCAGGCCCATGCGCGAGATCCTCGCTGCGACCGGCCCATCGCTGATTCCTGACATCGCGGCCGATGAGTCGGGTTCCCGGTACGACGTCGTCATGACCGCCACCGGGTGCGTCCGCCGTTGCTCCTTCTGCGACGCGGCGCGGCAGCCGTTCCAGCGAATCGACCCCCGCGCCGTGACGCTGGATTTGGCACAGCGGGCAACGGACCGTCTCGACTTGGGGGACGCGATCCTGCTGCCGGACGAACGACGCCTTAGCGCGCTGGCCGAAGCGATCGCCGAACTCGGAGGGAGCCGACGCTTCTGCTTCGCGGCCGAGTACTCGGTGGACCTGGTGCGGGAACGGAGCCTGCGGCTGCTCAGCGGCTTCGGAATCACCGAATTGAAACTCGGCGTCGAGTCCGGCGACACCGCTTCGCTGGCCGCAATGCGCAAGGGGCACGGCCGGGGCGGGACGCTGCGCGCGGCGCGAATGATCCGGGAATTCGGGTTCGACCTCACCGTTTACGTCCTGCTCGGCGGCCCCGTCCCGGACGTCCGCGGGGCGGCGCTCCGGACCCTCGACCTGTGCAACGCGCTGCCCGCCACGGATTTCGTGGTCAACGTCTGGGCCTACAACAGGCCCGGCGCGCACCCGGCCGATTCGCATTTTTCCGGCCGGCTCGCCGAGGAATACGGCATAGCCGATCTGCTCCCCGACTTCTTCGCGCTGCAACCCGACCACAAGCAGTCCATCGGGAGGATCGTTGACATCGACAAGCCAGGGCCTTGGCGTGACCGCGCTGAGCGCGATTGCTCTCACCAACCAGGACAAGGCTCTCAGACAACTCAACCAGTGCATTGAGTCCCGCCCGGACGACGTGCTGGCCTTGTACTTCCGGGCTCTGATCTGGGCCTCGAAGCAGGAATGGCAGGCGGCCATCGCCGACTATGAGGCGGCGATCCGGCTCCGGCCGCAGGACCCGAGCCTGCATTTCAACTGCGGGGTGGTCGCATGGCAGGCCGGTGACCCGGCCGCGACGGTCCGACATATGCTGCGCGCTCGTGACCTCGATCCGACCTGCGAGGGTGCGCACTACTACCTCGCGCTGGCACGACATGCGCAGGGCCGGACGCTGGAGGCGCTCACACTGGCTCGCCGGGCACTGGAGTTGCGGCCGACCGAATGCTCGATCGGCGCCCCCGAGTTCGTCGGCCTGATCGACATGCTCGAATCGACACTTGACCGCAGATGAGGGCACCAGAGGAGCCGGTTTCCCCGGTGTGAGCTTCCCCCCGGAGCACGGACATCTGATCTGAGGTCACCGGCGATCATCAGGAAGGATGTCCGCCATGCCCTCACCACACCCGCCCGAGTTCCGCCGCCGCGCGGTCGAGCTGGCCCGCCAGGG
>NZ_SMKK01000331.1 GCF_004348425.1 Actinomadura sp. 7K507
GCCTTGCCCGCGTTAACGCGTCCGGATAAGAAGGTGAACTTTCGGGGAACGAGATCGCCCTGACCAGCACCGGCGGGTGGGAGGGGTCCGCGGGCCGCTTACGATCCGTGGTGTGGAGGTCGAGATTATCGCGATCCTGACCGGGCTCGCCGGGCTCGCGATCGGGCTCGCGACCGGATTGGCGGTGCGGGTGAGCGAGCGGTCCCAGCAGACGGCGGTTCCGGCGGTGCCGGCGGGCGGCCTGCCGCCCGGCGTCGCCTCGGTGCTCAGCGTCCTGCGGTCCTCGGCCGTCGTGGTGGACGGCGAGGACCGCGTCCTGCGCGCCAGCTCGGCGGCGCGGGCGTACGGCCTGGTCAGCGGCGACCGTCTCGTGGTGGACGAGGTGCTCGCGATGGCGCGGCTCGTCCGGCGGGACGGGGAGATCCGCGAAACCGAGATCCAGGTCGGGCCGACCGGCGTGCGGGGCCGGGCGGACGGGCGCTGGTTCGCGGTGCGGGTCGCCCCCCTCGGATCGCACGGGCTCGTCCTGGTGCTGGCCGAGGACCTCACCGACATGCACCGCACCGAGGCGATCCGCCGCGACTTCGTGGCGAACGTCAGCCACGAGCTCAAGACGCCCGTGGGCGCGCTGTCGCTGCTGGCGGAGACGGTCGAGAACGCCGCCGACGACCCCGAGGCGATCCGGCGGTTCGCCGGCCGGATGCAGTACGAGTCGGTGCGGCTGACCAACCTCGTCCAGGACCTGATGACGCTGTCGCGCGTCCAGGGGGACGAGCCGCTCCCCGAACTCCGTCCCGTCACCCTGGACGACGTGGCCGCCGAAGCGCTGGAGCGCTGCCAGTTCAAGGCGTCCGCCAAGGACATCGAGCTGACCGCCGGCGGCGAGGACGGGCTGCAGGTGCGCGGCGACCAGGAACTCCTCGTCACCGCGCTCCGCAACCTCGTCGACAACGCCGTCGCCTACAGCCCGGAGAACACCCGGGTCGTCGTGGCGACCCGGCGGTGCGACGACCGCCATGTCGAGGTCAACGTCACCGACCAGGGCATCGGCATCCCGAACGGCGAGGTGGAGCGGATCTTCGAGCGCTTCTACCGGGTCGACCCGGCCCGGTCCCGCCAGACCGGCGGCACCGGCCTCGGCCTCGCCATCGTCAAGCACGTCACCGGCAAGCACGGCGGGGACGTGACGGTGTGGAGCAAGGAGGGCCACGGGTCGACGTTCACGATCCGGCTCCCGCTGCTCGGCGCCGACGCCCCGTCCGGCCCCGCCGGCGCGACAGCGCGCCGGGACCCGAGGGTGAGACAGGCCAACGCCGGGGGAAGAAACCCCGGCGCGAGAAGAGACTCCGCCACCGGGAACGGCGCGGACACAAGGAACGGCACGACCGCGGGCAATGACGCGGACGCAGACGAAGACCCACAGAACACCGCCCGGGAGGCAACACCGTGACCCGCGTGCTCGTCGTGGAAGACGAAGAGTCGTTCAGCGACGCACTGTCGTACAACCTCCGCAAGGAGGGCTTCGAGGTGGCCGTCGCCGCCACCGGCCCCGACGCGCTGGACATCTTCGAGCGCAACGGTGCCGACCTCGTGCTGCTCGACCTCATGCTCCCCGGGCTGCCCGGCACGGAGGTGTGCCGGGAGCTGCGCGCCAAGTCCAGCGTCCCCGTCATCATGCTGACCGCCAAGGACAGCGAGGTCGACAAGGTCGTCGGCCTGGAACTGGGCGCCGACGACTACGTCACCAAGCCGTTCTCGACACGTGAGCTGGTCGCGCGGATGCGGGCCGTCCTGCGCCGCCAGGGCGAGGTCGAGGAGCTGGCGCCCGCCACGTTGGAGGCCGGCCCCGTCCGGATGGACGTCGAACGCCATGTGGTCAGCGTCGGCGGTGAGTCCGTCCAGCTCCCGCTCAAGGAGTTCGAGCTGCTGGAGGTGCTGCTGCGCAACGCCGGCCGCGTCCTGACCCGGATGCAGCTCATCGACCGCGTGTGGGGCGCCGACTACGTCGGGGACACCAAGACGCTGGACGTGCACATCAAGCGCCTCCGCGCCAAGGTCGAGGAGGCCCCGTCCGCGCCGCGCTACATCGTCACCGTCCGAGGCCTGGGCTACAAATTCGAGCCCTGATCCGGCCGGAGCGCGAGAACGGCCCGTCAGGCGGGAGATCGCCTGACGGGCCGTTCTTCATGCTGCCGGACTCGATGCGCGGAGCCGGATCAGTGACCGGCGGCTCCCGGTGACTGAGCACCCGTGGGGGACCCGGTGCCGGTCGGTGACTCGGTGCCGGTCGGCGACGGGGTCGCCCCGGGCTGGGCCGGCTGCGTGCCCGGTGACGGCTGCGGGCCGCCGGTGGCGCCCGGCGCCTGGCCGGCGGGCGTGGCCAGGGGATAGGTGCTGTACTCGCCCTGCTGCGGGATCAGCGGCACCTGGAACTCCACGGCGCCGGCCTTCTCGAACTGCAACCGCACCGGGACGGAGGCTCCGGCGATCAAGGCCTTGTGCAGGCCGCTCAGCACGACCCGCGGCTGCGTTTCGCCCTGCGTGGCCGGGGGCGAGGTCTGCGGGTCCTCGGTGTTCTCGGACGTCGGGCTCGCGGTCGGGCTGGGCGTGCCGTCGCCAGGGACCGGCGTCGTCGCCCCGGCCGGCGGCTGCTCGGTCCCCGGCTGCCCGTTCTGGCCCGTGGCCGTGGGGCTGGGACTCGGGGACGCCTCGCCGAGCAGCTTGGCAACGCCGCCCGAGCCGTCGGGCGCCGGCTGCGGCAGCGCGATGCCGTTGCCGTCGATCCTCGCCGTGTCGAAGAGCGGTGAGCTGACGGAGACGAGCCGGTCCGCCTGCGCCTGGCTGATCATCGTGCCGTAGAGCGCCAGCGACGTCCCCTGGGGGACCGGCTCGCCCGGCTTGGGCCCCAGCAGGAACACGTTGCGCAGGAGGACCTGCGTCGTGCCCTCCTGCGGGACCGAGGCGTTGACGCCCTCGGTCAGCTGGGTGGGGGCGGCGGACTGCGCTTCTACGCCGGCGCCGCAGCCGGTGATCACCGGCGCGATGGCGACGGCGCCCGCGACGGCGAGCGCGACCATTCGACGGCTGTTTCGGATCACGGCGTCGGTCTCCTCGCGAAGTGTCATCGAAGATATGGCGTTGAAGGTTGCGGAAGTGGCGTGAGATACGCCAGGTGAAGCGTAGCGAGGCCTTACCTCGAGTCCCGCTCCGGGGTCGCCGACACGCTCGGCGCGGCGCCGAAGAATGGTCAACCCGACCTTAGCGCCCGTACCTTCTCGGTGAGTTCCGGCCCGGCCTCGGGGGCCTGGACGACGTCGTTGACGACGCCGTCCGGCTGCACGAACACGGCGGTGAGGCCGGTGCCGGCCGCCCCGGCGGAGCCGGGAGCCGCGGCGTACGCCTTCGCGAGGACGCCCTCCCGGTCTTCGAGAACGAGCGGCGCCCCGTAGTTGGCGGTGCCCGCGCACGCCTTCAGCTCCTTGAGGGACGTCCCCTTCTCGTCGCCGGCCGGGCGCGGGTCGGCGACCAGCCAGAAGTTCATGATGTTGTCCTGCGTCCTGCCCGCGAGTTCCGCGACGACGCTCTCGCACTCGTACGCGGGAGGGACGATGCCGATGACGCCCGGACGCAGGTCGCGCAGCGACGTCGGCGTCGGCTCTCCGGCCACCAGGTCGACGTCGGCGTCCGGCAGGAGCCCGCCGACGTCTCCGGGGCTCGCGGACGGCCGCGGCGCCAGCTGGGCGCTCGTCGGACGCGGCGTGGGCTTGGGTCCGAACGCGGTCATCAGGGCGCCGCTGACCAGCGCGACCAGCAACGCCCCCGCGATGATCGGGATGGCGACGCCGAACCGCGTCAGCGGGCGGGTGAGGCGGCGGACCCGCTCCCTGCGCCTGCGCCGGCGTTCCTCACGGCGGTAGGTGAGCATGTCGCGCGCGAGTTCGCGGGCGTCGTCGGGCACCACGACGTCAACGCGTGGAAGCCCGTAGTCATCGGGCTCCGGGTCGCCGCCGTCCGGCCTCACGCCGTACCTCCCATCCCGGCTCCGCCGACGCGCTCCGTGGCCCGTCCCGAGGGGCCACGGTCCTTCCGGACCACCGTCCCACGGACCGGCGCTCCGTCCCACCGGCCCAGCGCACGGATCCGGCCGTTTCGTGGAGATCGCCGCTCCGGTGGGGCGCCGTCCCGCTCAGGGTGGTTCCCGTGTGATGCCGTCCCATTCGAGCCCTTCGGGCCGCTTCGTACCCGCGGCGCCCGGCTTGCTCACCTCCAGTATGCGCCGCATGTCCGCGCCCGGCGGGAGGGACGCTTGTCACCGCCGGCCCCTTACCGGTATGGGGCGTCCGGTCAGATCGGGGTGGCGTATCGGCTACCCTGGGTGCAGGGGAACTGGGCGGCGATGCACCATTAAAGGGCTTTGTCAATACCCCAATATGCTGCTTGACCTGGGCATATGTCCGGGACGTCGGTTCAGCCACGCTGGTTTACGTGGTACCCTGGTTCTAGCGGAAGGGGTACTTGTCACATGACTTTCCAGGTCGGCGACACCGTCGTCTACCCCCACCATGGGGCTGCTCGGATCGAGGCCATCGAGACTCGCACCATCAAAGGTGAGGAAAAGACCTATCTGGTCTTGAAGGTCGACAAGGGCGACCTGACAGTGCAGGTCCCGGTCGAAAACGTCGAGGACGTGGGTGTCCGTGACGTCGTCGGCCAGGAGGGTCTGGAGAAGGTGTTCGAGGTGCTTCGCGCACCCTACACCGAGGAACCCACCAACTGGTCCCGCCGGTACAAGGCGAACCTTGAGAAGCTCGCCTCCGGCGATGTGAACAAGGTCGCCGAGGTCGTCCGCGACCTGTGGCGGCGAGACAAGGAGCGCGGCCTGTCGGCGGGTGAGAAGCGCATGCTCGCCAAGGCACGCCAGATTCTGGTCAGCGAGCTCGCGCTCGCGGAGAAGACCAACGAGGACAAGGCGGAGGCGCTGCTCGACGAGGTCCTGGCCAGCTGACCGGGCGGCCGCGTTGAGCACAAGGTTTCCACGGGTGGGCGTCGGTACCGACGTCCACCCGTTCTCGTCCGATCCACGCCCGCTGTGGGTCGCCGGGCTCGAATGGCCCGGCGAGGGCCACGGCCTGGCCGGGCACTCCGACGGCGACGTCGCGGCGCACGCCGCCTGCGATGCCCTGCTGTCGGCCTGCGGCCTCGGCGACCTCGGCGCCGTCTTCGGCACCGCGGACCCGCGCTGGTCCGGTGCCTCCGGCGTCGCCCTCCTCGGGGAGGTCGCCCGGCTCGTCCACGAGGCCGGCTTCGCCATCGGCAACGTCGCCATCCAGGTCATCGGCAACCGGCCCAAGATCGGCAAACGCCGGGAGGAGGCCGAGAAGGCCCTGGCCGAGGCCCTCGGCGGCGCACCCGTCACCGTCTCGGCCACCACGACCGACGGCCTGGGGCTCACCGGCCGGGGCGAAGGGCTGGCCGCCATAGCCAACGCCCTGGTCGTCCCCTCCTAGCGGTCACGGGAGGGCGCGGTCAGGGGAGGGCCGGGTGGACCGTGCCGGTCACCTCGCCGAGCGTGACGCGGGAGCCGGAAGAGCCCGGCGCCTTGGCGCGGATGGTGACCGTGTCGCCGTCCTCCAGGAATGTCCGCTTGGTTCCGTCGTCCAGTTCCAGCGGCTCCTGCCCGTTCCAGCTGAGTTCGAGCAGGCAGCCGCGCTGGTCGCGGTCGGGGCCCGAGACCGTCCCCGAGGCGAACAGGTCCCCGGTGCGCAGCGGAGCGCCGTTGACCGTGGCGTGGGCGAGCTGCTGCGGCGGCGTCCAGTACATCTCCGCGAACGGCGGCCGCGCGGCGACCTGGCCGTTGATCAGGACCTCGAGGTGCAGGTCGATGCCCCACGGCTCCTCGCACCGCAGGTAGGGAAGCGGAACCGGGTCCTGGACGGGCGGGGACACCCGGGCGGGCTCCAGCGCCGCGACCGGCACGACCCACGGTGAGACCGACGTCGCGAACGATTTGCCGAGGAACGGCCCGAGCGGCTGCGACTCCCACGCCTGCAGATCGCGGGCGCTCCAGTCGTTCACCAGGACGAACCCGAACACGTGCTCCCGGAACGCGCCGGTCGTGACGCGCTGCCCCGCGGCGGACGGGACACCGGCGACGAACCCGACCTCCGCCTCGAAGTCCAGCCGCAGCGACGGCCCGAAGGACGGCTCCCGCTCGCCCGGCGCCCTGCGCTGCCCGGACGGCCGGATGATCGGCGTCCCGGACGGGTAAACGGTTCCGGAGCGCCCGTGGTAGGCGACCGGCAGCCGCTTCCAGTTGGGAGCCAGGGGCTCGCGCTGCGGCTGGAAGATCCGTCCCGCGTTCACGGCGTGGTGCTCGGAGGAGAAGAAGTCGACGAAGTCGGCGACCTCGAAGGGCCGCAGCAGTTCCACGTCCGAGACCGGGATCAGATGCGGCTCCACCCGCCCGCGGTACGACTCGTCGGTCAGCACCTCGACGAGTCGGGCGCGGTTGGCCTCCCAGGCGGCGCGTCCCGCCACCATGAAGGCGTTCAGCGACCCCGAGGCGGAGTAGCGGCGGTCCTCCACCAGCCCCGCGGCGGACATCTCCGCCAGGTCGAGGACGTGGTCGCCGATGGCCACGCCCACGCGGGGAAGCTCCCCGGGCCGCGAGAACACGCCGTACGGCAGGTTCTCGACGCCGAAGCCGCCGTCCTCATTGACCTCAACCCACGAAACCGTCGTCATGGCGACATATCTTCCCCCGTGTCCGGCGTTCTGATCAGGCCCGCGGCCGCCAGTTCCGCCCGGACCCCGCGGACGTCGGACGCGGCGAACGCGACCAGCAGGCGGCGGGCCGCCCGCGCCTGGACGTCGGTCAGCGCCAGCAGGTCGCCGGCGAGGCCCTCGGCGTCGGTGCGGCCGAGGGTCCGCCGGACGTGCCGCTCGGGCTCGCCGGCGGCCGCGTGAGCCGTGGCCAGCAGGACGGTCATGGGCCCCTGGTGGGCGGCGCCCCGGACGCCCTGGTCCAGCCCGCCCGCGCATGTGAACGGCAGACCGCGCTCAGCGCAGGCCGAGATGAACGCCGCCAGCGCGGCGGCGGAGGGCGCCTCGTCGGCGAGCGTCCCGGCCACGCGGGCGGCGGAGTCGCGGGCCGCGGCGAGGCGATCGAGCACGTGGAGCCAGCCGGGGGAGCGCCTCACCTCGATGCGGGCCGGCACGCCGGGCGGGAGCCGGGCGATCGTCACGGCGGCGGCCCGCGCCTGGTCCGCGTCCCGGGGCAGCGCGATCTCCACGGACGACGGCCGGACGCGGGGTTCGGCGCGGACGGCGTCCAGCGTCTTCGGGAGTTCCTCCAGCCCGGTGTCCGCGATGACGCCGAGGTCGAGGAGGTCTTCGGGGACGAGGTGGGTCCGCAGCTCGGCGAACCGGGAGGCGGGGCACAGGAACCGGCCGACCAGCGGGTCCCGGCGGGCGTGGCGGGAGGCGCCGGTGGCCGCGCGGTGGGCGGACAGGGCCTCGTCCATCGGGGCGCTTTCCGGCGGGAAGAGCGCGGCGTCGTCGATCAGCCGAGCGAGTAGGGCGCCCATGCCGGACCAGTACCCCCCGGGGCGCCCCACCTCACGTGTATTCGTAATGACGTGTAGCTGCGGTGATCGGGCCGTTTCAGTCGACGGGCGGGGTGGGGCCGCTGCGGAAGCTGCCGGACGGCGGCGGGTTCCCGTCCCCGGCCCGCTCGTCGTTCTCTCCGCGGCCGTCGCCGTCGCCGTCCGGGTCCTCGCCGGCGTCGGGATCTTCGGCGCGGTCCGGGGGCGGGGTTTCGTGCTCGTCCTCGTCCGCGCCGTGGGCCCCGGGCATCACGATGTCGGGGCGGGTCGTCGACGCGAGCGGACCCTTCTCCTGCGCGGCGTCCCGGTCCCGGCTCCTGA
>NZ_SMKK01000332.1 GCF_004348425.1 Actinomadura sp. 7K507
GGTGGGCGGTGGAGTCGGGGAGGTAGCGGCCGCGGCGTTGGCTGGCGGCGGGGCGCTGGGCGCCTAGCCATACCGACAGCGGCACCGGCTCAGTAGTGCTGTCAGGCTCGGGGGCTGGCCGCTGCGGTTCGTGGCCGGAATTATCGGGGTGGTGGGGCATGAGGGTGTGCTTCTGCGTATCCACCTGATTTCTTGGACGGCACGTTCCCTAGCCAACCCGGTGGCGTAGGCATTTCTTAGGCACACGCCTAGGCGCGTAACCGGCACGCTTTAGGCGGTTCACCAGTTCACGCGCAAAGCTTTTCATGTGCTCATGGAGTGCATAGGCGCGCGCCCATAGGCGCAGCCACCCGCACCCGGGAGGGCCTCGGCAGATAGCCCACTGAGCTGGAACGAGATCCCGTAGGCGTGATCTTAGGTGCGCATATTCAACCCGTCGCTGGCGCCATAGGCGTGCTGCGGCTTAGGTGTTTTGTGGGCAATCGATCGGCAGGCCCCTATGGAGTTTCCGGTGCCTAAGAAATGCCTAAGCTGACTGGCTTCATGGACTCCTGAATACCCCTCGTCGTGTGGAGCTCGAAGGGAGTCCGGAAGTAATGGGAGCTACCGGTAAGCGCCGTTCGCACACCAGTCCGTCGCGGCCCGCCGCCCTGCCTCGGTCCGCTGCGTCGTCGTCCGGCGAGCCTTCGTCCGGTGAGCGGCAGGCCGGCCAGCGGCCGCGTCGCCGGCATCGGCACCGCCCGCAGGACCGCGCCCTAGCAAGCGCGGCCGCGCACACCTCGCTGGAGACCGCCGCTGAGGCGTTCCGGATGCTGGTCACGGGTCCGGCGCCGCTGTCTGTGGATGGGGCGGCGGTCGGGCATGGGCTGCCGCAGCGGCAGATCCCGCTGGGGGAGTTGCAGGCGATGCTGCTGCATCCGGCCACCGGCCGCGCCGCGCGTGATGCCGTCTGGCGGCGGGTGGTGGCCGAGGCGCACTCGGGGTCGCCCGCGTGGGTGCTCGGGGCGGTGGGGTTGGCGTTGCCGGCGTTGTGGCGGATGGCCGATGATCTGGCCGAGGGCTACCGCGGTGAACCAGCTGATCTGCACGCCGCGCTGCTGACCGGGTTCGTGGACGCGCTGCACCGCGTCGACACGAGTCGTCCGGGGATCATCACCCGGTTGCGGTGGTCGGCCTACCGTGCCGGCCTGCTGACCCGCTACACCCGCCAGGGCGTCGCGCCGATGCCGCTGCCGCCGCTGGAATCTTCACCCCCGCCGCCTCCGTGGAGCCACCCCGACCTGCTGCTGGCCGACGCGGTCGCCAAGGGCGTGCTGTCACCGCTGGCGGCGGAGTTGATTGGCCGGTCCCGGCTGGAGGACCTCACCCTCAAGCAGGCCGCAGCCGAACTCGGCGTCGGTGTCCAAGCCGCCTACAAGGCCCGGCAGCGTGGGGAACGTCGCCTGGTCGCTGCGCTGGCCTCCGGCGAAGTCGAGCACCGGGTGTCCAATCCTGACCGCGATCGCGGTCTTTTCCTAGTGCGGGCAGCAGACTCCCGCCGGGCTCAAGAACGGCGGCCGAGCCCTGCCGAGGAGCGCAGGGCAGGGCTGGGCCCGCGACCGGCTGGCGTGCGGGGCCGATCCACCCGGTCGGACGGTACAACCGACCCCGAACACATTCACACCGAAGGAGGTGAAGCCTTCTGCGGCCCCGCACGCCAGTCTCCTCCCGACCCGCAGCCCTCGTCCTCGTCTGCTTCTTCCTCCCCGGCATCGCCGTCCCGGTCGGGTCGGCGTCGGCGCCGCGGCCATAGCCGTGGTCGAGGCCGAGGGGCGCCAGGCGACTCGCGGGGGACGCGATGAGGCGCCGGGCCGGTCCCGTTCAGGTGGTTACCGCGATGCTGCTTCGCGTCGTCGCTGTTGCCGTGCTGATGGTGGGTGCGGCGGTGGCGGGTGCGGGGGCGGCGTGGGCGGAGCCGCCGCAGGATCTGAACACGGTGGTCAACAACATCACCCGGTGGCTGGTCGGGATGCTGGTGTCGCTGGCCACCCTGTTCCTGACGGTCGGTGGGATCCGGTACCTGCTGGCCGGAGGTGACCCGGGCGAGGTGGGCAAAGCCAAGAACACCTTTAAGTACGCCGCGATCGGCTACGGCATCGCCGTGCTGGCACCGGTACTGGTCAACATCCTCAAAGGGTTCGTGGGGGCGTGAGCCGAATGCGTACCCGTCCTGGATGGCTGCGCCCGCCGCGGTGTCTGGCGCGTCTGCGAATGGGCACTCAGGTCAAGCTCGTGCTGATCTGCTGCGCCACCGGCCTGGCCGCCCTGGCCGCCACCGGCATGGTCTCCGGGGGAAGCGCCGAACAGGCCACGGAGCCGATGTCGGCAGCGGCCGTCGCGTCCACACCCACCCCATCGCCCTCGACCCCGTCGGCGACTCCGAGCACGTCGGCGCCGTCCTCACCGTCGACTCCGGCGTCCCCAGCACCGGCTTCGCCGTCCCCGTCCGGCTCGGCCCCGTCGAGTCCGGCTCCGTCGAGTCCGGCTCCGTCGAGTCCGGCTCCGTCGAGTCCGGCTCCGTCGAGTCCAGCACCGTCGAGCCCGCCTGAATCGGATGGCGGTTCGGAAGGGTGCGGGTTGCTCGATGTGAGTTGCCGGTTCGAGCGGATGGTCAGCGGCTGGTTCAAGAGCCTGGTGACCTCGGCGATCAACCCGGTGTTCGACATGCTGGGCACGTCGCTGCTGGCCACCCCGCGGCTGGACCAGGCGCCCCGGGTCTCGGGACTGTGGACCGCGTCGCTGACGGTCGCCAATACCGTCTTCGTGTTGTTCGTGCTGGCGGGCGGGCTGATCGTGATGGGCCACCAGAGCGTGCAGACCTCCTACACGGTCAAGGACATCGCGCCGCGCCTGGTGGTCGCGGTGGTGTTGTCCAACATCAGCTTGCTGCTGGTCGGCCAGGCGATCGAGCTGGCCAACGGCCTGTCGGGGGCGCTGCTGGGCGAGGGCGTGGACGCCGCGCAGGCGGCCGGGCAGCTCAAGAAGATCATCGTGCACTCCATCAACCCCGGCGACGTTGGTGTGTTCATGGTGCTGGTGATCTTCTGGGCCGTGCTGCTGGCGCTGATCTTGTCGATCATCTACATCGTCCGGGTGATGCTGACGATCCTGCTGATCGTGGCGGCCCCGCTGGCGTTGGCCTGTCACGCGCTGCCGCAGACCGAGCCGATCGCCAAGCTGTGGTGGCGCGCCTTCACCGGCGTTCTGGCCATCCAGGTGGCGCAGGCGCTGGTGTTCATCACCGCGATGCGGGTGCTGCTCACTTCCGACATGGTCTCCTGGTTCGGGGTGCGCGCTCCTGGTGATCAGCTCGATCTGTGGATCGCGATGTGCCTGCTGTACATCCTGGTGCGCATCCCCTCGTGGATCTCCCGCCAGATCTGGCAGGGCGGCTTGTCGCGCAGCCCCCTGGCGCGGGCAGCCCGGACGGCCGCCATGCTGGTCATCTTCCGCGGCGTCCTCGGCACAGTCACGGGCGGCGGCCGGTCCGCAGCCACCGAAGGAAGAACACGCCCGCCACCGCCTCCACCGGGACCTCAGCAGGCTCCGGCACCCGGCCCCGCACCGCTCCCGCTCCCGCCGGCGGCGGCGTCCGAGCCACAGGCGCAGCCGCGCTGGGGCCGCCCCGAGCAGCGGTGGACACCACCCGACCCCGCCGGTCACGAGCACGCGCACCGCGGCCGACCTGATACCGATAGCACCGGCCAGCAGCAGCGCTGGGGTAACCCGCACACGACCTGGGCGCCCCCGCACGCCGGGGACTGGCGCCAACCGCCCACGCCCCCACGGCGATCGTCGCCACCGGACCGGCAGGTGTGGCCACCCCCTCATCCCGGCCGCCCATGGAACCCACCCACCTAGCCGATCCCCGCCTCGGCATCGCCTCGCCCCATGCCGACGCTTGCTGACCTGTCCGTTCGTGGTTCGTCTCGTGGTTTTAGGAGCCTTGGATGTCCGAGCAGTACCGGGTGACCATCCCCGCCAATGTGGAGCGCCCCGACGTGATCGTGGCGAATCTGACCGCCCGTCAGTTGGCGATCCTGATTCCCGCCGCCGCAATGGTGTGGCTGGGCTACCAGGCCACCCGCACCTTGCTGCCGTTGCCCGTGGCCGCCGGGTTCGCGGTGGTGGTCTTGGGCGCTGCGGCGGCGCTGGCGCTGGCCGAGCGGGACGGCGTCGGGCTGGACCGGCTGCTGGTGTTCGCGCTGGCCCAGCGCCGCCACCCCCGCCTGCTGGTCCCCGCCTCCGACGAGCCGTCGGTCAGTTGGGCCGCAGCGGGCGAACCCAAAGGGCAGGCCACCGGGCGGGCGGCGCCGTTGCGGTTGCCCGTCCAGACGATCGGCCCGGACGGCGTGCTGGATCTGGGGGCCGAGGGCGCGGCCGCGGTGGTTGCCTGCAGCACGGTCAGCTTCGGGTTGCGCACCGGTGATGAGCAAGCTGGGCTGGTCGGGGCGTTCGCGGCCTGGCTGAACTCGCTGTCGGGCCCGGCGCAGATCCTGGTGCGGGCGCAGCCGATCGATCTGCACCCGGCGATCGCCACCGTGCGGCGGCAAGCCGGGGGCCTGCCGCACCCCGCGCTGGAACAGGCCGCGCTCGAGCACGCCGATTACCTGGCCGAGCTGTCGGCGTCCCGTACCTTGCTCGCCCGGCAGGTGCTGGTCGTGCTGCGCGAGGCGGCCGCCCCATCCGGCGCCACCTCGGCTACGGGCGGCTCGGGTGGGCGAAGCGTGACGGGTGCGTCCGCGCGGGTCGTGCGGCGTGCCGAGCAGACCACCCGTGCGCTGTCGGCCGCCGGGATCAACGCACAGATCCTCGACGCCGCCCAGGCCTCCGCGGTGTTGGCGCAGGCGGCAGACCCGACCGCCCCACCCATGCCGCCGGGCGCGGCAGCGCCGGAGGAGACCATCACGGCCGCCCCGGACCCCACCAGTGGTCGGCGCCGACGCGCCCACATCGAACCGGGGAGGCGGTAAGTCATGCGCGCCAGGCTGCGCGGCATCTCCCGGCGCCTGCTCGGGGGCGTTGCGGCCGAGACCGGGGCGGCCGCCTTGGGGATCGGGCCACCGGCGATCGAGGTCCACCCCCGCCGTCTGGACTTGGGGGAGGGGGCGTGCGCGTCGCTGGTGGTCACCGGGTACCCGCGCGAGGTCGGGCTCGGCTGGCTGGAACCCCTGCTGACCTACCCCGGCCGGCTGGACGTGTCCCTGCATATCGAGCCGATCCCGCCGCAGGTGGCCGCCGCCCGGTTGCGGCGCCAGCTGGCCCGGCTGGAATCGTCGGCCCGCTCCGATCACGAACACGGCCGCCTGGTCGACTTTGAAGGGCAGGCCGCGGCCGAGGACGCCGCCGAACTCGCCTCCCGCCTGGCCCGCGGCGAAGGTCGGCTGTTCCGCGCCGGGCTGTACCTGACCGTCCACGCCGACGACCCCCGGCAGCTGGAGGAGGAGGTGTCGCGGGTACGGGCCATGGCCGCCGCGCTGCTGATCGACGCCAAACCCGCCACCTTCCGGTCGCTGCAAGGCTGGATCACCACCCTGCCGCTCGGCGTCGACGTGCTGCAAAGCAGGCGGACCTTCGACACCGCGGCATTGTCGGCTGCGTTCCCGTTCACCTCCCCCGACCTGCACGCCCCACTGAACGAGCACGCGGTGCTGTACGGCACCAACGCCGGCTCGTCGTCGCTGGTGATGTGGGACCGGTTCGCCCAGGACAACCACAACTCCGTCATCCTGGCCCGCTCCGGCGCCGGCAAGTCCTACCTGGCCAAGCTGGAGATCCTCCGCTCGGCCTACACCGGCGTCGAAGTGTGCGTCATCGACCCCGAAAACGAATACGCCCGGCTGGCCGACGCGGTCGGCGGCGCGCACATCGCGCTCGGCGCCGAAGAAGTGCGGCTCAACCCCTTCGATCTACCGCCTGGCGCTGCCCGCACACCTGATGCGTTGACTCGCCGCGCCCTGTTCATCCACACCCTGGTCGGCGTCCTGCTGGAGGAACCACTCGACCCGGCGGCGCGGGCGGCGCTGGACCGCGGCATCGTGGCCGCCTACCACCACGCTGGGCTGACCTCCGACCCGCGCACGTGGACCCGCCCGGCCCCCGTCCTGGCCGATCTGGCCGCCGCACTGCAAGCCGACGGCGACGCCAAGGCCAGCGAGGTGGCCGCCCGGCTCGCTCCCTACACCACCGGGACGTGGCGGGGGCTGTTCGACGGGCCCACCACCACCCGCCCCGACTCCCACCTGATCGTCTTCAGCCTGCGTGACCTGCCCGACGAGATGAAAACCGTCGGCACCCTGCTCACCCTGGACGCCATCTGGCGGCGGGTGTCCGACCCGCACCAGCGCCGGCCCCGGCTCGTGGTGGTCGACGAGGGCTGGCTGCTGATGCGCCAGCCCGAAGGCGCGCGGTTCCTGTTCCGGATGGCCAAGGCCGCCCGAAAGCACTGGGCCGGGCTCACGGTGGTCACCCAGGACGCCGCCGACGTCCTGTCCTCCGACCTTGGACGAGCGGTGGTGTCCAACGCCGCCACCCAGATCCTGCTCCGCCAGGCCCCGCAAGTCCTGGACCAGGTCGCTGAGGCGTTCGCGCTCACCGACGGCGAACGACGCTTGATCGCCTCCGCCCGCCAGGGCCAGGGACTGCTGGTCGCCGGCGCCGACCGGGTGGCCTTCGACGTGGCCTCCAGCCCCGCCGAGCACGCCCTGTGCTCGACAAGCCCGCAGTTCCTGGCGGCGCTGGACGACACCGAACTCGACTCCGCGCCCACCAACCTTACCGAGGCCGATGAGGTGGACCTGCTGTGACGCTTCCGCTTCCCACAAGACCGCTGTCGTTGGCGGCCCATCCGTCCTCTCAGGTCCCGCCGTCGACCGCATCACAGTTTGCCCGAGGCGCAGCGCAGCAGGTGCCGCCAAAGCAGGACTCGCCGGTAGAGCAGTGGCTGAACGACCCCCTCGGGACCGTTGCGCACTGGTGGCACACGGCCCAGCAGTTCCTGCTGGCGCATCTGCCGCTGGTCGTCGTGGTCGCGGTCGGCGTCGTGGCGGTCACCGTCTTGGGACGACGGCTGCTGGACCGCTGGCGTCGAGGGCGGTTGGCGCAGGGTGCTCGGGTGGTGCGCATCGCGGTACCGCCCGAGGTCGATCCGCCGGCCGCCGCGGCGCTGTGGTCCAACCTCATCGGCCTGCTACGGCCGCGCTGGCGGCGGACCATATTCGGGCAGCCGCACGTGGCGTTCGAGTATGGCTGGCACGGGCCCGAGCTCACCGTGCAGCTCTGGGTGGCCGGGCCGATCCCCGCCGGCCTGGTCGCGCGGGCGGTCGAGGCGGCCTGGCCGGCCGCCCGCACCCAGATCACCGACCCGGAGCCGCTCCTGCCCGACGAACACACCCAGACCGGCGAACACGTCGGGTCCGCGGGGGTGGTGTGCACCGGTGGGGTACTGCAGCTGGCCCGCCCTGACCATCATCCGATCGCGGCCGAGCACGGCACCGATCCGCTGCGGGCGCTGCTGGGCGCCGCCTCGGGCATCACCCAGCGGCAGCACGCGGTCGTGCAGATCCTGGCCCGCCCCGCCACCGGGCGCCGCCTGGGCCGAGCGGCGCGGGCAGCGGCCCAAATGCGCGGCGCCCAAGCGCCCAGCCCGATCGGCCGGGTGCTCGATCTGCTCACCCCCGCGGCGAGCACCCCGCCCGCCCGGCCGGCCGCAGTCGCCGCAGCACACCCCGAGCGCGCCGGAGAGATCAGGGCAATCCTGGACAAGGCCGCCGCGCCCCGATTCGAAGTCGTGGTCCGCTACGCCACCGCCACCACCC
>NZ_SMKK01000333.1 GCF_004348425.1 Actinomadura sp. 7K507
CCGAACGGTGGGCCGTCCGGGAGTGGACCAGGTCCGACGCAGGACGGCTGAGGCCCAAGGAGGCCGCGGGGCCGTCCGGCACCAGGGACGGCGACGACCCATTGGTCCGGCTCCAGCGCAAGCTGCGAGGAACGGAGGCAAGCGCGTGAAGGTCGGAATCAGCTCGCCGATCGTGGCACTGTCGGGCAGGCGTCCGGCGTGGGAGGCCGAGGCCGGGACCGCCGAACTCGTCCAGGTGGCGCAGGCCGCCGACCGGCTCGGCTACGAGTTCATGACCTGCGCGGACCACGTCGCCGTACCGCCGGGTCTCCCGCGCGGGGAACGCTTCTACGACCCGCTGGCGACGTTCTCGTTCCTGGCGGGGCGGACGCGCCGCCTCCGGTTCCTGCCGTACGTGCTGGTGCTGCCCTTCTACCACCCGCTGGAGATCGCCAAGCGGTACGGGACGCTCGACCACCTCAGCGACGGGCGGCTGATCCTCGCGTTCGGGGTCGGGAACCTGAAGGAGGAGTTCGACCTGCTCGGCGTCCCCTTCGAGGACCGCGGGCCGCGCGCCGACGACGCCCTCGGGGCGCTGCGGGCGGCCCTGTCGGGACGGGTCGTGTCCTACGAGGGCCCGTACTACGCGTTCCAGGACATGGTGGTCGACCCGCACGCCGTGCAGGCGCGGGTGCCGATGTGGATCGGCGGGCACAGCGAGCGCGCCCTGCGGCGCGCGGTCACGCTCGGCGACGGCTGGTCCCCGGCGCCGCAGTCGTTCCGCGGGCCCACCCCGGAACTGATGCGCGAGATGCTCGACCGGCACGAGCCGCCGGAGGGCTTCGACGTCGTTCTCACCCCGGGTGAGCGCCTCGACCCCGTCAACGACCCCGGACGAGTGGGTGAGGTCATCGCCACGGCGGAGAAGGCGGGGGCGACCCACATCAACCTGACGGTCCGGCACGAGTCGCTCACCCACTACCTGGAGCAGCTGGAGGCGTTCGCGGAGACCGCCGGCCTCGACGTCCAGGCGTGACAGGTGACCGCGTCCATCGCGGCGGCCGCGGGCCCGGGCGTCCCGTCGGGTTCACCAGTCCACGGGCAGTGACTGGCGCAGGCCGAGCTTGCTGCCGTCGGTGAGCTGGACGACGGCCAAGCGGGCACCCGGGACGTCGACGATTCCGGTCTCGGGGTCGCCGTTGGTGATCGGTGCGGTGCCGAGCGGGGCGAGCGATCCGTCGGCTATTTCGCCCAGGCCCGTCGCGCCGTCATCGACGAGTGCCCGGCGGCTTTCTGTGACGTCGTCGGTGTCGAACATGACGAGCGGCTCATCCACCCACGGCAGCGACGTCAGGCCGATCTCGACATCGTCGGTCTTGAAGACGGCGAAGTCCGCCTCGCCAGGCGCCTTTTCGACGCCGTCGCTGGAGAAGGTGGGACCGGCGCCGAACACCGTCGCCCACGCCTTGACGCTGGCTTCGAAGTTGCGGGCGGGGTAGACGACCGTGGCGATGGCTGGGTTGAGCATGTCAGAGGCCCCTTCGTCAGGCGGTTGACCGTAATCGGCATCTCGGCGAACCGTGTGTACACAGCTTAGCAGAACGGAATGCTCTATTCCAAACGAAGAAGCCTGAGCCACTCCGACGCGATCTCGTCGGTGCGTCCGGGGGGACGGACGCCTCGACCGGCACCCCGGATCGGCCTGCGGCTACGGGGTCCGGGGGCGATGGGCTCGGACGTCCACCGGGCGTCCATCGGGATCGCGGGCCGTCATCGTCCATTGCGTGGGCAGGGTCTCGATCTCCCCGACCGGCCACCCGGCGGCCAGGATCTGATCGCGAACCTCACTCAGCCGCGCGTACGTCTCCACGCGGAGCCCCCAACCCGCCTGGCCCAGGGGGTCGAGATCAGTGGTGGAGGAGGTGGCGGTTTCGACGATCATCAGGTGGTCGGCCCCACCGACATCGATGGCCGCGACCCGAGGGTCATGACGGGTCGCGGCCCGCTCGAACGCGAGCCTTCCTCCGAGGATCTCCGTGTAGAACGCCACGAGCTGGTCGAGGCCGGTCGTGGACAGCGTCAGGTGGTTGATTCCGAGCAGACCAGGCATGATCGACCGAGCGTACTGCAGCCGCCGGACGGCGCCTGAGCGGCCGATGCCAGGCCAGCCGCGTCCCGGCAGTCCCGTGTTCCGGCCGTTCGGCGTCGGCTCGTCCGCCGTTCATCTGCGGGTTGGTTTCGGGCGCTACTCATGCCTTGTGCGTTGCATTCTGGGGGTTCTGGTCCTGGCTTTCGGGCTTGCGGGGTGTGCCACCGCGGAGGCGTCCATTGCCGGGAACGACGTCATCGTGGTCGGGGTCAAGGCCGACCAGCCGAGGCTCGGGTTCAAGGAGGACGGGCGCTTCACGGGCTTCGAGGTCGATGTCGGAACCTACATCGCCCGGCATCTCGGAGCGTCGCAGGTCGAGTTCAGCGAGGTCAGGTCGGACAACCGGGAGCAGAAGCTGGACGAGGGCGCCGTCGATCTCGTGCTCGCGTCCTACTCCATCACGCCTGACCGGGCCAAGCTCGTGACCTTCGGCGGCCCCTACTACGTCGCCCATCAGGACGTCATGGTGCGGCGTGGGGAGACCCGGATCCGGGGTGTGCGTGATCTGGCCGGACGGCGGATGTGCCAGGCGAGCGGGTCCGTTTCCACCGAGCGTGTGGTGGTCGGGTTGAGCATCCCGGCGAGGCTCGTCCCCGGGGCGTCCTACAGCGATTGTGTGGCGAAACTGCGCCGGGGTGAAGTGGACGCGGTGTCCACCGGGGACCTGGTGCTGGCGGGGTTCTCGGCCCCGGATCTGGAGATCGTCAACTCGCCGTTCACCGACGAGCGCTACGGGGTCGGGATGCGCAAGGGCGACATCGACGGGTGTGAGGCCGTCAACGACGCCATCACGACGATGTACCAGGACGGGACGGCCTCCGAGCTGCTGCGCAAATGGTTCGCGCCCAGCGGGCTCAACCTCGTCGAGGAGGTGCCCCAGTTCGAGGGCTGCTCGTAATGTCGGAGCCCGTGGCTATGGTCGACGGGTGGCTGAGGAGCGGGTTGCTTGGGACGAGCTCTTGGCGGCGGGGTTCCTGCACGGGGTGCGGGAGGCCCACCGCGAGGCGACGCTCGTCCTGTTCGGGGGGTTGAGCCGGGCGGCTGGGTTCAAGGAGCGGACGTACGGGGTCGGTGCGTTCGAGCTGCTGGAGAGCCACCTCGACCGCGTCTTCGACAAGGGCGACCTGGCGAAGCAGGTCGTCCGGGACGATCTGAACGGGTCGCCCGGATGGCGTCACGGCCCCTACCGGGTGCTGCTCAAGCGGCACGAGTTCGGCAACGTGAGGGGGATCCGGTGGGACCGGGACAGTCCCACCAAGCAGGCCGTGGCAAGGCAGGGATACATCGAAGACCCGCAGCTGGCCCTCCCCCTCGGGCTCGAAGCGCACGACACGCCCGGGGTGGTCACGCTGGTCCTCGCGCACAGCGCCAGCGAGGAGCCGCTGGAGATGGAGCTCTTCCTGGGCCGCCCCAGGTGGAACGCCGACGGCGGGACGGCCTGGCACTGGGTGAAGCAGCTGGACGACGCCATCGGGCCCGATCCACGTCGTAAGCTCGTCGAGCGGACGATGCCGCTCTGGGGTGACGACCACGACGACGTCCCCATGCGGCTCCGCGGGGAGACGAAGACGGCCTAGCAAAGGGTGGCGCAGGGTGCTGTTCGACTGCGAGCGGCTGACGCTTGCCCGGCGGCTCCGAGGGCTGCGCAAGAACCAGCTCGCACAGGCCGTGGGCACCACGCCGAAGGCGATCGGGCAGTTCGAAGCCGGCGTGCAGAAGCCCGAGGAGCCGACGATGAGGCGGCTGGCCATCGCGCTCGGGGTGCCGGTCGGGTTCTTCCAGGCCGGCCGGAGCCCGGTTTCCATGGACGGGGCCCACTTCCGTTCGCTGAGGTCGACGAGCCAGATCGAGCGGGACCAGGCACTGGCGTACGGGCGCATCGCCACCGACGTCGTCGCCGTCCTGGAGAACCTCGTCGACCTTCCCGAGGTGGATCTGCCCGAGTACCCCGTCTCGCCCGACGAGATCGCCGGGAGCGGCCCGATCGAGGCGGCGCGGCTGGCCAGGAAGGCGCTCATGGACCAGCCGGGCCCGGTGCCGCATGTCGTCCGTCTGCTGGAGGCGCACGGCGTCATCGTCCTCGTCCTTCCGGAGGCCGCCGAGCGGGTCGACGCGTTCAGCGTCGGGATCCACCCGAGGCCGATGGTCTTCTTCAATCCGGCCAAGGGCGATTACTGGCGCAACAGGTTCGACGCGGCCCACGAGCTGGGGCATTTGGTGATGCACGCCGACGCCGAGCCCGGGGAGAAAGTCGTCGAGGACCAGGCGCACAGGTTCGCGGCGGAATTCCTGATGCCGGCCGAGGACATCTCCGGGGAACTGCCTGCGAAACCCGACTGGGAACGGCTGGCCGAACTCAAAGAGGCTTGGGGCGTCAGCATGGCCGCATTGCTCTACCGGGCACGCACACTGGGCATCATGACGGAGACCGCGTACCGCAACGCGATGAGCACGATGAGTTCACGCGGCTGGCGGCGGCACGAGCCCGGCACAGCGAAATCCCTGGAGCAGCCCACGATGCTGACGCGGGCGATCGAGATCGTGGGGCAGGCCGGGACCGGCCGCGACGGGGTCGCCGACCGGGCACGGGTGACGCGGGCCGACCTCGATCTGCTCGTCCCCCACAGGTAACACCGCCTCCGCGGTACGCCTCCGCAGGTAACGCCGCCGCAACGGTGGCGCCCTATCTGGAACGGTCCTCTCCGGGGCACATTCAACACGATGCCGCGTTTTGTACAGCGGGCCCGGAGTTACATATCTCTGACCGGAGGTTTCCTGCGCGGCCGCCATTGTCTGTGAGACCCTCCGATGGTTGTCGAGACGTACGGGAACGGCTGGAGATCTTGTGCTTGACCGTCGGCAGGCCGGCACGAGCCCGACCGCGCTGCGCATGCAGATCGGTGCGCGGCTGCGGCGCATGCGCGAGGACAAGGGCATCGGGCGCGCGGAGGCGGGTGACGCGATCCGCGGGTCCGCGTCCAAGATGAGCCGCCTCGAACTCGGGCGGCACGGCTTCAAGACGCGCGACGTCCTCGACCTGCTCGACCTGTACGGCGTCCGCGACCCCCACGAGCGCGAGGGCCTCATCGAGCTCGTGCGGGAGGCGAAGAAGCCCGGCTGGTGGCAGAGCTACGGCGATGTGGTGCCGAGCTGGTTCGAGCAGTACCTCGGCCTGGAACAGTCCGCGACGGCGATCCGCGGTTACGAGGTGCAGTACATCCCGGGGCTGCTCCAGACCCGCGACTACGCGAACGCCGTCATCAGGCTGGAGTACTACGACGCCGCGTACGAGGGGTTCGACCGGCGCCTCGGCCTGCGCATGGCCAGGCAGGACATCCTGCGCCGGCCGGTCGCACCGGTCCGGCTGTGGACGGTCATCGACGAGGCGGCGCTGCGCAGGCCGATCGGCGGGCCGGAGACGATGCGCGCCCAGATCGAGCACCTGATCACGGTGTCGGAGACCATGCCGAACGTGAAGGTGCAGGTCCTGCCGTTCTCGTCGGGCGGCCACCTCGCGCTGGGCGGGCCGGTCACGATCGTCCGGTTCGCCGAGCAGGACCTTCACGACGTCGTCTACCTCGAACAGCTGACCAGCGCCCGCTACCCCGAGGGCCAGGAGGCCGACCGCTACCAGGAGATCATGGATTCGCTCGCGATCCGCGCCTGGCTCCCCGCCCGCAGCACCACCTTCCTCAAAGACCTCCTGAACGACTTCTGACGCCGGCTTCTGACGCCGGGCCGGGACGTCCCTGCCCGAGGACGTCCGGCCTGCTCGGGAAGCCCCCGCCCGGTGCCGCTATCCGAGCTGGTCGCGGCGGCGTGTCAGGTAGGCGGTCTCGGCGGTGTTGCCCGCCAGCTCGATGGCCCGGTCGTACGCCGCCCGCGACTCCTCACCGCGGCCCAGCCGGCGCAGCAGGTCGGCGCGGGTCGCATGGTAGGCGTGATAGCCGGCCAGCTCGTCCCCGAGCCGGTCGGCGGCCGCCAGCGCCACCTCCGCTCCGTCGAGCTCGGCGACCGCGACGGCCCGGTTGAGGACGATGACCGGCGAGGGGTCGAGGCGGACGAGCTGCTCGTACAGGGCGACGACCTGCGACCAGTCGGTGTCGCGCGCGTCGCGGGCGGACGTGTGCACGGCGTTGATCGCGGCGAGGATCTGGTAGCGGCCCGGCGCGGCCCCGGTGGCCAGGCGCTCGCGCACCAGCCGGTGCCCCTCGGCGATCAGCGACGCGTCCCAGGCTCCGCGGTCCTGCTCGCCGAGGGTGACCAGTTCGCCGGTCGCCGAGACCCGGGCGGCGCGGCGGGCCTCGGTGAGGAGCATCAGCGCCAGCAGCCCGGCCACCTCGCCGTCGTCCGGCATGAGGGCGCGGATCAGGCGGGCGAGCCGGATCGCCTCGGCGGTCAGATCGTGGCGTACGGGACCGGCGTCGGGGCCGGTCGCCAGTGTGACTGACGTCGATAGTTGGCCCTTGACGCTGCTACTTGGCCCTGGGGTGTCGGCATGTTCATCGGGTGTTGATCGTGCAAGCTAGCTGGTTTCCTTGCGGTCGATCTTGGCTGCCAGCTCGTGGGCGTAGGAGTGCAAGATCGTTGCGAGGGTTGCTGTCGGGCCCCTGTGGCTGGTGCGGATCCTGTAGCGGATCTGCTGGGTGTCGTAGGTGAGCATGTTGGTCTTGGCCCCGTTGGCTTTGCGGGCTTCACCTTGGAGGAGTGGAGCGAGACGGTGGTCGCCGCAGGTGATCGTTGCCCAGATGATGACGGAAGCTGCGCGTCGTTTGCGGTCGTCCCAGATCGAGGATGGCGTGGCTGATCTGTTCCGATGTCGCATGTTGAGGCGCGAGATCATCTCTTCCCAGGTAGGGGCGGGGATCTCCCAGGCGGTGAGGGAAGCACGCCGGCGGCCGTAGTCGATGAGATCGCTGGCTGTGTTGAGTTCGTCCCGGAAGGCGTGGATGGCGGTGGCGAGGGTCTTGGCGTTGGTTGGCTCGCTCTCCCAGACTCTCACTGTGTGCGTGCTGCTCGCGCTGGTGGTCGAGTTGATGCCGAGTAGCTCGCCGGCGGTGGCCACAGACCCGCCACTGGACATCTGGACGAGGCGGATGGCCGCGGTTCGGCGCAGGTGGGAGGGGTTGATTCCCTCTGGGGCTGCGAAGTGGCGCTCGCTCCAGGCGTCGGTCATGTACTGGGGGACGTGCTGGTGACCGAACCGGCAGTCTCCGATAGGTGCGATCACAAGGTGGCCGCTCTGACGGTGGTGTTCTCGCCAGCCGTAGGGCTGGCCGAGGCCAGCGCGGTTGCGGCTGAGGAGGTTGGCGCCGCGTTCACGGGTTGGGTGCAGTTCCTGCATATTCGTTTCGATCACGGCGCTGAATGCCGGGGAGCAGAATCGTTTTGTTCTGCCGACGAAGGTGCGGAAGTTGGTGATGTCAACGATGTTGGACAGGAGTGACCTGAGGTGTTCGCTGGCTGCCTCTCGGCTTGGCTGGCCGAGGATTTGATCGGCGATGGCGAGCAGGGCTGTCAACGGCCGTTCTGAACTCCCCGTGGGCGGCCTTGAGATCTCCCCGCTGGCGGCCGTGGTGTGTTCCCCAACGGCGGCCAGATAGTTCCCCGCCGTTGGTGCTGGTCAGGGTTAGGTGAAGGGC
>NZ_SMKK01000334.1 GCF_004348425.1 Actinomadura sp. 7K507
CAGCAGCAGCGCCAGCCGCCCGCGCATGACCAGGCCCAGGCACCCTCGCACGTCCCGCCGCCGCGGACACGCGGCCAGCGCGGCGACTACCCGCCTCCGACTTCGTCCACCCGGACGGTGCCGGCACGCCGCCGGGCCGGCGGCGCCCACAGCGGCGGGCCCCGCCGGCCCGGCAACCGCGCACTGGTCGGCGTCGCCGCGGCCGCGCTCACCGTCATCGTCGGCCTCGGCGCCTGGGCGATCTCCGGCACCGGGGGCGACGGGGAGCCGAAGGACGGCGTCACCGACCCGGGTCAGAACGGCAAGCAGTCCCAGCCGTCCGTGGTGAAGCTGGACGCGCAGGGCGCGACCGCCGTCCAGGACTCGGATCCCGGCCACCCCGACATCTCGATCAACAAGGACGTCGACACGGTCATCGACGGCCGGCCGGACGGCAAGTGGGCGACCCAGCGGTACGCCGACCCCAACTTCGGCAACTACTCCAAGGGCATGGGCGTCCTGCTCGACATGGGCAAGCCGGTCAAGGTCGCCAACGTCAAGATCCACTCACCGGTCAGCGGCGGGATCATGCAGGTCAAGGTCGGGGACTCCCAGTCGCCCGCCGGCCTGAAGGCGATCGGCAGGCAGCCCGGCAACGGCGGCGAGGTGACCGTGACCGCCAACCCCCAGGCAACCGGCCAGTACGTGCTGGTCTGGTTCACCGAGCTTCCCTCCTCCCCCGCCAAGGGCAGGCTGGGCGAGGTCACCGTCTACGGCTCGGAAGGCTGAACTCCCTCCCCACGTGGTCATGAGCTGTGACGTGGAGTGGCGCATGTCTGTATCGTGCCTGTGAGCAGAATGTCCCCTCGCCCCCAGGAATCTGTGGTGCCTACCCCAGCATCCGGTCGCGGACGCCCGGCGCCGACCGGGCGTCCCGAACGAGAAAGCGGTCGCTCATGACGTCGGTGAGCATGCGTCGCGTTGACGAGGTGCCCGACAAGGAGCTCCTCGCCCGCCACGCCCAGGGGGACCCGCACGCCTTCTCCGAACTCGTGCACCGCCACCGCGACCGGATGTGGGCCGTCGCGCTGCGGACGATCGGCGATCCCGAGGAGGCCGCGGACGCTCTGCAGGACGCATGTCTTTCGGCGTTCCGCGCCGCCGCACGGTTCCGCGGGGACGCGGCCGTCACCACCTGGCTGCACCGCATCGTCGTGAACGCCTGCCTCGACCGCATCAGGCGCAAGTCCGTCCGCCCGGCCACGCCGATGGGCGACGACGCCACGTTCGACGCCGTCGCGCCGAAGATGCCCGACCCGACCGACGCGCACGGCGTGTCCCTCGACGTCCACAGCGCCCTGGGCCACCTTCCGTTCGAGCAGCGCGCGGCCCTCGTCCTCGTCGACATGATGGGCTACTCCGTCGAGGACGCCGCGCAGGTCATGGAGGTCCCACCCGGAACGATCAAGAGCCGGTGCGCGCGGGGTCGCGCCAGGCTCGCCCCCCTTCTCACCCACCACCGGAACCGACGGGACCACAAAAACGTCGGAGGTGTGGAAGGAGGTGGCATGCCCAAGTGAACCCCGCACATCTTGACTACGACGTCCTGGCCGACCTGGCCGAGGGATTGCTCGAAGACGACGAAGCCGCCTCCGTCAACGCGCACCTCGACACCTGCGCCGACTGCCGTGACCTGTCCGCCGACCTTGCGGACGTGTCCCGGATCCTGGCGGAGGCACCCGCGCCGTCCATCCCCGCCGAACTGGCCGAACGCATCGACACCGCGATCGCCGCGGAGTCGCTGAACAACGCCACCGTGGTGAGCATGGAACAGCGGCGCGGAAGGCGGCATTGGCGGACACTGTCCGCCGCCGCCGCTGCCGTGATCGTTGTCGGCGGCGGCGCGGCGGTCGGTTCGATCGCGTTGGACGGCGCGAGCAGCAACGACGGCTCGACGGCGGCGCCGGCCCAGGACCAGTCCCACGAGAGGACGAACGACGTCGACCCGAAGGTCGCCGCCCCGGAGGGCGCGCCGGCCTTCAAGGTCCACAGCAGCGGCACCGAGTACCGGGCCGGGGACCTCGGCTCCCAGGTCTCCGAGTTCATGAACGAGCGGCGGACCGGGCCCGGAGTCACCACGGCCGGACCGCACCTCAGGTCATGCGTCTACGCCGTCACCCAGGGGAAGGCACCCGAACTGGTCGACGAGGCCCTCTACGAGGGGACCCCGGCCAACGTCATCGTGGCCCGCGGCGACGAGCCCGGCAAGTGGAACGTGTGGGTCGTCGGCACCGAGTGCACGGCCAATGACCAGCACGTGCTGAAGACGCTAGAGAACGCCTGACCACATATTCGGAGGCCATGGACGCGGCTGCACGCCTTGTCCATGGCCTCCCATCGTTGGTCTCGCTCCGCTCGCTCCGCCCGGGCGGCCTCCCCTCACCAGGAAAGCCACCAGGGCTCGGCGCGGGGCAGATGAGGACCCGCTCTTCCGGTCACAGGGAGTCGAGGAAGCCCTGGGCGACCGTCCAGGCGCGTTCGGCGGCCTCGGCGTCGTAATCGGGCAGGTCCGGGTCGGTGAACAGGTGCCCGGCGCCCCGGTAGCGGAAGATCTCCACGTCCGCGCCCGCCCTGCGCATCCGCAGGTACCAGGCGTTCAGCCAGTCGACCGGCTCGTAGGTGTCGGGGTCGGCGACGTGCAGCTGCACCGGGATGTCGGTGGACGCGTCGTCCGCCATGTCGGACGTGCCGTGCATCAGCAGCAGCCCGCCGGCCTTGGCATCGGCCAGCGCGAGGGTCTGGGCGAGGGCGCCGCCGAGCGAGAACCCGGCGTACACGAGGCCGCCCTCGTCCACCAGGGGAGCGGCCGCCGCCACCGCGCGCCGCAGCAGCTCGTCCCGGCCGATCTCCTCCTTGATCTCGAAGCCCTCCTCGGACGAGTCCACGACCCGCCCGTCGTACAGGTCGGGAACGTGCACCTCGTGCCCCGCCTCACGCAGCCGGTCGGCCGCCAGCCCCACCGCCGGCCGCAGCCCGTACATCGAGTGAAGAAGCAAAATCCGAGCCATCCCCGGAGCCTATTGCAGCACCCCCCGGCGCCGGGCCCGGGCGCGTCGAGCCTGGGGGCCTGGGGTGCGGGAATGAGTTCCCCCTAGGATCGGTTGACGCGACTGACAGGCCGGGTCGTGCGGCACAGGCGGCCAATGAGGAGAGGCGCATAACAGTGAGCGACGTCCGTAACGTCATCATCATCGGCTCGGGCCCCGCGGGCTACACGGCCGCCGTATATGCGGCCCGCGGAGACCTCAAGCCGCTGGTGTTCGAGGGTTCGGTGACCGCGGGTGGTGCGCTGATGAACACCACCGATGTGGAGAACTTCCCCGGTTTCCCGGACGGGATCATGGGGCCCGACCTGATGGACAGCCTGCGCAAGCAGGCCGAGCGCTTCGGTGCCGAGCTCGTCGCCGACGATGTCACCGAGGTCGACCTCACCGCCGACCCGAAGGTCGTCAAGGTGGGCGACGAGACCCACCTCGCCAGGACCGTGATCGTCGCGACCGGCTCCGGCTACCGCGAGCTGGGCCTGCCGGACGAGAAGCGACTGTCCGGACGCGGCGTCTCCTGGTGCGCGACGTGTGACGGCTTCTTCTTCCGCGAGCAGGACATCGCCGTCGTCGGCGGCGGCGACACCGCGATGGAGGAGGCCATCTTCCTCACCAAGTTCGCCCGCTCCGTCACCGTGATCCACCGCCGCGACCAGCTGCGCGCATCCAAGATCATGCAGGACCGCGCGTTCGCCAACGAGAAGATCAAGTTCCGCTGGGACAGCGAGGTCACCGCGATCACCGGCGACGACCGCGTCACCGGTGTGACCGTCCGCGACACCAGGACGGGCGAGACGTCCTCGCTGGAGATCACCGGGCTGTTCGTCGCGATCGGCCACGACCCGCGCAGCGAGCTGTTCGACGGCCAGCTGGAGACCGACACCGACGGTTACCTGCTCGTGGACGCCCCGACCACGAAGACGAAGGTCCCCGGCGTGTTCGCCTGCGGGGACGTCGTCGACCACATCTACCGTCAAGCGGTCACCGCCGCCGGCACCGGCTGCTCGGCCGCGATCGACGCCGAGCGGTGGCTCCAGGACCAGGACGCCGCGGACACGGTGCCGCAGGCCTGAGCCGCCGAGGGCTACCGAGGCATTCCGGCTCCTGCCGGACGCATCGGGCTGGAATGCCCTGGCTGCCGCGCGGCGTCCGGCTCCGACACGAAACGCCAGACACGCGCGGGCGGGCCGCCCGCCCGCCCGCGCGCGAACCGAAGGAGAACCATGAAAGCCGTGACCGACGCCGACTTCGCGTCCGAGGTCCTGGACAACGACAAGCCCGTCCTCGTCGACTTCTGGGCCGAGTGGTGCGGCCCGTGCCGGATGGTGGCGCCGATCCTGGAGGAGATCTCCAAGGAGCACGGCGACAAGATCGAGATCGTCAAGCTCAACATCGACGAGAACCCGCAGGTGCCGCAGAAGTACGGCGTCATGCAGATCCCGACGATGAACGTCTACAAGGGCGGCGAGGTCGTCAAGCAGATCATGGGGGCCAAGCCCAAGGCCGCCCTCCTCAAGGACCTCGCCGACTTCATCTGACCGGCGTCCCACCGCCTCCCGCGGTGCGCGCACAACGCATGTGGCCCGTGCTCCGTCAGTCCGGAGCGCGGGCCACATGCGTAGAACGTCACAGAATGTCTCACACGGGCCTTAGCGCCCCTTCCGGGGTCATGGAGCCCAGGAGCCGTTCAAGGGCCACCTCGACGTCCTCACGCCACGACAGGGCGGACTTCAGCTCCAGCCGGAGCCGCGGATACCGATGATGCGGCCGGACGGTCTTGAACCCGACCGACAGCAGGTAGTCGGCGGGCACCATGCAGCCGCCCTCCTCGCCCTTCAGGTCGCCGAACGCCTCGATCGCCTTCACCGCCCGCCGGGTGAGATCCTTCGCGACGCCCTGGACCAGCATCCGGCCGAGCCCGCCGCCCGCGAACTCCGGCAGGATGTGGCCGGTCATCAGCAGCACCGCGTCCGCGCTGACCGGGCTCGTCGGGAACGCCACCGAACGCGGCACGTACAGCGGCGGCGCGTACATCACGAACCCCGCGGGGACGTTGTCGACGTACACGATCTTGCCGCAGCCGCCCCACTCCAGCAGCGTCGAGGAGATCCAGGCCTCCTTCTCGAGGTCGGAGTCCCCGGTGTCCAGCGCCCGGTCCCGGCTGACCGGGTCCAGTTCCCAGAACACGCAGCCGCGGCATCGGTGCGGCAGATCACCGAGATTGTCCAGCGTGATGTTGACGAGACGACGCGACACCGGGACGGCACCCCCTGTTGCGGTACTCGCCCGCCCGGCGTGAAACCCGCGGCCGGGCCGGGCCATCGGTTTCTCGGGCGGAACGCCACTCGTGGAAGTTCCCGGCAACATTCCGGGATCCTCGGGCATCGTATCGGACAGGGGGATCCCCACCCGGACGGCGCGCCCGGCACGGATCTTGCGCGGCGTCGCCGCAACGGCGGCCCCGGTACGTCCCGGGGTTCCGCCGGATCGCTCCGGCCGATGCCGTAGTTTGCAGGCAAGCCAATCCACCTCGGAGGTGCCTCGTGGAACAGCACTCGCGCACAGATGCCTACACCGACCGCTACGCCGCGCGTGCCGCCGGCATGGTGCCGTCCGAGATCCGGGCTCTGTTCGCGATGGCCGCCCGTCCCGAGGTGGTCTCGCTCGCGGGCGGGATGCCGAACGTCTCCGCACTCCCCCTCGACGCCGTCGGCCAGATGATCGGCGACCTCGTCGCGGGCCGGGGCGCGGACGTGCTGCAGTACGGCTCCGCGCAGGGCGACGAGCGGCTCCGTGAGCACATCTGCGACGTCATGTCGCTCGAAGGCGTCCAGGCGTCCGCGGACGACGTCGTCGTCACGGTCGGCGCCCAGCAGGCCCTCGACCTCATCACCAAGATCTTCGTCGACCCGGGCGACGTCATCCTGGCGGAGGCGCCCTCCTACGTCGGCGCACTCGGGACATTCGCCTCCTACCAGGCGGACGTCGTGCACGTCCCCCTCGACGAGGCGGGCCTCATCCCCAGCGCGCTCCGTGAGGCCCTGGCGCGACTGCGCCGCGAGGGACGCCCGGTCAAGTTCCTCTACACCGTCCCGACGTTCCAGAACCCCGCGGGCGTCACTCTCACCACCGCCCGCCGCGCCCAGATCCTGGAGATTTGCGCGGAGTACGACGTGCTGGTCGTCGAGGACAACCCGTACGGCCTCCTCGGCTTCGAGGGCGAACCCATGCGGGCGCTCCGCGCGGACGACTCCGAGCGCGTCATCTACCTCGGCTCGTTCTCCAAGACGATCGCGTCCGGCCTTCGCGTCGGCTGGGTGCTGGCGCCGCACGCCGTCCGGGCCAAGCTCGTCCTGGCCGCCGAGTCGGCGATCCTGTGCCCGTCGAACTTCTCGCAGCTCGCCGTCCGCGAGTACCTCGCCACGCAGCCGTGGCAGGAGCAGATCAAGGACTTCCGCGAGCTCTACCGGACCCGCCGCGACACGATGCTCGGATCCCTCGAACAGTTCATGCCGGACGGCTGCACCTGGACGCGCCCCGCCGGGGGCTTCTTCGTCTGGCTGACGCTCCCCGAGGGCCTCGACGCCAAGGCGATGGCCCCCCGCGCGATCGCCGAGCGCGTCGCGTACGTCCCCGGCACCGGCTTCTACGCCGACGGCACCGGCCACCGCCACATGCGGCTGTCCTACTGCTTCCCCGAACCCCACCGGATCCGCGAGGGCGTCCGCAGGCTCGCGGCGGTGGTGGAAGATGAGATCCGGCTCCGGGACACTTTCGGTGGGGCCGTCACCGACGGCGACAGCGGTGTCCAGGCTCCGGGGCCGGACGTCGTCTGAATGTTTCACGTGAAACGCACCGGCTTCCACCCGGAAGCCGGTGCGTTCTTTCATCGACAGATCACCTAGAGGGGCACAAGTGGAACTAGGGCACGTCGTCGTCCTGGCCGGGGGACTCTCCTACGAGCGGGAGGTGTCGCTCCGATCCGGCCGCCGAGTCTCGGACGCCCTGCGCGCCCTCGACATCCCCGTCGAACTCCGCGACGCGGACGCCACGCTCCTCGACGCCCTCACCGACGACCCCCCGGACGCCGTGTTCCCCGTCCTGCACGGTGCCGCCGGCGAGGACGGCTCCATCCGCGACGTCCTCGATCTCCTCGACGTCCCCTACGTCGGCGCCCGCCCCGACGCCTGCCGCGTCGCCTGGGACAAGCCCACCGCCAAGTCCGTCGTGCGCCGCGCCGGCCTGCGCACCCCCGCCTCGGTCGCACTGCCGAAAGAGGTCTTCCACGACCTCGGCGCCGCGTCCGTCCTGGACCGGATACTCCGCAGCCTCGGACTCCCCCTCTTCGTCAAGCCCACCCGAGGCGGCTCGGCGCTGGGCGCCTCCGTCGTCCGCGACGCCGCCGACCTCTCCGCCGCCATGGTCGGCTGCTTCGCCTACGGCGACGCCGCCCTCGTCGAGCGCTGCATCTCCGGCACCGAGGTGGCCGTCAGCGTCATCGACCGCGACGGCACCCCCACCGCCCTGCCCGCCGTGGAGATCGTCGCCCCTGGCGGCCGCTACGACTACACCGCCCGCTACGACGCCGGCGACACCGAGTTCGTCACCCCGGCCCGCCTCACCCC
>NZ_SMKK01000335.1 GCF_004348425.1 Actinomadura sp. 7K507
TGTCGGGGGTGGGGACGGGTGCCGCGATGGTCTTCCTCTACCGGGGCATCAGCAACGGGAACATGAGCGTGGTGGTCCCGGTCAGCGCGGTCGGCGGGGTCGCGCTGCCGGTGGTGGCCGGGGTCGCGTTCCTGGGCGACCGCCCGTCGGCGCCCGCGTGGGCGGGGATCGCCGTGGTCCTGCCCGCGCTGTGGCTGGTCTCCCGGTCGCGTTCGGAGGACCACGGCAGGATGCGCGCGGCGCTCTTCAACGGGCTCGTCGCGAGTTGCGGAATCGGGATCCAGTACCTGGCCCTCGCCCAGGCCGGCGGCGATGCCGGGCTCTGGCCCGTGGCGGCGGGCAGGGTCGCGGCCGTCCTCACGATCGCGCCGATGATCGGATCGCCGCGGGGCCTGTTCCCGTCCGGGAAGACCTGGCTCTGGTCCGCGCTGAACGGAGGCCTGGCGGCGGCCGCGCTGGTCTTCTACCTGCTGGCCACGCGCGAGCAGCTCGTCGTCATCGCGGTCGTGCTGTCGTCGCTGTATCCGGTGGTGCCGGTCCTGCTCGGCGTCACCGCGCTGCGCGAACGGCTGTCGGCGGCACAGGCGGCGGGGCTGGCGGGCGCCGGAGTCGCGGTCGTCCTGCTCACGCTGCCGACATAGGTGGTCCCGGGGTCTGGGCGGGTTTGTGAGCAAAGTGAGTGCCATAGGGGGCAGGATGTGCCTAGCCTGACGGCCCGGGTGCCCGCTCTGGAGGTGACGCTTTGACCGAGCTCCACGCGAGATCCTCCGGGGACGACCTGTCGGCCCAGCCGTGGAGGGACGTCCCCAGGGAAGAGGCGCAGTGGATGCGGCCGCACCTTCCGGCCCTCGTCGACGCCATGGTGGAGGGAGTACTGCGCCACATTCCCGAGTACGCCCGGCCGGACGATCCCGTCTACATCGACGTGATGCGGGTCGCGGCGGAGCAGGGCATGGGGCACTTCGTCCAGATGATCGCCGATCCCGACGCGTCCTGGCAGGAGGTCCACCAGGTCTTCTTCGACATCGGATACGGGGAGGCGGTCGAGGGACGCTCGCTGGAGCACCTGCAGAACGCGCTGCGGATCGCGTCCCGGACGGCCTGGCGGTACCTGTCGCGGGAGGCCGACCGGCTGAAGAAGCCGCGGGAGCTGGCGATCTCGCTGGCCGAGGTGAACTTCGCGTACCTGGACCTGCTGGCCTCCGCCGCCGCGCAGGGCTACGCGCGGGCGCGGGAGAAGGCGGCGGGCGAGCGGGAGCAGCGGCGCGGCCGGCTGCTGAGCCTGCTGCTGTCGGAACCGGCGGCGCCGCAGGACATCGTGGCCGAGCAGTCCAACCTCGCGGGGTGGCGGCTGCCGGAGCGGCTGGCGGTGATCGTGCTGAGCCCGCGTCCCGGCAGCGGCGGGGAGGGACCCGCCGGGCTGCCGCCGTTCCTGCTGAGCGGCCTCGACAAGGGACGCCCCTGCCTGGTGATGCCGGACCCGGACCGCCCCGGCGGGGCCGACCGGCTCACCGCCACCCTCCGCGGCTGGACGGGCGCGGTCGGGCCGTCGGTACCGGCGGACCAGGCCGGCGTGTCGCTGCACTGGGCGCACCGGACCCTCGATCTGATGGTGGCCGGGCGCCTCGGGCAGGCACCGGCCCCGGCCGCGAACGGAGACGCGCGGCGGACCGGCGCCCTCGTCCACGCCGACCGGCACATGCCGGACCTGCTGCTGCAGGAGGGCTGGACGCTCGCCGAGGCGGCGGTGCGGCGCAGGCTCGCGCCGCTCACCGCCCTCGGCCGGCAACGCGGCGGCCGGCTGGCCGCCACGATGCTGGAGTGCCTCCGGCACGGCTTCAACGCGACCGACGCCGCCGAGGCGCTGTCCGTGCACCCGCAGACGGTCAGGTACAGGCTCGCGCGGCTCCACGAGCTCTTCGACTACGACATCGAGGACCCCGCGCTGCGGCTGGAGCTGATGCTGCTGCTCCCCGTCTGGATCCGGGACACCGGCCAGGAGGACGCCTAGCTCCCCCGCCCCAGGGCCGTTGTCGGAGTCACTCGCTCTTGGACGGCACCTCCGTGATCGGCAGGGTCCCGTCGAGATAGGCCTGGCGGCAGGCGGCCCGCGCGATCTTGCCGCTGCTGGTGCGGAGCAGCCCGCCGGGCTCGATCAGGACGAAGTCGTGGACGCGCAGGTCGTGCTGCTGCTTCACGGCCGTCCGCACCCCCTGGGCGACCTCGCCGAGGTCGAGCAGCGCGATCGGCACCCGCCGGTTCCGCTCGGCGATCACGACGAGGCCCTCGGTCTCGCCGGCGTCGGCGGGCACGTCGACGGACACGGCGCAGGTGTACTCGCGGCGGATCGCCTTGTGCGCGCCCGAGACCGTGAACTCGATGTCCTGCGGGTAGTGGTTGCGGCCGTCGACGATGACCAGGTCCTTGATCCGGCCGGTGACGAACAGCTCGCCCTCGTGCATGACGCCCAGGTCGCCGGTACGCATCCACGGCCGGCCCGGCAGGTCGCCCGGGTCGCGGAGTTCGGCCTCGAACGTCTCCTTGGTGGCCTCCGGGCGCCCCCAGTACCCGGCGGCGACGTTCGGACCGTGCACCCAGATCTCGCCGACCTTGCCGTCGGGCAGGCCGTCCCCGGTCTCGGGGTCGGCGATGACGACGTGCTGGCCGTAGGACGTCCCGCAGGCGATCAGCTGGATCGCGCCGGGCGCGTCGGCGGCGCACGGCTCGGCTGCGCCGCGGCGCAGCCGCTCGTGGTCGAACGCCCGCCGCGTCGGCTCCCGGAAGCGCGACGACGCCGACACGTAGACGGTCGCCTCGGCCAGGCCGTAGGCGCACACCTGCGCCTCGGGCCGCAGCCCGCAGTCCTTGAACGCCTCATAGAACCCGCTGAGCGTGCTCTCCCGGATCGGCTCGGCGCCGTTCATGAACACCTGGACGCCGCTGAGGTCGAGGTCCTTCTTCTCCTCCTCGGTGACCTGCGCGGTGAGGTACTCGTAGGCGAAGTTCGGGCCTCCGGTGAACGCGTGGCTCTGCTCGCTGAGCAGTTCCAGCCAGCGGACGGGACGCATGATGAACGCGACCGGGTCCATGATCACGCCCGGGTTCCCGTAGACCAGCGGGAGCGCGACCGTGGTGACCAGGCCCATGTCGTGGAACACCGGCAGCCAGTTCACGCCGGTCGACTCGCGCGGGATGCCCTCGAACGTCTCCCACAGCTGCTCGGCGTTCGTCGCGAAGTTGCCGTGCGTGATGATCACGCCGGCGGGGGTGCGGGTCGAGCCGGACGTGTACTGCAGGTAGGCGACGTCTCCGGGGTCGATCGGCTCGGGCGTCCAGTCGAGCGACCCGTCCACCTGGTCCGCGACGATGATCTCGGCCGGCGCCGGGACGGTCTCGTCCGCCAGGAACGCCTCGACGTGCGGCAGCGACGCGCTCGACGTGATCACGACGTCGGGTTCGGCGTCCTTGTAGACGGCGAGCAGCCGGTCGCCGTGGCCGGGCAGGTCGGGCGAGAACAGCGGGACGCCGATGACGCGGGCGTACATCGCGCCGAGGAACCCGGTGACGTAGTGGAGGTCCTGCGGGGCGAGCAGCGCCACGCGCCGTCCCGGCTCGGTGGCGCGGCGGATCGCGGCGGCGATGGACCGGGCGCGCCTGTCCAGCTCGCCCCAGGTGACTTCGAGGGCGATGCCGTCCGGGTCCGTCATGTAGTCCATGAACGTGTAGGCCCGGTCGTCGGGGAAGTCCTTGGCGAACCGGGAGAGCCGCTCGATGAGGGGCGTCCGGTCGAGGGCAGGCATTTCAGTCATGCTTCGTGGCTCCCGTACTGGAGGCGGGTCAGGACGAGACGGTGTCCGCGGCCGATTCGCCGCGGGGGCCGCGGGGGACGCGGCGGGTGGCGAGGCGCTCGTGGTCGGGCCAGCGCACGTCCCAGACCCAGCCGAGCCTCTCGAAGACCCAGATGACGCGGGCGCTGATGTCGATCTGCCCTCTGAGGACGCCGTGCCGGGCGCACGTCGGGTCGGCGTGGTGCAGGTTGTGCCAGGACTCGCCGAACGACGGGATCGCCAGCCACCACACGTTGCGCGCCTTGTCGCGGGTCTTGAAGTCCTCCCTGCCGAACACGTGGCAGATCGAGTTGATCGAGAACGTGATGTGCTCGCCGGCGAACACCCGCATGAGCCCCGCCCAGAACAGCGCGGTGAGGGCGCCGTGCCAGGAGAACGTGAGCAGCGCGCCGAGCCCCATCGGGACGAGGAACGTGGAGAGCACGATCACCGCGTAGACCGGGTCGAGGGACAGGAAGCGGATGTCCTTGTCCTTGAGCAGGTCGGGCGCGTACTTGCTGCGGGACGTGCGGTCCTTGCTGAACAGCCAGCCCATGTGCGCGTGGTAGAGCCCCTTGGTGAGACCCCACACGCCGGGCCCGTACGCCCAGGGCGAGTGCGGGTCGCCCTCCTGGTCGGCGTACTTGTGGTGGCGGCGGTGGTCGGCGACCCACCGGATGACCGACCCCTGCATGGCCTGCCCGCCGAGGATCGCGAGCGCGATCCGCAGCCACCGCTTGGCCTTGAAGCCGCCGTGCGTGAAGTGCCGGTGGTAGCCGACCGTGATCCCGATCGCGTTGATCGGATACAGGAACGCGAAGATGGCCACGTCCGTCCAGCCGATACCCCAGCCCCACAGGAAGGGGATCGCCCCCAGCACCCCGATGATCGGCGCCGCCACGAAGACCACGACCGCGATGCGCTCGGGCAACGGGACGGTCCCGGAGATGTCGGGCTGCGGGGTCCGGCTGCCGGCGTCGGCAACGCCCGCTGTCATGTAGTGCTCCTAACGGATTCGATGGCGGGGAGTCCCCCGGTCACGGATCCGGGCCGCCGGTCGTCCCGGCGGCCCGGCCGCGAGCGGGGGGCGGTCAGCAGTTGCCCTCGGCGGGCTTGCCTGCGAACCGGTCGTCGAGGAAGTTCGTCACGTCCCCGGCCGCGCCCCAGTCGGTGCTCAGGTGCTCGGTCGGGTAGTTGTTCTTCCAGGTGGTGTTGATGCCGGCGTCGCAGTAGCGCTGCCTGGTGGCGTCCTCGGTCTCGTGCGGGATGATCTCCTCGAACCAGCCCCGGTACTGGAACACCGGAAAGTCGATCTTGTACTTGGCGTCCGAGGACGGGGTGCCGATGCCGACGCCGAGCCTCTGCCGGTCGACGATCTCGCCCCAGGTCACACCGCCGGGACCCTTCACCGCGTAGAGCTGCTCCAGCGACAGGCCGTCGGTGGAGAAGTTCTCGATCCTCGCGCCGAGGAACACGGCGAGCGTCCCGAACAGGCAGTGGGTCTTCACGTCCGCGATGGCCTGCTCGCCCTTGTCGTTCATCAGCTCGGTGAACGGCATCTCCGGGTAGGCGGCGTTCAGCCCGACGAGCGCGTCGGCGAGGAAGCCCGCGAACAGGCTCCCGTTGAGCGCCTTCGCGGTCACCTTCAGGTCGCCGGGCACGCCGCCCGCCGCCGCGCCGACCACGTTCAGCTCCGGCGCGTAGGACGCGGCGAGCTGCGCCCCCCACAGCGAGGCGGCGCCGCCCTCGGAGTAGCCGGAGATGCCGACGTCGCCGTCCGCCGTGAGCGTTCCACCGGGGATCCGGCGGGACGCCCTGACGACGTCCAGCAGGGCGTGACCGGCGTTGGCGCCGATCATGTACGTGTGGACCTGCCCGTTCAGGTACCCGACCCCGTCCGTCGCCGCGACCGCGTGGCCGGCCTTCAGGAACAGCTGGAGGTTCCCGCCCTCGTACATGTCGACGTACTGTCCGGCGAGCTGCTTGGAGAACGCGCACTGCAGGCCGGAGCCGAGCGTCCCGGGGTTGAACGCGACGGTCGGGCGGGAGCCGTCCCCCGTCCAGGGCGCGTCGGGGACGGCGACCGTCCCGGTCACGACGTTCCTGGCGCCCTTCACGTCCGTCGAGACGTACCGGACCTTCCACGCCTGCATCGGGACGTCGCCGGGAATGTTCGTCAGCTTCACCGGGCGGCAGGCGAGCGGGTCGCCCGGGTTCCCCCGCACGGTCGCGGGCGGCTCCGCGTAGATCTCGGCGTCGGTGGCGTCGCAGCCCGGCGGCGCGGCGGCCGTGGTCTGGGGCACAGTGGTCTGGGGCACGGCGGCCGCCTGCGGCGCCGCGACCACGGGCATGGCGAGGGCAAGGCCCAGCGCCGCGGTTGTGAACAGGCTCCGTAGTCGCATTCTCGCTCCAGGGGTGGACTGGACACCGAACGCTGACCACCGTGTCCCACGGGGCATGAGGGACGGTATGAAGTCTCCTCACATGCTCGGCCGCCGCTCTTAGCAACCAACTCAAGAACCGAGCGGTCCGGGCGATCTTCTAACGTCGTCGGTATGAGCGAGCCGTCACGGCGGGCCGAGGACGCCCGCGAGAACGCCGGCGGGGCCCGCCCGCGCCTGGTCGGGCGACAGCTGGCACTGGTGTTCGCGGCCACGTTCACGAGCCTGGCCGGGGTCTTCCTGCTGCTGTCGGTCGTCCCGATGTACGCCGTGGCCGGCGGGGCGGGCCGCACCGGCGCGGGCCTCGCGACGGGCTCGCTGATGCTGACGACGGTCCTCGTCGAACTCGCCCTGCCCCGCCTGCTCGCCCGGTTCGGCTACGTGCCGGTGCTCGCGGCGGGGCTGCTGCTCCTCGGCCTCCCGCCGCTCGCGCTGACCGCCTCGTCGGACATGCCGACGATCATCGCGGTGAGCCTGGTGCGCGGTCTCGGCTTCGGGATCGCCGTGGTCGTTCCGAACGCGATGGTCGCCGAGCTCGCCCCGGCGCCGCGGCGGGGCGAGGCGCTCGGCCTGTTCGGCGTCACCTCCCAGCTACCGGCGGTGCTCGCCCTGCCGCTCGGCGTGTGGCTCGCGGAGCAGGTCGGCTACCCGCCCGTGTTCGTCGCGGCCGCGGTGCTCCCGCTCGCGGCACTGGCCATGCTGCCCGGCCTGCCGCGCCGGCGGGCGTCCACGCCGGCGGAGCGGTCCTTCGGCATCGTCGCGGGACTGCGGTCGGCGGGCCTGCTGCGTCCCGCGGCCGCGTTCGCCTCGACCGCGATGGCGGCGGGCGTCCTGATCACGTTCCTGCCGGAGGCGGTCCCGGCGGCGGGCGTCGCGGCGGCGGCGCTGTTCGTCCAGCCCGCCGCCACCACCCTCACCCGCTGGTGGTCGGGACGCATCGGGGACAGGCACGGCGCGGCGCGGCTGCTGCCGCCCGCCGTCCTGCTCTCGGCCGCCGGGATCGCCCTGCTGGTGCTGGTGCCGAACCCGGTCGCGGTGTTCGTCGCGGTGCTCCTTTTCGGCGCGGGTTTCGGGGTCACGCAGAACGCGAGCCTGTCGATGATGTACGAGCGGGCGCCCGCCTCCGGCTACGGGACGGTCAGCGCGATCTGGAACATCGGCTACGACGGCGGCATGGGCATCGGAGGCGTCGCGTTCGGCGTCGCCGCCACCCACACCGGCTACCCGGCCGCCTTCGCCCTGACCGCCATCGTGATCTTCCTCACCCTCCCGCTGGCCTTCCGCCGGCGCGCCCGCTGATCCCGATGCGGACGGCGCCCTGACCGCAGGGGCCTAGCCGCGGGCCGGGCGCGGCGGTTCGGGGCGGCGGGACGGGCCCTTCGCGGCCGCGGGGCGCGGGAGCGCGTCAGGGG
>NZ_SMKK01000336.1 GCF_004348425.1 Actinomadura sp. 7K507
TCCGGCGACCGGGCGGACGGCGAAGAGCCCGAACCGCGCCCGCGGCACCCGTTCCCGCCCGGCGACCGTCCCCGCCTTCCGGACATCCCGGCCATCACCGTCCAGTCGCCCCCGCCCCGCACGCCGGGCGACCGCTCCGACGACACGCGCCGCCACCTGGACGACCTCCGCAAACGCGCCCAGGAAGAACTGAACCGCCACCGGAACAACCGCCACCGCGACTGACCGGCCCGCCAAGAGGCACCGGGCGCGGGGTCAGTTCTCGTCGCGGCCCTCTTCGCTGTCGATCACGCCGTCGACGTAGCCGCGGGCGTACTCCCAGCTCACGTAGTCGACGGGGTCGGGGGCGAGCGCGGGTTCGTGCACGCGGGGGAGGCCCTCGTCCAGCAGGTGGCGCAGGTTGCCGTGCAGCAGGTCCCAGTCGATGTAGTGGAGCTTGCCGCAGTCGCCGCAGTCGACGGTGAGCCCGCGCACCCCGAGCGGCTCCAGCAGGGCGCGGAAGACCTCCAGGTCGGCGAGGTCGGCCAGCACGTCCTCGCGCTCCGTCACGCTGAGCGGAGCGCTCTCGTCGCCGGGATCGCCGAGCGACGCCGCCGGGTCCTCCGGGTCGCCGGCGAACGGGTCGAGCGGAGCATCGTCGTGCACATCCACCACGCTACTGCTTGACGCCCCGCGAGGTGCACCCCCCGGTCTTCTCCGTACGCGAACGATCACGCAAAGTGGGAATGCTCAGCGCTGTCCCGATTGTTCCGAGATGTCATCAAGACCACTTGCCCACCGCGCGCAACCCACCGTCCCGACGCCGATCCACGCTCTACCATGGGAACAGGGTCGCCGTGACCTGGCCCGATGCCGCCACCACTATGGGAAGGTCGTCGTAACGGGATCCCCCTTCCTGGAGGAGGGGGCTTTCAGCCGTACTGGCTGAGGGCCGCCGTTACCAGCACCGGCCAACAGCACGTTGGAGGTGAACGAAGTTGGCTACGTATCGCGTAGGACGGAAGACCGACCGGGCTGTGCTTCCTCAGCAGCCCGCTCTCGAATTCGGGTCAGTAGACATCCCCCGGATCGGGGACGAAACGGGGCTCGAAGGCCGTCAGGCACCCGGCGCGGTACATGTGCGAGGGGAGATGCTCGGCGCTTCACCTGGCGTCGAGCGCGTCACCCCCAACCCTGCGGTTGGGGAGAAGGTCCGTGAGGGCCACCCCGCCGTGTTCGTCCTGGACAAGCACGGCGCACCGTTGCAGTCGACCACGCCCGCCCGGGCGCGCAAGCTGCTCAAGACAGGCAGGGCGGTGGTCGCCCGGCACACCCCGTTCGTCATCCGGGTCAAGGACCGCACCATCGCCGAGTCGCAGGTGGACGGTGTCGAGCTGGGCGTTGACCCCGGCTCCAAGCACACCGGCATCGCCGTCTTCACCAACACTGGCGGCAACCGCCGGGGCCTGTACGGCATCGCTCTCGCCCATCGGGGCGGCAGCATCCGGAATAAGATGTCACAGCGCGCCGCCTACCGCAGGGGCCGCAGATCGCGGAACCTGCGCTACCGCGCACCGCGCTTCTCCAACCGCACCAAACCCCGAGGCTGGCTTGCCCCGTCCCTACGGCACCGGGTCGAGACCACCATGGCCTGGACCGCACGCCTGGCCCGGTGGGCACCCGTCCAAACGGTGCACCTGGAACGGGTCGCGTTCGACACCCACACCATCTCCGCGGGCCGCCCCCTCGAAGGAGCCGAGTACCAGCACGGCACGCTGCACGGCACCGAGGTGCGCGAGTACCTGCTGGCCAAGTGGGGACGCGCCTGCGCCTATTGCGGCGCCACCGCAGTGCCGCTCAACATCGACCACATCCACCCACGGTCCAAGGGCGGCTCTGACCGGGTCGGCAACCTGTGCACCGCCTGCATCCCCTGCAACCGGGCTAAGAACAACCGGTCCGTTGAGGACTTTCTCAGCACGTCCCCCAAGCAGCTCGCCCGCATCCTCGCCAACGCCAAAGTCCCGCTGCGCGATGCGGCGGCCGTCAACGCCACCAGATCGGCACTTCGGCGCGCCCTGGATGCCGCGTTCCCTGCCGTGCGGACCGCTTCCGGCGGGCGCACGAAATGGAACCGCACCCGCACCGGCCTGCCCAAGACGCACACCTTGGACGCCCTGTGCGTCGGCCACCTGGACACCATCGACCGCATCCCGCGCACCGTGCTCATCGCTGCAGCGACCGGACGCGGTACGTATACCCGCACCCGCACCGACCGGTACGGCTTCCCCCGCCTCCGCCTACCCCGCGTCAAGACCTTCTTCGGCTACCAGACCGGAGACCTCGCCCACGCCGTCGTCCCTGCTGGGAAGAACGCAGGCACCCACACCGGACGAATCGCCGTACGAGCCAGCGGGAGCTTCAACATCCGCACGCGTCACGGCCTGATCCAGGGCGTCCGACACGAACACTTTCATCTCCTCCAGCGCGCCGACGGCTACGGCTACACCACAAGACCCGAAGGTGTGGTCAGCGATGCGACCTGACAGGCCGGAGCGCCGCCTTGGCCTGGCTGCCCTCCCGCGCTTTCGTTTCCTCCCCCTGCCAAAGCAGGAGTATCCACGAAAGGAAACCCGATGAACCCCGCCGCCGAGTCCGACAATGTCCTCCCGCAGGGCCTGACCTTCGACGACGTGCTCCTGCTGCCGGGGTACTCCGACCTGCAGCCCGGCGAGGCCGACACCACGACCCGCCTGACCCGTGAGATCTCGCTGCGCATCCCGCTCGCCTCGGCGGCGATGGACACGGTGACCGAGGCCCGCACGGCGGTCGCGATGGCGCGGCAGGGCGGCATCGGCGTCCTGCATCGCAACATGTCGATCGAGGAGCAGGCGGAGAAGGCCGACCGGGTCAAGCGCTCCGAGGCCGGGATGATCACCAATCCGGTGACCTGCCTGCCGGACGCGACGCTCGCCGACGTCGAGGATCTGTGCTCCCTCTACCGGATCTCGGGCGTGCCGGTCACCGACGTCCGGGGCGTCCTGGTCGGCATCGTGACGAACCGGGACATGCGCTTCGAAACCGACCTGTCCCGTCCGGTCCGCGAGGTCATGACGCCGATGCCGCTGGTCACGGCGCCGGTCGACGTGTCGCGCGACGAGGCGTTCCGCCTGCTGCGGGGGAACAAGGTCGAGAAGCTCCCCCTCGTGGACCCCGACGGCCGCCTCAAGGGCCTGATCACCACCAAGGACTTCACCAAGAGCGAGCAGTACCCCGACTCCACCAAGGACGCGGACGGCCGGCTGCTCGTCGCCGCCGCCGTCGGGGTCGGCGAGGACGCGATCCGCCGCGCCCGCGCCCTGATCGAGGCCGGCACCGACGTGATCATCGTGGACACCGCGCACGGCCACTCCAAGGGCGTCGCCGACACCATCGCCGCGATCAAGGGCAACGCGGCGGTCGAGGTCGTCGGCGGCAACGTCGCCACCCACGCGGGCGCGAAACTCCTGGCCGACGCGGGCGCCGACGCCGTCAAGGTCGGCGTGGGCCCCGGCTCCATCTGCACGACCCGCATCGTCGCCGGTGTCGGCGTCCCCCAGATCACCGCGATCGCCGAGGCGGCCCGCGCCGCGAAGGAGGCCGGCATCCCGGTGATCGGCGACGGCGGCGTCCAGTACTCCGGCGACATCGCCAAGGCCCTGGTCGCGGGCGCCGACACGGTCATGCTGGGCAGCCTGCTCGCCGGCGTCGAGGAGTCCCCCGGCGAGCTGATCTTCGTCCACGGCAAGCAGTACAAGTCGTACCGCGGCATGGGCTCGCTCGGCGCGATGCGCAACCGCGAACGCGGCGCCTCCTTCTCCAAGGACCGCTACGCCCAGGCCGACGTCCACAGCGAGGAGAAGCTGATCCCCGAAGGCGTGGAGGGCCAGGTGCCCTACCGCGGCCCCCTCGCCAACGTCGCGCACCAACTCATCGGCGGCCTCCACCAGTCCATGTGGTACGCGGGGACGCGCACGATCCCCGAACTCCAGGAACGCGGCCGGCTCATGCGCATCAGCCCCGCCGGCCTCCGCGAGAGCCACCCCCACGACATCCAGATGACCGTAGAGGCCCCCAACTACCAGGGCCGCTGACCCCCGGCGAGCGTCCCAGACCGGCGAACGCCTCAGGCCCGCCGACTCGGGCCACGATGACCACGTCACCGGAACCCGCGCTGCGCCGTGCCCGTTGAGCGTCCCCGGGCCGGCGAATATCCCGAGCCCGCCGGCTCGGATGGCCATGATCATGTCTTCGGGAGCGCGGTGCCAGGGCCCGCCGGCCAGGCGGGCGTCCCGCAGGTGGCGGAGGCTGACGTAAGCTCTTCGGGGCTTGTTCCTGCGGTCGGCGGGAACACCCCGCGGGGCCGGATACGGTGACCCGCCCGGTAGGGATGAGCAGGTAAGGAAGAAGGGCGCAGTGGCTGCTGAGGTGGAGATCGGCCGTGGCAAGAGCGGCCGCCGGGCGTACGCCTTCGACGACATCGGCATCGTGCCGTCCCGCCGGACGCGCGATCCCGAGGAGGTCAGCGTCGCCTGGCAGATCGACGCCTACCGCTTCGAGATGCCGCTGGTCGTGGCGCCGATGGACAGCGTGGTCAGCCCCGCCACCGCGATCGCGGTCGGACGGCTCGGCGGGCTCGCCGTCCTCGACCTCGAAGGGCTCTGGACGCGCTACGAGAACCCCGAGTCGCTGCTCGCCGAGATCGCCTCGCTGGACGGCGTGCGCGCCACGCAGCGGCTCCAGGAGATCTACACCGAGCCGATCAAGGAGGAGCTGATCGGCCGCCGGATCCAGGAGATCCGCGACGCGGGCGTCACCGTGGCGGCGCGGCTGTCGCCGCAGCGCACCGCCCAGTTCCACAAGGCCGTCATCGACGCGGGCGTCGACCTGTTCGTGATCCGCGGCACCACCGTGTCCGCCGAGCACGTCTCGGGGCGCGCCGAGCCGCTGAACCTGAAGCAGTTCATCTACGACCTGGACGTCCCCGTCATCGTCGGCGGCTGCTCCACCTACACGGCCGCGCTGCACCTGATGCGCACCGGAGCGGCCGGCGTGCTGGTCGGGTTCGGCGGCGGCTCCGGGCACACCACGCGGACCGTCCTCGGCGTGGCGGTCCCGATGGCGACGGCGGTCGCGGACGTGGCCGCCGCCCGCCGCGACTACATGGACGAGTCCGGCGGACGCTACGTGCACGTGATCGCCGACGGCGGCATGGTCAACAGCGGCGACATCGCCAAGGCGTTCGCCTGCGGCTCCGACGCCGTCATGGTCGGGTCGCCGTTCGCCCGCTCCACCGAGGCGCCGGGGCGCGGCTACCACTGGGGCAGCGAGGCCCACCACGGCGACGTCCCCCGCGGCTCGCGCATCGAACTCGGGTCCATCGGGACGATGGAGCAGATCCTGCACGGCCCGTCCCATGTCGCGGACGGGTCGATGAACCTGATCGGGGCCCTGCGCCGCGCGATGGCCACGTCCGGCTACACGGAGTTGAAGGAATTCCAGCGGGTACAGGTCGTGGTGGCTCCCCGCCGGTCCACCGACTGAGCGATCTTCACTGCCGCGGGGACCCCGCGAACCCCGGTCGGGGTGCTCATTGCGAGCGAACCCACGCGGAATCGGTCGTTTCCGGGGTGGACCCATCCCTACTCTTGGGTAGGAACGCTCGGAAACGTAACCGCTGTGGGGGGAATCGCGATGACGGGATCACCTGTGACGGGCCTGGGCAGCTCCCGGCTCGGTCCGGCCGAGCGGGCGGCGGCGCTGGACCGCATGGGCCGCGAGGAATTCGACGTCGTCGTGGTCGGCGGCGGCATCGTCGGCGCCGGCGCGGCGCTCGACGCGGCCACCCGGGGACTGTCGGTGGCGGTCGTCGAGGCCCGCGACTTCGCGTCCGGGACGTCGTCGCGCTCGTCCAAACTGATCCACGGCGGCCTCCGCTACCTGGAGCAGTACAACTTCGACCTCGTCCGGGAGGCGCTGACCGAACGCAGCCTGCTGCTGCAGCAGATCGCGCCGCACCTGGTGAAGCCCGTCCCGTTCCTGCTGCCCACCACGCACCGCGTGTGGGAGCGCGCGTACCTCGGCGCCGGCGTGGCGCTGTACGACGCGCTCGCGTTCCAGATGGGCAGCACGCGCGGCGTCCCGCACCACAAGCACCTGACGCGGCGCGGCGCGCTGCGGCTCGCCCCGTCCCTGCGCAAGGACTCCTTCACCGGCGCGATCCAGCTGTGGGACGCGCAGGTCGACGACTCCCGCTTCGTGATGATGGCGTTGCGGACGGCCGCCGAGTACGGCGCGCAGATCGCGTCCCGCACCCAGTGCCTCGGCTTCCTGCGCGAGGGGGAACGCGTCACCGGGCTGCGCATCCGCGACCTCGAGGGCAACACGACCAGCGAGGTCCGCGCCAAGCAGGTCGTCAACGCCACCGGCGTGTGGACCGACGACATCCAGGAACTCGTCGGCGGCCGCGGGCAGATCCACGTGAAGTCCTCCAAGGGCATCCACCTCGTCGTCCCCAAGGACCGCATCCACTCCGCGACCGGGATCCTCCTGCGCACCGCGACGTCCGTCCTGTTCGTGATCCCGTGGGGACGTCACTGGATCATCGGCACCACCGACACCGCCTGGGACCTCGACAAGGCCCATCCGGCCGCGTCGAAGGCCGACATCGACTACGTCCTGGACCAGGTCAACCGCGTCCTCACCACGCCCCTCACCCACGACGACGTGGAAGGCGTCTACGCGGGCCTGCGCCCCCTGCTCACCGGCGAGACCGACCAGACCTCCAAGCTCTCCCGCGAGCACGTCGTCGCCCACCCCGTCCCGGGCCTCGTCCTCGTCGCGGGCGGCAAGTACACCACCTACCGCGTCATGGCCAAGGACGCGATCGACGCCGTCGCCCACGGCCTCGACGGCAAGATCCCCGAGTCCTGCACCGACCGCGTCCCGCTCGTCGGCGGCGACGGCTTCCAGGCCATGTGGAACTCCCGCCACCGCCTGGCGTCCCGCTCCGGCGTCCACGTCGCCCGCATCGAGCACCTCCTGCGCCGCTACGGCACCCTCGTGGACGACCTCCTGGAACTGATCTCCGAGAAGCCCGACCTCGCCAAACCCCTCACCGGCGCCGACGACTACCTCCGCGCGGAGATCGTCTACGCCGCCAGCCACGAGGGCGCCCGCCACCTCAACGACGTCCTCGCCCGCCGCACCCGCATCTCCATCGAAACCTGGGACCGCGGCGTCGGCGTCGCCCAGGAGGCCGCCGACCTCCTGGCCCCCGTCCTCGGCTGGTCCAAGAAGCAGCGCGACCGCGAGATCGAGTACTACCGCAAGCGCGTGGAAGCCGAACGAGCCTCCCAGACCCAGGACGGCGACCAGGAAGCCGACGCCCACCGCCGAGGCGCCCCCGACATCGTTCCTACTGCTTAGTAGTTCCCTTGGCGGTCGGGCCCTGGGGCCCTCCCTTCGGCGGGAACTACGGTGCGATCGCTGCATCGCTTCGACTCGCCCTGGGGGCTCGCTGCGCGATCAGATTTCTCGCAAGCTCGAAACCTGCCTTCGGACGCGATAGCGACGGTTTGGTTGTTGCGGGGTTGCGGTGGGGGCTGGGGTCGGTGCATTAGTGGGTGCCGGT
>NZ_SMKK01000337.1 GCF_004348425.1 Actinomadura sp. 7K507
GTGGTGGGCCGTGCTGGGGGTCCGTGGTGGGGGTCCGTGATGGGCCGTGCATGGGGTCCGACGCAGGTCGGACGGGAGGTAGGACATCCAACGTCGTTCGTCGGTGTACCGTAGGCGTCGGCACCGGCGAGGTCAAGTGCCGGGCCGCACCGGAGCCAGGTACGGACGAATCCGAAGTGCACGAATCCGGCGGGACGAATCCGACGGGGATGGGGAGCGTGAGCCGATGACCGCAGCACGGACGCGGGGACGTGCGACGCGAGGCCGCAGCAGCCGGACCGAGGAGGTGCAGCAGCGGGTCAAGCAGCTGATCCTGGAGCGCGGCCTGGCGGCCGGCGATCCGATGCCCACCGAGTTCGAGCTGGTCGAGGAACTCGACGTGAGCCGCAACTCGCTGCGCGAGGCGCTCAAGGCCCTCCAGGCGGTCGGCATCGTGGAGATCAGGCACGGCTTCGGCATGTACGTCGGCAGCATGTCGCTCGCCGCGCTCGTCGACGAGCTGACCTTCCACGCCCGCATGTCCAAGCGGCAGGGCCGCGACGACCTGGCCCACCTGGTGGACGTCCGCGAGGTACTCGAACGCGGCCTCGTCGAGCAGGTCATCGACCGCGGCCTGGCCGCCGGCAACACCGAGCTGGACGAGATCATGCGGCGGATGGACGAGGAGGCCGCGGCCGGGCTGGTGACACCGGAGACCGACCGGATGTTCCACGAGCTGCTCTACAAGCCGCTCGCCAACCCGATCGTCAACCAGCTTCTCAGCGCGTTCTGGGACGTGTACCGGACGCTGCAGCACGACCTCGCGCCCGTCGAGCAGGAGGCCGCCGACGTCGCCCAGCGGCATCGCGACATCTACGAGGCGTTGCGGGCGGGCGACCGCGAGGCCGCCGCCCCGGCGATGGCCGCGCACTTCCGCGGCATCCGCGTCCGCCTCGACCGGGCCCGCGACGACACCGGCACGGAGGACTGAGGACCCGGCACGGAAAAACGCGACCCGGGTCTTGACGGCCCCGGCCGCCGCATCTAGCTTCATCCCACGACGGACATCCTACATCCTATGTCCCGTCGAAAGGTGAGGCCCATGCCCACGTCCCCCCGCACCCGCACCCGCATCCGCGCCATCACGGTCGCCGCGATCACCGCCCTGGCACTGGTGACCGCCGCCCCCGCCCACGCCGCCGGCCAGTCCGCCGTCGTGACCCAGGACTGCACGTCGAGCCGCATCCAGCAGACCGTGGTCAACCAGACCTCCGCCGCGACCACATTCACCCTGACCTGGCCCGGCGTCGGCTCCTGGACCACCCGCGCCGCCGCCGGAGACAGCGCCCACTTCCACTTCACCAGGCCGTCCGGCACGAACTACACGTTCCACACGACGACCCCGCAAGGGTTCGACCAGACCAGCACCGGCACGCTCGACTGCTCGAACGCGCTCAGCGTCCGCGCCACCATGGACTGCGGCGACCCGCACCGCCTGCGCCTCATCCTGGACAACCGCTCCGCGTCCTCCCGCACGTTCACGGTCGCCTGGCCCGGACGCAGCGGCTCACCCTGGACCGTCACCGTCCCCGCCGGTTCCGGCCACAACGGCCTCTTCTGGACGGTCCCGGACGGCACCCCCTACACCTTCGACGTCTCGTCGGGCTCCTGGAGCGACACCGTCTCCGGCACGTCCGGCTGCGGGCTGGCGTCCGGGCGGCCCGGCATGAACTCCCAGACCATCCTCACCACGTCCACGGTCATCGACGGGCTCGGCAAGGCCGCGAGATCCGTGCGCATCCCGGCGCTCGGCGTCACCGGCAACGGCACGGTCATCGCCGTCGCGGACGCCCGCGTCGACGGCAGCTACGACCTCGGCGGCGGCACCAACAACATCCAGCTCGCGATGGCCCGCAGCACCGACGGCGGCGCCTCCTTCTCCCACCCGAAGATCATCGCGAAGCCGTCCAGCACCTCCCAGGGCTACGGCGACCCGAGCATCCTCGTGGACCGCGAGACCGGCAAGGTCTTCGTCTTCTTCACCTACTCCCCCAGGCCGGGCATCGGCTTCTGGAGCTCGGTCCCGGGAGACACCTCCACGACCGCGCCGGACAACACCCACATCCGCTACATCACCTCGACCGACGACGGCGCCACCTGGAGCTCCCCGGTCGACCTCAACCCGCACGTCCGCCATCCCTCCTGGGCGGGCATGTTCGCCTCGTCCGGCCACGGCATCCAGCTCGCCTCCGGCCGCCTCGTCCAGCCGATCGTCTACAAGGCCGGGGGCGTGGACCACGCGTCCAACATCTACTCCGACGACAACGGCGCGACCTGGCACAACGGGACGTCCGCCGCGACCGGCGTCAACGAGAGCAAGGCCGTCCAGCGCTCCACCGGCCGGATCGCCCAGAACATGCGCTCCAACGGCGGCGGCGACCGCTGGTACGCCACCGCCCCGGACGTCACCTCGGCCTTCGGAACCGCCTGGAACAGCGGCCTGATCGACCCCGCCTGCAACGGCGACGAGATCTCCTACCTGCGCCCGGCCTCCGGCACCCCGTCCCTGACCAACGTCGCCCTGCACAGCAACAACGCCGCGACCGCCCGCAACGACCTCACCGTCCGCGTCAGCCGCGACGACGGCGCGAGCTGGCCCGAGGCGGCCCTGCTCAAGCCCGGCGCCGCCGGCTACTCCACCATGGCCGTCCTCGCCGACGGCTCCGTCGGCAACCTCTACGAGATCGGCAACACCGGCGGCATCGTCTTCACCCGCTTCACCCTCCCCTGGATCGAATCCTAGGGAAGGGCGGACGAGTCGGCCTGTAAGCCGGGTTCTGTGCCCGCCGTCCCGTGAGGGGCGGCGGGTGGCGGCCATCCATCTCGGGCCGCCGTTGCCGGCGGCCTCCAGCGGTCTACCCGCAGGCTCGGGCGGGCCGCCCTCGGGCACCTGCGCGGAGCCTCTCGCGAAGCCCCTTCTTGACCTTGCTCCGGGTGGGGTTTACCGAGCCGCCCACGTCACCGTGGGCGCTGGTGAGCTCTTACCTCACCGTTTCACCCTTACCACCGGCGGACCGGTGGCGGTCTGCTTTCTGTGGCACTTTCCCGCGGGTCACCCCGGGTCGGCGTTACCGACCACCCTGCCCTGTGGAGCCCGGACTTTCCTCGACGGGGATCTCTCCCCGACGCGGCCGCCCGGCCGACTCGTCCGCCGTTCACCAAGGCTACCGGGTGCGCAAGTCACTGACGCACCCCAAGGGTTCGCAAGTCAACTTGCGAACCTCTAGGAGAGGCTCGGCCTGGAACGGGTCAGGCCGGTAGGTGGTGGGTGTCGTTGAACGTGTGCAGGGAGGCGGGGCCGTCGGCGTACCAGTCGATGGACGACAGGGCCGCCACGCCCAGGTGCATCCGGTAGAGGGACTGCATGGGGGCGCCCAGAGCGTCCTTGACCAGGAGCTTGATGGGCGTGACGTGCGAGACCACCAGCACGGTCTGCTCGCGGTGGCGGACCTTCAGCTTGTCCAGCGCGGTGCGGACGCGACGGGACACGTGGGCGAAGCTCTCACCGCCGGGCGGCGCGACCTCGGGGTCGGCCAGCCACGCCTTCAGCTCGGCCGGCCAGCCCTTGCCCGCCTCGGCGAACGTGAGTCCCTCCCATTCGCCGAAGTCCGCCTCGCGGAAGCCGTCCTCGACGCGGACGTCCAGCCCGGTGACGGCGGCGACCTCGGCGGCGGTGTCGCGGCAGCGCGACAGCGGCGAGGTGACGATCGCGTCCAGGCCGCGGTCCTTCAACGCGAGCGCGGCGGCGCGGGCCTGGGCGAGGCCGTTCGCGGTGAGCGGGACGTCGTTCGTCCCGGCGAAGCGCTTCTCGACCGACAGCGGCGTCTCGCCGTGCCGCAGCAGGACCGTGGTCATCGGGGTGGTGGACGGCGGCACCCAGCCGGACGGGGGCGGCTCCGGCTCCCCCGGCGTCTCCTCCACCTTGCGGACCCAGTGCTCACCGCGGGCGGCGGCGTCCATGGCCTCGTTCGCGAGCCGGTCCGCGTGCGCGTTCCGGTTCCGCGGAATCCAGCCGTAGGACACCGAGCCCAGGCCTTGCGCCAGCCCCCTGGCCTCCCGCGCCAGCGGGATCATGTCCGGGTGCTTGATCTTCCATTGTCCGGACATCTGCTCCACGACGAGCTTGGAGTCCATGCGGACCTCGACGCGGGCGGACGGGTCGATCTCGGCGGCGGCGGTCAGCCCGGCGATCAGGCCCCGGTACTCGGCCACGTTGTTGGTGGCATGGCCGATCGACTCGGCGACCTCGGCCAGCACCTCCCCGGTCAGCGCGTCGCGGACGAGCGCCCCGTACCCGGCCGGGCCGGGGTTGCCGCGCGAGCCCCCGTCCGCCTCGACGACCACCTTCCGTCCCCCGGCGGCCCCGCTCACAGGCCCGACTCGGGAGTCCGGATCAGGATGCGGCGGCACTCCTCGCAGCGGATGACCTCGTCCTCCGCGGCGGTCCGGATGGTGTTCAGGTCGACGGTGTTGAGCGCCAGGTGGCAGCCCTGGCAGGCGCCGCGGAACAGCTTGGCCGCGCCGACGCCGCCGAACTGGCCGCGCAGCTTCTCGTAGAGGGCGAGCAGATCGTCGGGGACGTCCTTGGCGACGGCGGTGCGCGCGGCGCTGGTCGTCCCGGCCTCGTCGTCGATCTCCCGGAGGGCTGCGTCACGGCGCTCGACGAGCCCCGCGAGCCGGTCCTGCGCGGCGGACTGCTCGGCGCGCAGCGCGGCGACCCTGCCCTCCGCCTCCTCCGACCGTTCCATGATCTCCAGCACGACCTCCTCCAGGTCGGACTGGCGGCGCTGCAGCGACTCGATCTCCGCCTGCAGGCTGCTGAGGTCCTTGGCGGAGGTCACCTGCCCGGTGTCGAGCCGCTGCCGGTCGCGGTCGGCGCGGGTGCGGACCTGGTCGACGTCCTGCTCGGCCTTCTTCTGCTCGCGCTGCAGATCGCCGACCTCGGTCTCGGCCGCCACGATCGTGTCGCGCAGCTCGGTCAGGCGTCCCTCCAGGCCCTCGATCTCCGCCAGTTCGGGAAGCGTGCGGCGGCGGTGGGCCAGCCGGTCCAGCGAGGCGTCGAGCTCCTGCAGGTCGAGCAGGCGGAGCTGGGCTTGCGGTGCGGCTTTCAATGTGCTCCTTCGTCGTGAAGGCGCCACGCGTCGGTGACGAGCGTGGACACCCGGGTCTCCAACTTGCCCGCTTCCGGTGAGACCGCCGCCAGGCGCCGCTCGGCGTCGGCGAGCCAGGGCCACTCGGTCGCCCAGTGCGCGGCGTCCACCAGGGCGGGGCCGCCCTCCTCGGTGGACTCCGACGCGGGGTGGTGCCGCAGGTCGGCGGTGAGATAGGCGTCGACGCCGGCGGCGTGCGCCGTGCCGAGCAGGGAGTCGCCGGCGCCCCCGCACACGGCGACGGTGCGGACGGTGCGACCGGGGTCCCCCGCCGCCCGCACTCCCCAGGCGGTGGACGGCAGCCCGGCGGCCACCCGCCCGGTGAACTCCCGCAGCGTGACCGGCTCGCCCAGTTCCCCGATCCGGCCGAGGCCGCGGCGCGGGTCGTCGTCGGCGGGGACCATCGGACGCAGCTCGCCGGTGAGGCCGACCGCCCGCGCCAGCGCGTCCGACACGCCGGGATCGGCCCGGTCGGCATTGGTGTGCGCGGTGTGCAGCGCCACCCCGTTCCTGATCATCCGGTGGACGAGCCGTCCCTTGGGCGTGGTCGCGGCGACCGAGTGCACCCCGCGCAGCAGCAGCGGATGGTGCGTGACCACCAGGTCGGCGCCCCACTCCAGCGCCTCGTCGATCACGGCGGCCACCGGGTCGACCGCGAACAGCACCCGGCCGACCTCCTGATCGGGGTCACCGCAGACGAGGCCGACGGCGTCCCAGGACTCCGCCCACGCGGGTGGATAAAGCTCCTCCAGGGCCGTGATGACATGGGATAGGCGCACGTCCCGCAGGCTACCGCGCCGAGCCGCTCCCAACGAGCCACCGAGCGTCACCGCGGCCCCTCGGGGTCTGCGACGATGTCCCGGGGGACAGCACACGAGGGACGACCCGACCGAGGGGAGAATGCCATGTCGGCTCCCGGCGCCGCAGCGGAACCGGAACCCGCCGAGTCCGTCGCGCCCGCGGCGGAACGCCCGTACATGCCCGGCTACGGCATCGTCGGACCGGACGAGGGAAGCGGCCTGCTTCCATGGTCCTGGGCCGTGGAGCAGCTGCGCGCCGCGCGCAACTTCTGGGTCTGCACGGTCCGGCCGGACGGACGGCCGCACGCCATGCCCGTGTGGGGCGCCTGGTCCGGCGCGGCGCTGCTGTTCAGCAGCAGCGCCCAGTCCCGCAAGCTGGTGAACCTGCGGGCGAACCCGCGGGTCGTGGTGACCACCGAGGAGGCGGAGAACCCGGTCGTCATCGAGGGCGTCGCCGAGGTCCTCACCCGGCAGGAGGACCTCCAGCGGTTCATCGACCTGGTCAATTCCAAGTACGCGACCCGATATCGTGTGGACTTCCTGGACCCCGAGGTGAACGCGACCGTGGCGGTACGGCCGCAGGCGGCGTTCGGGCTCCGGCAGGGGGACTTCACCGGTTCCCCCACTCGGTGGTCTTTCACGACCTGAGCGTCCGCCGGGATCAATCTGGACACTCATCGCGTTGGAGAGTGTGTGAAGTCACCCTTTCGGCGTCGCAAGCGCGTCAAGGGCCGGCCCATGGGCAACCGCCCCGAACCGGCCGAGCAGGAGATCGTCGAATGGCCCCGCGAGGGCACCGGCAGGTCGTCCCTGATGGGCGCGATCCGCGGCGACGGCGAGACCGGCGCCGGGTTCGGCGGCGGCATGTTCGAGGACCTCGCGTCGGCGTTCGAGGGCTCGAAGAAGATCAAGGTCGAGGAGCAGGAGCGGCAGAAGATCCTGCGCGAGGACGACCACGAGCAGGCCGGCTCCGGCACGCCCCGCGACGACCTGGATTCCGGCAAGATCCGCATCCGCCGCACGCCGCCCCCCGAATAGTGTCCAAATTGTCTCGAACATAGGTTCGAATCCGGGTTACTCTGACGCTGTGAGCACCTACGTTCCGCCCGGCTGGCCCGCGCAGGTGCACCCACCGGGCACCGAGCGCTTCGAGGACACCGCCATGGCCTGGCTGCTCGAACTGGTCCCGCCCGAGTACCGGCGCTACGGCGTCCTGCGCCGTTACCCCATCGCCCTCGCCCGCATGGCGCGCCACCACGCCGGCGCGTCCGTCGACGCCGCCCGCGAGGGCTTCCGGACCGCCCGCGTCGACCTCGGGGACGTCGTCCCGCCGCACGGCATCGAGTCCGTCCTGGAGGCCTACCGCCGCGAGGGCGCCCGCCTCGTCGCCCTCGTCCAGGCCGTCGAGCTCGTGGAGACCGCGCTGCGCGGCCTCGCCGAGCCCGACGATCCGCGACATCGCCGACCTTTCACCCCGAAGCTGTGACCCTCCCGTTGACGCTGTGTCGCGGCGTGCGCAAACCTTGATCTGATCCTGACGGGAGGCGGGTCCGGTGAGCACACCATCTGGGTGGTACCCAGATCCAGAGTGGATGGGCCGCGAACGCTACTGGGACGGGCAGACCTGGACAGACCAGTCCCGCCCCTACGC
>NZ_SMKK01000338.1 GCF_004348425.1 Actinomadura sp. 7K507
CGACTGGCTTAGACACCCAAGATCATCGGGGACCGCGTTCGTCGTTCACAACCCCCCGGGTGCCACCCGCCGTTTGGCCTGCCGATCTACCGGCTCATCTCAGCATCTGAGAACGCATTAGCCCTGGCAGTTTGTCCCCGGCGGCGGAGCAGTGCGTCGTAGCCGGCCCCCGAGCGGCCGGTTCGTGGCAGAGTGGCGGGATGCCTGGCGCGCGGTACGGGATGGATGCGCCCTACGGGTTCGGCTTCGTGGGCCTGGTCGTGCTCGGGTTCTGGGTGACCGGGCTGGTGATGGCGGTCACCGCCGATCCGGCCGCCGCGCTGCCCGCGCTGGTCTCCGGCACCCTGCTGGCGGGATGCCTGGCCCTGAGCCTGCACGCCACGCTGCGCGGCAAGTTCCTGGTCTGGCGGGACGTGCTGGACCAGCTGGACCTGCGTGGCGACGAACGGCTGCTCGACCTCGGATGCGGACGCGGCGCCGTCCTGTTGGCCGCCGCCCGGCATCTCCCGCAGGGCCGGGCGGTCGGCGTGGACCTGTGGCGCGGACGGGACCAGTCCGGCAACACCCCGGCGGCGACTCTGCGCAACGCCCGCGCCGAAGGCGTCGCCGACCGCGTCCACGTGCAAGGGGGTGACCTGCGCAGACTCCCGTACGCGGAGGCGAGCTTCGACCTGGTCGTGTCCAGCCTGACGGTGCACACCATCTTCGGCGCGGACGCCCGCGCCCAAGCCATCGCCGAGGCGTACCGGGTGCTGCGACCGGGCGGCCGCCTGCTGATCGCCGACCTGGCGCGGACCCCCCGCGAGTACGCAGCGGTGCTGGCCCGGCTGAACGCCCAGGACATCAGCGTGCGCGGCCTCGGCTGGCGCGCGTGGTGGGGCAGTCCGTGGGTCCCGACCCGCCTGCTCACCGCCCGCAAACCAACCACCCCCTGAACACACCTACCGGCACGATCCAGGCCCCTTTGGTTACCTGGCGTCCGACGAGCATCCTCGATTGCACTGAGTAGCCAGACGTGTGTGTTTCACTGCATCCGGGAGGTCATCCTCCGTCTCATCGGCAGGACCACCACTGGGCGCCGGGCGATTCCGGTCTCCGGATCCTCGACCAGGTGACCGCGCAGCCTCGCGACGAACTGTTCGGCCCTGACTACGGCCGGGGTTCGCCGGGCGGCATATTCCATCCGCCGATAGTCCGAGGTCAGCATCCACAAGGCTGACGACAACGCCCGCACAACGGGCAGCGGCCGCACGCGAGAAGCATCGTCTGTGTTGGGATGTAGTCGTTCCGATCACGTCGAGGATACGCAGGTCAGCGGGTGCGGTGGCGTGCAATCGGGCAGGATGATCAAGGGGCGGTCACGGTCGCCGACGGTACGAGCGGAGGCCAGGTCAGCCGGTATGACGGCCGGGATCGGTTTGATTCCCAAGCTGACAGCGTGGATTCGAATCCGTCGCCCGCTTCGGCAGCCAAGGCAGGCCGGGAACTTGTTCCGGAAGATCCTCGCGGTCAGGCAGCATGGAGCGATGTCCGTGGATCAGCCGGTGCCTCGCGAACTCAAGGTTGCGGGCACTGCGGCACTGGTCACGCTGGAGGAGACGGCACTCCGGCTAGGCCTTTCCCAACGGCTCCCCGCCGCATGGGTAGTCGGGCACGCCGCTCCCGAGGGGCGCCACTACTTGTGGCCAGCTTTCTGGCACAGACTGTCCCACCGCCCCGACATCCCCGACCACTTGCGGTGCGAATTGCTGATACAGCTCCGTACTGGGGAGCGAGTCAGGAGCCTGCTGGACGTGCTCCCAATGGATTTCGACCCGCTTGAGAAGGTGACGTCACGCGACGAAGGGCAACAGGTTGTCCACCTGCTGAACACGGAACTCTCGGTGTCGGAATGGGATTCGCAGAGGGCCGAGGGCGCATCCGGTGCCGGTAGCCCCAGCGGTTGCTAACGGCAGCGCTAGACCAGATCTCCCGGCTTTCGGATGTTCGGCCGTCATCCTGCGGGGACACGGTCTGGTTCCTGGGCCTCCGGGCCTCCGGCGATTGCATCGCGGCAGAGCACGCACTCGGTGTCCGGACAGCCGGTGATGCCCTGGTCAGCGGTGATCGCGGCGGTCGCGGCGGTGAGCACCGGCCGGGCGGGGAAGGCGCGCCAGCGGGCGGGGGATCCAGGCCGTAGGCGATTTTCCGGGGAACGAACAGCCCGCCTCCTTAGTACGTCGGAGCATTTCTTCCGGCCGACCGGTAGTGCGTCCCTGTCAGTCGTGGTTGATGGAGAATCCCAAGACGACCGCGGCGGACACGACGACATGTCCGGGCGCAAGATCCTCAGGGGATGCCTCGCCGCCAGAGCCGTGCCCGCGATACCGCTCGAATCTGGCCTGCTCGGGATCGACGTCATCGATGTGCACAACGGCCCCCAGTCGCACTCCTGCGGCCTCGGCGAACAGTTCGGCTTTGCGTCGAGCCGCACCGACCGCCTGTCGGCGAGCCTCCGCGCGCAACTCGCCCTTGCCGGCTACATCGAAGTCCACCGCTTCTATCTCATTGGCGCCTGCCGCGACCAAATCGACGAGCATGGGCTGGACATCATCAAGAGCACCGGATTCGACGGCGAACGAGGCCTGACACTCGTACCCGATGAACTTGCGTTCCGACCCGCCGTAGCTCCACGAACTCTTCAGGTCGAGCCGTGATCGCTCGACTGCCGCGTCCGATATCCCATGCTGCCGCAGTGTCTGCCGGACCGCTTGCACGGCGTCACTGGCCGCGGCGAACGCCTGAGACGGTGTCTGCTCTACCCGGATCACCTTGAACCTGGCCCGGACGAGGTCGGGCATGGCCTTGACGCTCGATGTGCCGTAGGCGGCCACGCCCCACGGCCGTTCCATCATTTGCATGCCGATGATCTAAGCATCGCGCCACCCCCACCGCGTCCTGGACGGGAAGATCGACGTCCAAGACGATGCGTTCATAGGCGATACGCCTACAGAGCGCGACTTGCGCTCCCAAAGATTGCGAGCATCCACATCGGCGGTGGCGACCTCCGCAGCAACCGAGTCAACCTTCTCGAGTCCAGTGCCCGATTGCCAGTGCGAACCTGCCGGTCTTCTCGGCAATGTCGTCACCTTCCGCCTATCGCATACCGGAAGCCCCCGGCGCCGACTCCGAGCGCTCAGCGGCAAGTGAGGACGTCTTCGGCTGCCCGCCGTGACAACCGTCAAGGTGGACCACCATGGGTCAGCGGTGTCGCTGTCGCAGGTCGTAGTGCTGGGAGTGAGGGTCGAATCTGGTGAGTACGGCGCGTGCCTGGGGTGGCACGTAGGACTGGGTGGGCCCGCCGGCGAATCGTTCGATGGCGGCCATGTCATCGAAGACCATGGCGGTGAGGAACTCGTGTTCGCCGGTCTGCTCGGCGGGACGGCGTCGCCAGACATCGAACGAGCGCAGGCCGTCCAGATTCCTGGCCAGGATGCCTGGTGCCACGTCGGTGTTGAGGATCTCCTCGTAGCTGTTGGCCAGTTCGGCGGTCGTCCAGCCCCGCCAGAGTCGGAGGATCATCGCCGCTCCCCATCTTTGACAGTATGCTGTCATTCTATGGTTTCCGAGCGATCATCGGCAACGGTCGAGGCCTACCGCCTGCTCATCGCCGACGTGTACCAACTGGCCGGGCTGTCGCGGCACACCGCCGAAGACATCGCCCGCGAGGAGGGCCAGTCGACCGCGCGCTGGCACGTCCTCAGCGTGCTGAGCGAACGACCGATGACGGTGTCGGGCGCCGCCCGGCGGCTGGGGCTGACCCGGCAGAGCGTCCAACGAGTCGTCAACGAACTCAAGGCCGCAGGGCTGGTCGTCGGGACCGGCAACCCCGATGATGCGCGAGCTCCTCTGGTTCAGCTCAGTGACTCGGGCAGACAGACCTTGGCGCGCCTGGACGCCGCCGGACGCCGTCACCGCAGCCAACTCCTCACCGACACCGACCTTGACGCGGCGAGCCTGAACCAAGCGCGAACCACCGTCCAGCAGCTCATCCGCATGCTGTCGGCATGAGCAACGGGGACCACGACGAACGCGTGACTCAGTCGGCCGCTCGATCGGCGGCATGTGGGCGCTCCTGCCTCATGGACCAGGTGCTGCGCAACATGTATGAGTGGATGAATGCGCCCTGACGAGAGCGAGGAGCCTCCCGGCACCGCGGCGCTGCGGGAACGGTTGCGGCATGTCTACTGGATCGGCGGCGGCAGCGGCGCCGGCAAGTCGACCGTTGCCCGGCGCATCGCGTCCCGGTGCGGCTTGCGCGTGTACTCGACCGACGAGGTGATGCCGGACCACGCCGGCCGCAGCGCGCCGGAAGACGCCCCGTACCTGAGCAGGTTCAAGAGCATGGACATGGACGAGCGCTGGGTGAACCGGCCCCCGGAGACGATGCTGGAGACCTTCCACTGGTTCCGGGGCGAGGGCTTCAACCTGATCGTCGAAGACCTGCTGCGCTCGCCCGCGGACACCGGTGTGATCGCCGAGGGCTTCCGGCTGCTGCCCCACCTGGTCAAGCCGCTGCTCACCGAGCCTTGCCGTGCGGTCTGGCTGCTGTCGACGCCCGAGTTCCGCCGGTCCGCGTTCGAGGGCCGCGGCTGGGAGATCCCCAGCAGGACCAGCGACCCTGAACGGGCGCGGCACAACCTGCTCGAGCGCGACCGGATGTTCACCGACCGGCTCTCCAAGGAGACCAGGCACCTTGGACTCTCCGCCATCGAGGTCGACACCACGATGAGCGAGGCTGAGTTGACCAGGCAGGTGACGCAGTCGCTCGGGCTCTGACGGGGCCGCCCGCGTTCCCTTGCGGGTTCGCACGGGGGACGGGATGGCCACCGCCCACGTCTCAATGGGCGATCGCTGCTGGCTGGTGGACGAGGTCGGCGACATCCACCGCTTCCCCAGCCGGGGCGCACCTAGAACGGCACGGCCACCATCGACGCGTCCTCCGGAGACCAGGTCCGGCACCGGCTCTCACGAGCAGGAAATGGCTTTTGCTGCGCGTCTGAAGTTCCCCGAGTGCTGCTGGTCGGCATGGATGTCAGCATGCTTGGTTAGGCTGTTCCTGGTTCGGGTCCGGAGGGTGGTGGCGTGGTGCGGGACGTCGACGTTGCTCGTTGGCGGCTGCGCAGCCAGCACCTGGTTCGGCCCTATGCCGGGTCGGCGGGTGAGGTGGTGGGTTCACTGCTGGCCGTCCAGGCGGAAAACCCTGGTCAGGCGGCTTGGGCGGTAGCCTCGCGCACACAGAACCCCGACCGGGCCGATCTGGCGGCCCTCCTCGACGACGGCGCCATCGTTCGTACACATGTGCTGCGCCCGACGTGGCACTTCGTGCGGGCCGAGGACATCGGCTGGCTGCTCGACCTGACCGGTCCCCGCGTACGGCGGGTCACCGGCCAGCAGCTACGCACTACTCACGGCCTCGACGAACGTTCCATCGACCAGGCGGTCGCCGCCGTCACGGAGGCATTGGCGAGCCGGGGACAGCTCACCCGCGCGGAGCTGGCCGAGGAGTTGCGCGAGCGCGGTGTCGCGGGCAGCGGGCAGATGCTGATGATCCTGCTGGCCCACGCCGAGTTGGACGGGCTGATCTGCAGCGGCCGAGTCGTCGACGGCGAACACACCTACGCGCTGATGGCCGAGCGCGTGCCGATACCGCGGCGGCTCTCCCGGGACGAGGCCCTGGCCGAACTCGCGCTGCGCTACTTCACCGGCCATGGACCGGCCACTGAACGGGACCTGGCCTACTGGGCGACGCTCACCCTCACCGACGTGCGCGCCGGCCTGCAACAGGCGCGTGATCGGCTCGACTCGTTCGAGCACGACGGGCGCACCTTCTGGCACGCCCCCGGAGAACCCCCGGACCGACCGCAGGATCCCGCGGGCCATCTTCTGCAGGTCCTCGACGAGACCTACCGCGGCTACCAGGACTCCCGCTGGGTGCTGGACGCCGCCGGCGACGTTCCGCGCACCCGAGAGTCCGCAATCGGGATGGCACTGGTCGACGGGCAGCTCCTCGCCTCCATGCGGCGCACCATCGACCGCGACCGTGTGCGGTTCGACCTGCGGCCTTACCGGACCCCGACACCTCTGCAGATCGAAGCCCTGGACCAGGCCGCCAGCCGGTACGGCGAGTACCTGCAGCTCAAGGCCGAGATCACTTTCTCTTGACCGACCGCCTGCTCCCGAACAGCGCGCCCCGTCGCCCGCCCCCCGCTGATGCGGTCCCTCGCTGCGCCCGGCCCACGCCGCCATCCGCGCTGACCGCGGCATGAGCGTGCATCGCCCTGTGATGCGAGATGCGCTCTCCGCGGGGGAAGAGACCGGTTCTAGCGGATGGTGGCTAGTGGCGTGGCTGGAGGAGTTCAGCGCGGACGAGTTCGAGCAGTCGGCCAACCCAGTTGCGCCCTCCGCGTGGGCCGCGGTCGGTCCAGAACGGTGACTCGGAGATGCCGGTGTAGCTGATTCGTGCGTCGGCGGTGGACAGCAAGATCTCAGCCAATTCGGGGTGCTGGGTGAACTTGGCGCGCAGCAGACCAGCCATCACAGCAGTCCGGGCGGCTGCCCAGTCCGGCCGCAATGTGCACCGGCCGCCGGTCTCGTGGGCCTCGCGGACGGTGGCCGCGTCCCGGATGCGGTCGTGATCCGAGCGGGCAGCCACTGCGCTCGCCCAATACCCATGGATGATCGTGGGATAGGTCTGGCCGGCGAAGGTGAACGGAGCCGGAAACTCGTTGCGCAGTACCCACAGGTCCAGATGCTCCGGCGGCTCGGTGAGCGGATTAACTCGCTCATGCAGGGTGATCGCAGCCGCCCCCGCCTGCACCGGATCGTCGGCATGCAGGACATCCCGGTGCTCACGCTCACGCTGCAGGCCTTGATCGCCGGCGTTGAAGTACTCCAGAACCTTAGAGTGCATCTCCGCGGTGGCGATCGGCCCGTCCCCGCCCACCGGTTCGCCGATATCGGTGACCAACTGCCGCAGCGGGATGTCCTGCAGGTCCATGTCGCCCAGCACGAACACCCGCCGGTGCGCCGGGATCGCCAAGTACGCCTCGCGGATGTGCACCCGGTTGTCCTCGGCAGGATCAGACTGGTACCGCCTGATCGCCTCCCAGCACCGGTCCGAGGTCGTCGGCCGGCCGTTCAACGCCTCGATCTCGTCAGCGACCTCACCCAGGAAACCCTGGTTCGTCAACGGCTCCGGATAGCGTGCCGACCACCGCGGCGTCGGCGCAGGCCGCTCGGGCACCGGACGCTCAGGATCACGGAGAACGATCTTCCCGGACTCGAGTCGTTGCCGCAGCCCGCGCAGATCGAACACCTCCCCGCACCTGAGCAGACCGTCAGCGTAGGCGAACAGATCGTCCACGTAGTAGCCGGAATAGCTTTTGATCCAGACGTGGCACCACACCCCGTCGACCCGCTCCCCATCCACGAGCCGATAGGTCGGCCTCCTCCACACCATCCACGCAAACTAGTACGGCAGTCGTAGAACGTGATCTGAACGGGCAGGGACCGGCCGTAACGTAGGACAGCCGCCCGATGATCTTCGAGTTGTGACGCAAGAAGAACCTTGGGCGGCTGCTGCCGTCATGGTAGAG
>NZ_SMKK01000339.1 GCF_004348425.1 Actinomadura sp. 7K507
GGGCGCAGCGGGCCACGCGTGCGGGACGGCGAAGACGATCGCGGGCGATTCAGGGGCGCGGCTGGAGCGGTGCCGGGTAAGGGGGGACGCCGTCGAGGTTTCGGTGGCCGTGGACGCGGTGGTGCCGATGGGGATCGGAGGCGTAAAGGTCCTATCGCGGGCAAGGGCTGGTCCTGTGGGGCAGGAGGGCGTAATCTGGCGCGACACCAGTCGTTGCACTAAGTGTCAATAGACCGGGAGGAGTCGCGGAGGATGGGAAGCCACGCCTCTTTGTCATCGTCCTGTGACTTTTACTACCCAGTGGTACGTTACGCTCCTGTAAGCGCGTAGTTATCGCTCGACACATGAGCCCCGCGAGGCCCTCAGCGGGATGAGTCGAGCAGAAACGCTGTCGAAGGGATTGAGGCCGTGACCATCATCCGCAGGATCGGTGCAGTCGCGCTCGCGGCCCCCCTTGCGATGAGCTTCCCGGTACTCGCCGCACTCCCCGCGCAGGCCGCCGCGACAAGCGTCATCAGCCCCGCGGACGGCGCGGTCGTCAAGAGCGGCTCGGAGCTGACCGCCAAGGCCCACTTCGACTTCGCGGTCACCATGCAGCTGTGGGTGAGCGGCCCCGGGATCGGCGACACCTTCCTGCAGGAGAAGGGCTTCACCGGCGACATGTCCGGGACGTTCCCGATCCGGCGGAACGGCAGCTACAAGGTCTACTTGAAGGGCAAGCAGACCGGTCACATCTACGACTCCAACACCTTCGCCGTGCGCGTCGCGCCGGCGGCGCCCACCGGAGTGTCCGCCAAGGTGTCCGGTAGCAAGCTCGTCGTGAAGTGGAACCGCGGCCTTGAGGACGACCTCAACGGCTACGCGCTCTCGGGCTCGGGGATCAAGTCCAAGTCCGGTTCGGTGAACTCGCTCTGCCAGGGAACGAACTGCTCCACGAGCCTTCCGCTGACCCGGTCGAGCGGGCCGGTCTCCGTCGGCGTCCGCGCGCAGCGTCCCACCGGGCAGGGCGGATCGCTGTACTCGAGCACCGCCACCGCGAACGCCACGGTGAGCGGCGGCGGTTCCGCGTCACTGCCCGGAGGGTCGGCGCCGTCCCTTCCCTCGGCCGGCAGCGCACCCAGCTCCGGGACCCCGCTGACTCCGTTCAACAACGAGTCGCCGGTGACCCTCCCGTCCGTCCAGCCCGATGGCGCGGCGCCCGGGCTCACCTACCCCGCCCCGGAGATCGCCACCGACTCGCCGGAGGCCCAGAACATCGCGGCGACCGACCGGCTCCAGTGGGGCAAGAGCGTGGGCATAGCGATGATCCTCCTGATCGTCGCCGCGCACCTCGGAACGTGGACGCGGCGGCTGCGCACCTCCCATGCGGGGACCAGCAGCAAGGGCATGGCCGCCCGCATCGCGAGCGGCGGCACCGGCCGCAAGCGGGTCCGCAAGACCCGTGAGCAGATCGCCCGCGCCGAGGCTCTCGCCAAGACGGGCCCGGTCATGGCGGTCGGCAAGACCAACGGCGCCAAGGAATCCAAGCTCACGGGCAAGGGCTCCAAGCCCGCGCGCCCGGGTGACACCCTGGTCCTCAACCGGCCACAGGCGAAGGCGAAGCCCGCACGCCGCCCCGCGACCCTCGGCAAGACCAACCGCGGCGTGGAGGTCAAGATCGCCAAGTCCACCCCCAAGAGCCGCCACCGCTGACCATGCCCACCCTCGCCCCGGGTGGTGGGGGTTCTTAACTGCTGGCGGTTGAGTGTTCGTGAGTGTCCATAGCCGTTCATGACTGACGTGGGCGTGGTCATGAAGCCGGTGGAACGAGTGGTGGTGCACAGGGCTCTGTTCGCTTTTGTGCCGGGCGCGGGATGCCATGTGACGGGCCGCAACGGTGGGCACGTAGCTCGATTGCATGTTCGAGGAGAGTAACTTAAAGTATCTGACGGCGGCCATGGAAAGCTCCCCGTAGGCGGCCAGATACGGCCCCACTGACGGCCACGAAGTTCCCCGTGGACGGCCAGATATCTCCCCGCTTGATCGTGATCGTTCCCGGTCGGCGAGAGTCGGGCGGGTGAAGAACAGCAGGGAGATCATGGAGATCCTTGAGGCGTATGACCTCACGGGTAGTTACCGGGCCGCGGCCGAGCTGGCCGGGTGCGATCACCACACGGTGGCCCGGTATGTGAAGATGCGCGCGGCCGGGCAGGCGCCCGAGCAGCGTCGGCACCGGGAACGGGCGATCGACGCCTATCTGCCCAAGATCGAGGAGCTGGTGGTCCGGTCGCGGGGGAAGATCCGCGCGGACGTGGTCCATAAGCGGATCGTCGCGATGGGTTTCACCGGCGGGGAGCGCACCACCCGCCGCACGGTGGCAGAGGCCAAGGCCCAGTACCGGCTCGGCCGCCACCGCGTCTACCGGCCCTGGACGGTGGAGCCGGGGCTGTGGCTGCAGTGGGACTGGGGCTGGGGGCCGGTGATCGGCGGGCGGCAGGCCACGTTGTGGTGTGCGTGGCTGGCCTGGTCGCGGTTCCGGGTGGTGATTCCGGTTTGGGACAAGACACTGCCGACCATCGTGGCGTGCCTGGATGCGACGCTGCGGCGGATCGGCGGGGTGCCGGCCTATGCGCTGACCGACAACGAGCGCACCGTCACCACTGGCCATGTTGCGGGGATCGCGGTCCGCAACGCCGAGATCGTCGAGGTCGCCAAGCACTACGGCATGACCATCCGCACCTGCGTCCCTGCCGATCCCGAGTCCAAGGGCGGGTCGGAGGCCACGGTGCGGATCGCCAAGGCCGACCTGGTCCCCACCGAGGTCAACCTGCTGCCCGAGTACCGGACGTTCTCGCAGCTGGAGACGGCTTGCCGCGATTTCGGCGAGCAGGTGAACGGCCGCGTCCACAAGGAGACCAAGCGCAAGCCCGTCGAGATGCTCGCCGAGGAACGCCGGCGGCTGCACCCGCTGCCCCGGGCGCCGTTCACCGCGGCGTTCGGCACCACCCGCCGGGTGAACTGGAACTGCACCATCTCGGTCGAGGGGGTGCGCTACTCGGTCCCGCACCGCCTGGTCGACACCCGGGTCTGGGCCCGCTTCCACGGCGACGAGCTGATCGTCACCGCCGTCGCCGACGACGGCACCGCGGCCGAGGTCGCCCGCCACCGGCGCGGGACACCAGGAACACCGATGATCGACCAGACGCACTATCCGCCCCGCGAGAACAAGGCCGCCGACCGCACTCCCAAGGCCACCAACGCCGCCGAGGCCGCGTTCCTGATGCTCGGCCCCGGAGCGGCGTCCTGGCTGGTCGAGGCCGCCGCCACGGGCACCCGCCGGATCGGCGCCAAGATGACCGAGGCCGTCGCGCTGGCCAAACTGCACTCACCCGCCGCCGTCGACCGGGCATTGGGCACCGCCGCGATCACCGGCCGGTTCACCGAGGCCGACCTGCTGTCAATCCTGGACTACCAGGCCCGCCAGACCGACGCCGAGCCCACCCGAGCGGGCGAGGACCACAGCCTGCAGCCCGGCACATCGGCCTGGGCCGCGTTCGGCGCCATCAGCCCCGACACCGACACCGACGAGGAGCTGATCTGATGGCCGCGCCGCTGCACACCGTCGCAGGCTCGGCCGAAGACCCCCTGGCCGAGGCGATCAAGCTCACCCGCCGCCTGAAGCTCCCGCACATCCGCCGCACCCTGCCGGATCTGGTGCCCACCGCCAAGGCCCAGCGCTGGGACCCCGCCGAGGTCGTCCGGGTGCTGCTCGCCGAAGAGGCCGCCGGACGCGACCGCGCCAACCTCAACACCCGTCGCAAACGCGCCGGGTTCCCCGCCGGGAAGACCTTCGGCGACTGGGACGAGACCGCCTCGTCCATCCCCCGTCCCACCCAGGACGCCCTCAAAAGCCTGGAATGGGTCACCCGCCGCGAGAACCTGTGCGTCTGCGGCCCGTCCGGGACCGGCAAGTCGCACTTCTGCGAAGCCCTGGGCCAGGCCGCCGTCGAGGCCGGAATGAGTGTCGCCTGGTTCACCATCGAGGACCTGGGCGCCCTGGTCCGCCGCCACCGCGTCGACGACTCCATCGCCCGCGCCCTGGCCCGCATCATCCGCTCCGACCTCGTCATCATCGACGACATCGGCCTGCTGCCCGTCTCACCCGACGCAGCCGAAGGGTTCTACCGCCTGGTCGACGCCGCCTACGAACGACGCTCGCTGACCGTCTCCAGCAACCTGCACCCATCCGGCTTCGACGAGATCATGCCCAAGACCCTGGCCACCGCCACAGTCGACCGGCTCCTGCACCACGCCCACGTCGTGGTCACCCAGGGTGACAGCTTCCGCCTCACCCAAGCCACCTCCGGCCAGGGGGTGAAGCCCTTCAGCTGAGCTGACCAGCACCAACGGTGGGGAGATAACTGGCCGCCGTTGGGGAGAGCTCCGTGGCCGCCAGTGGGGACATCCCAAGGCCGCCTACGGGGAGAGCTGAATGGCCATTGACAAGTATCCGTCATGTCGCAACCCGCCATCGTCAAAGGTGTGGACGCCGTCCCCGCGGCGGCAACCCACCCCGGCGTGGGCGATGCCATCTGCGAGATCGGGCAGACCGCAGGACGGAACGGCCACCCGCAACACCTGCGGGCGATCGATGCGCCATTCGTGGCGGCCGGTCCGTCGGGGGTGGCGATCCGGGCCCGGCTCAAGGGCCTGACCGCCCGGGACGAACAGGTGCTGGGTGAGGTGGGTGCGCATCTGGGGTCGCTGGCCGGTCGGGACCTGAAGGCGCGGTGCCGGGCGGGGACGGCGCATGACGCCGACCGGTGGGCGGCGCGTAAGCGGGAGTTGACGGGTGAGTCGTCGGCGCGGTGGGCCGGGTCGATCACCAAGGCCACTCACGACCAGTGGGCGCTGGCCCGCCGTGGCCAGTTCGCGCACCTGAAGAGCTTGGAGGCCGGGGTCGCGGCCATCGAGCGGCGGCTGTCGGTCCCGGTCGGCCAGAAGGGCACCCGGCGGGCGGCGGGAGGGTACCGGTCCAGGCGGGAGTGGTTCGCCAAGTCCCGCCGCCTACACGTCCTCAAAGACCGTCTCACCCGCGTGCGGGCGGACTGGGACGCCGGGAAGGTACGGGTGGCGCGCGGCGGCAGGCGCCTGCTGAACAACCGCCACCACCTGGACGCCGCCGGGCTGACCGAGGAGCAGTGGCGGGCCCGGTGGGAGGCCGGGCGGTGGTTCTGCCAGGCCGACGGGGAGTCGGGCAAGCGGTACGGCAACGAGACCATCCGCGTCACCCCCGACGGCCAAGTATCGATCAGACTGCCCACCCCGCTGGCGCATCTGGCCAACGCCCCGCACGGCCGCTACGCCCTGACCGCCCGCGTCGGCTTCGCGCACCGGGGCGCCGAGTGGGCCGACCGCATCCAGGGCGACCGGGCGGTGGCCTACCGGATCCACCTCGACACCGGGCGGGGCCGCTGGTACCTCACCGCGTCCTGGCAGCGCCCCGCCGTCCCCGCGGTGTCGTTGGAGGCGGCCCGCGCCCGCGGCATCATCGGGGTGGACACCAACGCCGACCACCTGGCCGCCTACCACCTGGACGCCCACGGCAACCCGGTCGGCGACCCCATGCGGTTCGGCTACGACCTGTCCGGCACCGCCACCCACCGGGACGCACAGGTCCGGCACGCCATCACCGCCCTGCTGCACTGGGCCCGGCGATGCGGCGTCGCCGCCATCGCCATCGAAGACCTGGACTTCGCGCAGGATAAGACCCGGGAGAAGCACGGTCGCCGCACACGGTTCCGGCGGCTGGTCTCCGGCTTCCCCACCGGAAAGCTCAGGGCGCGGTTGGTGTCGATGGCCGCTGAGCAGGGTCTGGCGCTCGTCGCGGTCGATCCGGCGTACACCTCCAAGTGGGGTGACCAGCACTGGCGCAAGCCCCTCACCAGCAATAAACGAACAATGACCCGCCATGACGCCGCCTCGGTGGCGATTGGCAGACGCGCCCTCGGGCACCCGATCCGGCGACGGACGACACCGCCCTGCACCCACCAGAGCGATGGGCGCGGGCATCGGATCGTCCAGACTGAACCGAGTGCCCGGGGGCGTGAGGGAACCCGCCCACCCGTCACGGAACGCGCACACGATGCACGCCCCCGGACCGGGACACAGCGAACGCGGGCAACCAGCGCATCCAACACCGTTCGGGACGCGCGCAGTACCAGGACGTGGGTCCAAAACTCACTTCTGGACACTGTCTAGGAACGGTCACGGAGCAGTGGCTGGCGGGAACGGTCGTCGCGGTGCTCGGGTTCAAGCGTGCGATGAGCATGCGCCGGGAGTTGAGGGACCTCCGGGACGAGCACGAGGAGTCCCTGCAGACGCTTGAGATGGAGCGGCGGAAGCTGCAGCAGGCGCTGGCTCAGGCGCGGCGCGGGGGCGACGGTCACCCGTCCGTGCCCGCTCAGCGGGTCGCTCCGAACTGACTCACGGCGTCGTGTACTGGGCCTCGTAGGTCTCGGACGGGGCGATGGGCGTGATGACGTCGATGAGGACGCCGTTGGGGTCGGCCACGATGAAATGACGCTGCCCGAAGTCCTCGCTGCGCAGTTCGAGTTCGGGGCGCAGGCCCTCCTGGAGGACGAGCCGTTTCCACTCGGCGTCCACGTCCTCCACCTCGAAGTTCAGCAGAAGGCCCTGGACGGGCTTGCGGTACGCCTCCGGCAGCGTCGGGTGCGTGTAGTCGAGCAGGGCCAGTTCGTACGGGGATGTTCCGGGGCGGCGCAGGCTCACGTACCAGTCGGCCTCGAACGTCGTCTCGAACCCCAGCAGCTCGGTGTAGAAGCGGTGGGACTCCGCCGGCCGGGGCGTGCAGATCACGGGGTAGAAGCTGGTCAGTCGCATGGAATTCTCCTTTCACGTACCGTTGGTATGTGACGCTACACTGACGTACCGGCGGTATGTCAAGGAGGGCTCGTGAACGTCAGGGCACGGCAGCGGGAGCGGACGCGCGACGTGCTCCTGCGGGAGAGCAGGCGGCTGTTCGCCATGCGCGGGTACGGCGAGGTGAGCCTCTCCGAGATCGTCGGCGCGGCAGGCGTCACCAAGGGCGCGCTCTACCACCTGTTCGAAAGCAAGGCAGGGCTCTTCCGTGCCGTCCTGGAGGAGGTCCAGCAGGAGGTGGCCGCGGCCGTGGCGCGGACAGCCGACGCCGAGGACGACCCATGGACGCGTTTCACGGAGGGCTGCCAGGCGTTCCTCACGGCCAGCACGGCCCCGGACGTCCAGCGGATCATGCTCGTTGACGGCCCGGCGGTCCTGGGCTGGAACGAGTGGCGGGCACTGGACGAGGCGGGCTCGGCCAGCCATCTGGCCGATGTGATCGCCGAGTTGATCGGCGAGGGCCTGATCCCCGCCCAGCCGGTCGCGCCGTTGACCCATCTGCTTTCGGGCGCGATGAACGAGGCCGCGCTGTGGCTGGCCGCGTCGGGCGATCCCGAAGCGAGCCTGCCCGACACCCGCTCCGCACTCGCCCGGATGCTCGACTCACTACGCGTCGTTTGAGCGATCGACGGCCACTACCGCCGCGGGGTGGAGCCCGGGGGGTCAGGTGGGGGCG
>NZ_SMKK01000033.1 GCF_004348425.1 Actinomadura sp. 7K507
GCTGTCAGCGTCCGGGGTGGGCAGCCGCCGGGGCGGTCAGCGTCCCCGGTGGTCGGCATCACGGGGGTCGGTGTCTGCGGGCGGGGCGGTTATCCACAGGTGCGCGATCGCGGGACGCGCGCCGGCTCGCGGCCGCATCGTCGAGGCATGAAGTTCTTCACGGACCTGATCGACTTGCTCCTCCCCGAATCCTGCGCCGGGTGCGGCGGGGTTCCCATCCTGCTGTGCGACGCCTGCGCGGTGCCTCTGCGAGCGCCTGCAAGGCCCGTGAGGGCGACGCCGGACGGGCTGCCGCCCCCGTGGACCGTCGCGGCCTACGAGGACCCTCTCCGATCGATCCTGGCCGCCTACAAGGAACACGGCCGGACGGCCTTGGCCGTCCCGCTGGGCGAGGCCCTGGCCAGATCCATCCGGGCGGCCCTGGCCCCGCACCTCACTTCACCTGCCCGGAACACTTCACCTGCCTGGAACGAAGGCCGTGGCGCGACGGGTGAGCAGCCGCCGCAGCGAGCGGCTCCGCGAGACGATCGGGTGCTTCGCCTGGGCCATGATCCGCCGATCGTGGTGTGGGTGCCGTCGAGACGCCGCGCCGTCAGGCGACGCGGCCACGACGCCGTGCAGGGGCTGGTGGACGTCGCGGCGGGGCGGTTGCGGGCGGACGGCGTGCCGGTGATCGGCGTGGACGCCCTGAAGCAGCGCGGACGGGTAGCCGACCAAGCCGCCCTTACAGCCACCCAGCGCACGGCCAACCTGCAAGGAGCCCTCGAAGTCAAGCCCCAAGCCGACGTAGCGGGCCGCCTGGCAGTGCTGGTGGACGACGTCGTCACCACCGGCGCCTCGTTAGGCGAGGCGGCCCGAGCACTCCGCGCCGCGGGGGCCGACCTGCTGGGCGCCGCCACCGTCGCCGCGACCCCCCGCCGCCGCCCCTGACCGGCGGCAGGCTGCCCGGCAGGTGGCGGGTGGGTGACTTTCTTCACGTCCGGAGACCGCGGCGGCAGACAGTTACCTTGGGTAGTCGGCCTCGTGACCGGGATATCTCGTCTTGAGGGATGTATGGGGTTATGCGAGTCACGTCACCTCATGGAGGGAGTAGAGATTCATCAAACTCACCGTGGGGCCAGCTCGACCTGACCTGCGGGTGCATCGGACGCGCAACTGGCGCGCACACGGGGGTTCACGGCATGTGATGGGCTTTCGTGGGGCGGCACTGGGTCCCGCTGGGGCAGGTACCGATGACGGTCAGTGAGTTTTTCCTCAGCTCACCCCCCTGACATTCGTGGCGTAAGGGGTTAGCGTTCCTGACATGGCACCCGCCCGGGTCCGTGGTTGCGTCGGATCGCCGTGCTCGTCAGGAGCACGACAGGTGGTCCGGCTAGCCGATGCCAGGCGCAGGCGAAACGGCCCACGTAAGGCGACTTCTCGTCGACCGATCACGGTGCGCCTTAGAGGTAAGTCCTGCCCCGCCGGGGGATCCGACATCCCCCGAACAGGGAGAAGGGCAGTAGTGGCGAGAGCGCCGCGAGCCCCTCAGCAGGCGGATGTGGGGACGAAGACCAGGTCGGCCGGGCGGGTGCGACCCACCGTCCTGTGGCGCGCGCGCCGGGATCCCGGGCAGCGCCGACTCGCAACCGGGAGAAGGGGGGGCCCGCGTGAACATCACCGTGAGGGGCCGGCACACCGAGGTCAACGACAGGTTCCGCCGGCATGTCGACAACAAAATGGCCAAGATCGAGCGGCTCGACCAGAAGGTCATCCGCGTGGATGTGGAGGTGTCCGAGGAACATAACCCACGGCTCGCCGATCAGCGCGAAAGGGTCGAGCTCACGATCCGCTCCCGTGGCCCGGTGATCCGGGCCGAGGCCGCCGCCGACGACCGCTACGGAGCCCTCGACCTGGCGCTCGACAAGCTGGAGTCGCGCCTGCGCCGCGACGCGGAGAGGCGCAAGGGCCACAGCGGCAAGGGCCGCGCCAAGCTCGCGACGATGGAAACGCTCCCCGAGGCGCTCCCGGAACCGATCCCCGAACCCCCGGCCGCCGCTCCGGAGCCGGCCGTGGACGAGCCGGTGAAGGTGTCGCCGGACGAGAACCTCGTCCCGATCCCCATGGACGGCGACGGCCCCCTCGTCGTCCGCGAGAAGTTCCACAAGGCCGAGCCGATGGGCATCGAGCAGGCGCTGTTCGAGATGGAGCTCGTCGGCCACGACTTCTTCCTGTACCGCGACAAGGCCAGCGGGCATCCCTCGGTCGTATATCGGAGGAGAGGCTGGGACTACGGAGTCATCAGGCTCGTCGAGGAGTGAGCGATGCTCTCCGACGAAGGCCGCTCGACGAAGGCCGCTCGACGAAGGCCGGCCGGTGATGCGGCACTCGCGTCACGTCACCGTCCGAACCATGTAATGATCTGAAAGGCGTACCAGCCGATCCGCGGACGCGGTGGTCCGGGGGATCCGGTACGGCGCGAGCGCCGCTCGGCCGGCCGTCCCGGGCCCGCCCGGTCACCGCCGCCCGCGACGGCACGTCCCGCGGGCCCCGGATTCGCTGGCGACCCACCCGGGAACCTCCCGGGGCGCACAGCAGTTCACCGGGGAGACACCCCGGCCCGAAATCCCCCGGGTTCGCCCCCGGACCACGTAGGTTCCCGAGGACGACCCGTCGGAGAGCAACCCTCCGGTAGTTCCATATCGCTGAATAGTGAAGGGGGGAAGCGGCGTCATCTCCACGCCGCGACTCTGGTGAGCGAGAATCCCGAGGCTCGCGACGCCGCGGCGGTACCCCGTCAGAGCGGCTCCGGCGCAACCCCCGCCGACCGGGAGGCGGCACAGCCGGCCGGCACGGCCGACCCGATCCGCGTGCTCATCGTCGACGATCACGCACTGTTCCGCAGGGGTCTGGAAATGGTCCTGCAGGGCGAGGACGACATCGAGGTCATCGGCGAGGGCGGCGACGGGCACGAGGCCGTCGAGATGGCCGGAGACCTGCTGCCCGACGTCGTCCTGATGGACATCAGGATGCCCCGCCGCAGCGGCATCGAGGCGTGCACGGCCATCAAGGACGCCGCGCCCAGCGCGAAGATCGTCATGCTGACCATCAGCGACGAGGAGGAGGACCTCTTCGAGGCGATCAAGGCCGGGGCCAGCGGCTACCTGCTGAAGGAGATCTCCATCGACGAGGTCCCCCAGGCGGTCCGCGCGGTGCACGGCGGCCAGTCGCTGATCAGCCCGTCGATGGCGTCCAAGCTCATCACCGAGTTCGCCGCGCTGGCCAAGAGCAGCGAGGAGCGCACCCAGCAGGTCCCCGCGCCCCGCCTCACCGAACGCGAGATGGAGGTGCTGCGGCTCGTCGCCCGCGGCCTCGGCAACCGGGAGATCGCCCGCGAGCTGTTCATCTCCGAGAACACGGTGAAGAACCACGTCCGCAACATCCTGGAGAAGCTCCAGCTCCACTCCCGGATGGAGGCCGTCGTCTACGCCGTCAGGGAGAAGCTCCTGGAGATCACCTGAGCCCGGTGCGACCGGCAATCGGCTTTTGTCGGTGTTGTGAAGTAGCATCGCCGACGTGGTCGAGGCAGAACTCAGCGCGGACGAGGCACGGCGGCTCCAACTGCGCGCCCAGGGTTTCCTGGGTGCGCGCCCCAAGGGCGGCGTATCGGCGATGCTGGAACGGCTCGGCGCCGTCCAGCTCGACACGATCTCCGTCCTGGCCAGGTCTCATGAACTGGTCCCCTACGCACGCCTGGGGCCCGTCGGTCGCACCGCGATCGAATCCGCCTACTGGGGCACGAACGGCGCCGCGCCCCGCAAGGCCCCCGCTCCCGGGACGGCCCCCGCTCCCGGGGCGTTCGAGTACTGGGCGCATGCCGCGTCCCTGCTGCCCATGGGCGACTGGCCGCTCTTCGCGTTCCGCCGCCGCGCCTACCTGCGTCGCGGCTGGCGCTGGCACAAGGTCCCCGAGGGCGTCTGCGACCAGATCCGCGAGCGGCTGAAGGCGGACGGCCCACTGACCACCAGGGAACTCGGCGGCGCCAAGGCGAGCGCCGACTGGTGGGACTGGAGCGACCACAAGATCGGCATCGAGTGGCTGCTGGACATCGGCGAGGTCGTCTGCGTCGAACGCGTCGGCTGGCGACGCGTCTACGACCTCGCGGAACGCGCCGTCCCACCCGGGCTCCTCGCCCAGGACCCCGACGACGACGCCTGCCTGACGGCCCTCATCGCACGGGCGGGACGGGCTCTCGGCGTCGCGACCCGCGGCGACCTCGCCGACTACTACCGGGTCAAGCAGGACCAGGTCGACCGGGTGATCGGCGGAACCGGGCTGGTCCCCGTCACGGTCGCCGGCTGGCCCCAGCGGGCCTGGGCCGACCCCCGCGCGCTGGTCGCCGTGCCGCGTGGCAGGCACGCCACCACCTTGCTCTCGCCGTTCGACTCCCTGGTCTGGGACAGGGCCCGAACCTCCCGCGTGTTCGGCTTCGACCACCGCCTGGAGGCGTACGTCCCCAAGGCCAAGCGCGTCCACGGCTACTTCGCGATGCCGCTGCTGTCCGGCGGCCGCATCCTCGGACGCGTCGACCCCGCCCGCGAGGGCCGCACCCTCATCGCCCGCCAGGCGTCACTGGAACCCTGGGCCACCAGCACCCCGGCCCGCGCGGAAACCTCGGCCGCCGCCCTCGCGACAGCGCTGTGGCGCGCCGCGAGCTGGGTCGGCTGCGACAACGTCCGGGTCGAAAGATCAGACCTGCCCGGGGCCGTGCTCGATTCCGCCCTGACCGCCGCCGCCACCCCCGCCTAACGCTGCCGAGCGCTCTCAACTCGTATAGAGGTGGGAATCAGGGGTGGTCTGGAGGTTGTTGGTGCAGGGTGCGGGACTCTGCCTGTCGGTTCTGGGCTTTTGGACTAGCCGTGGGGGGTTTCCTGGGGGTCGGTGGCGACCGGGCGGTGCAGTACCTCGCCCTCCGGGCCGCCGCGGCGCTTGTCGGAGCGTGCGCCGAACAGGGAGTAGTCGACGATCTCGGGGATGACCCGCGGAGCGTCGACGACGACGTCCGAGAACAGGTGGACGAGGCCGCTGACGACCATGCCGAGGACGATGATGCCGACACCGACCCAGAGCATGATCCACATCGGGCCCAGGCAGAGGGCGACGCCGCCGACGACGAAGCCGGTGAAGATGATGCCGACCGCGACCCATGAGCCCGGGCGGCCGGAGTGCGATCCGTACGACTCTTCGGACATTCCGTCTCCCTCCGTGCTGTGACGACATCCTCTCCGGGACCCGCACGGTCAAACGGAACGCGCTGTGGATTGCGCTGTGGAGTGACCTAGACCATTCTGGGTCTCGCCTACGATGGGCATCGTACGTGTGGTGTGCGTGCCGCCTGGAGCGGTGACCCACGATCTGCAAGGAGCCTTCTAGAGTGCCGCCAGTCATCGACAAGATCCTTCGTGCGGGCGAGGGAAGAACCCTGCGCAAGCTCAAGAAGCTCGCGGATCAGGTCAACTCGATCGAGGATGACTACCTCGAGATGAGCGACGCCGAGTTGCGCGAGCAGACTGAGAAGTTCCGGGAAGAGTTCGCCGAAGAGGTGGCGAAGCTGACCGAGAAGGGCAAGAACGAGAAGGAGGCCGAACGCGAGGTCCTCAACGAGCTCTTGCCCTATGCCTTCGCGACCGCCCGTGAGGCCGCGCGCCGGGTCCTGGGCCAGCGACATTTCGACGTGCAGGTCATGGGCGGTGTTGCGCTGCACCTGAGCGAGCGCAAGATCGTCGACGAGCGCAAGCGCGGCCACGAGGACCTCGGTCAGCGCAGCACCCGTCACGTCGGTTACATCGCCGAGATGAGGACCGGCGAGGGCAAGACCCTGACCTCCGTGCTGCCCGCCTACCTCAACGCGCTGACCGGCAGGGGCGTCCACATCGTCACGGTCAACGACTACCTCGCCAAGCGTGACGCGGAGTGGATGGGCCGCATCCACCAGTTCCTCGGCCTCGAGGTCGGTGTCGTCCTCCCGCAGATGACGCCGGACGAGCGCCGCGCCGCCTACAACTGCGACATCACCTACGGCACGAACAACGAGTTCGGCTTCGACTACCTGCGCGACAACATGGCGTGGACCCTGGACGAGTGCGTCCAGCGCGGCCACTACTTCGCGATCGTGGACGAGGTCGACTCCATCCTCATCGACGAGGCCCGCACCCCCCTCATCATCTCCGGTCCGGCCGAGCAGAACTCCAAGTGGTACGGGGAGTTCTCCAAGTTCGTGACGCGCCTGCGCGGCGTCGAGATCATCGAGGAGCGCCTGAAGTCCGAGGACGACAAGCAGTGGGCGCGTGAGGCGCGGGAGAAGTACGACTACGAGTACGACCCCAAGAAGCGCACCGTCGGCGTCCTGGAGAAGGGCGTCGAGAAGATCGAGGACCAGCTCGGCATCGACAATCTCTACGACCTGTCCCAGGCGTCGCTGGTGCCGTACCTTCAGAACGCGCTCAAGGCCAAGGAGCACTACAAGCGCGACAAGGACTACGTCGTCATGAACGGCGAGGTCCTGATCGTGGACGAGTTCACCGGCCGCATCCTGCACGGCCGCCGCTACAACGAGGGCATGCACCAGGCCATCGAGGCCAAAGAGGGCGTGACGATCAAGGACGAGAACCAGACGCTCGCCACGATCACCCTGCAGAACTACTTCCGGCTCTACGAGAAGCTGAGCGGGATGACCGGTACGGCCCACACCGAGGCGGCCGAGTTCAACCGGACCTACAAGCTCGGTGTCGTCGAGATCCCGACGAACAAGCCGATGATCCGCGACGACGTCTCCGACGTGGTGTACAAGACCGAGCAGGCCAAGTTCGAGGCGGTCGTCGACGACATCGCGGAGCGGAACGAGAAGGGCCAGCCGGTCCTGGTCGGCACCACGTCGGTGGAGAAGTCCGAGAAGTTGAGCAAGATGCTCAAGCGGCGGGGCATCTCCCACCAGGTCCTGAACGCCAAGCACCACGAGCAGGAGGGTGCGATCGTCGCCGAGGCGGGCCGCAAGAAGGCCGTCACGGTGGCGACCAACATGGCCGGGCGCGGCACCGACATCATGCTCGGCGGCAACCCCGACTTCCGCGCCGACCTGGAGCTGCACCAGCGCGGGCTGTCTCCGCTCGAGACGCCCGAGGAGTACGAGACGGCCTGGCCGGAGGCGCTGGAGAAGGCGAAGGCGGCCGTGGAGGGCGAGCACGAGGAGGTCGTCGACGCCGGCGGCCTGTACGTGCTGGGCACCGAGCGGCACGAGTCGCGGCGCATCGACAACCAGCTGCGCGGCCGTTCCGGCCGGCAGGGCGACCCGGGCGCGTCCCGGTTCTACCTGTCGCTGGAGGACGACCTGATGCGGCTGTTCAACGCCGCCCGCGTCGACTCGATCATGACGCGGCTGAACATCCCGGACGACGTGCCGATCGAGTCCAAGATCGTCACGAACGCGATCCGGTCGGCGCAGAGCCAGGTCGAGCAGCAGAACTTCGAGATGCGCAAGAACGTCCTGAAGTACGACGACGTGCTCAACCGGCAGCGCAAGGTCATCTACGCCGAGCGCCGCAAGGTCCTGGAGGGCGAGGACCTGGAGGAGCAGGTCCGCCGCATGATCGACGAGGTCGTCGCGGGCTATGTCGCGGGCGCCACCTCCGAGGGCTTCGCCGAGGACTGGGACCTCGACAAGCTGTGGACGGCGTTCAAGCAGCTCTACCCGATCTCGATCACCGTCGACGAGCTCGTCGAGGCCGAGGCGGACGGCGACATCTCCTCGCTGGACGCCGAGACGCTGGCCGCGAAGATCCGCGACGACGTCCAGGCGGCCTACGACAAGCGCGAGGAGGAGCTCAGCGCGGAGGTCGTGCGCCAGCTGGAGCGCCGCGTCGTCCTGTCGGTCATGGACCGCAAGTGGCGCGAGCACCTCTACGAGATGGACTACCTCCAGGAGGGCATCGGCCTCCGTGCCATGGCGCAGCGCGACCCGCTGGTGGAGTACCAGCGCGAGGGCTACGACATGTTCAACGCGATGCTCGACGGCATCAAGGAGGAGTCGGTCGGCTACCTGTTCGCCCTCGAGGTCGAGGTGGAGGAGCAGCCGGAGACCCCGGCCGTCGGCGCCAAGCCCGTCTCGGTGGCCAAGTCCGCTACCGGCACCGACGCGGAGGACGACGTCGTCGCCTCCGACGACGTGGAGGAGGCCGAGGAGGTCCCGGCGATCAGGGCGAAGGGCCTGGAGAAGCCGTCGCGTCCGAAGAAGCTGGACTACTCGGCCCCGACCATCGACGGTGACGGCGGTGTCGAGCACCACAGCGAGGAGACCCCGGACGAGTACGCGGGCGTGAACCGCAACGACCCGTGCCCCTGCGGCTCGGGCAAGAAGTTCAAGCGCTGCCACGGCGACCCCCGCAACAAGAACAAGTAGGCCCGGAGAGACAAGTAGGCACGGCGAAAGCGGCCTTCCCGACCTGGGGAGGCCGCTTTCGCGCGTCAGGGGCGCGCGGGGTCAGGGGGCGGTGGCCGTCGTTTCCAGGGCTGTGCAGCGCCAGCGGCCGCGTGTGTGGTCGAGGCGTAGGGCCAGTGCGTGGGCGCGTCCGGCGATGACCACGACCGAGGCCGTCTCCGCCACCGCCGGCGCGGGGCGCTGCAGCCGGGTGGACAGCACCTTCGGCGGGACGATCCGTGTGCCGCGCCGGGCCGGGCCGCGATGCCGGGCCATCTCCCGGCACACCGCGGGGACGGCGACCAGCGACAGCTGGTTCGCCGGCCGCGTTCCCGCCAGGACCTCCACCACGAGCCGCACGGCCGCCTCCGCGACGGCCCGGACTTCCGCGTCCACCCCGTCCGCCGGGCGTACGAGCCGCAGGCCCGGCGGACGTGCCGGGGGCGGTTCCGAGGGGCGGAGCGCCAGCGTTCCCCGCGTCGGGGCGGGCGGCTGCGCGGTGCGGTACCGGATGAACCGGACGGCGGAGGACCTGGCTGGACGTTGGCGCATGCGAAACCTCCTGGCTCGTTTCAAGACAGGAGTCGCGAGGCCCGCGATAAATACATCCTGGCCAGGTACGGCCTTCCGCGTAACGCCCGGCCACGGCTCCAGAACACGCGTCCGAAAATGAAGCGGCGGGACGCTCGGAGCGTCCCGCCGCCTGGGAGCGAGCCCCGGACCGTGCGGGAGTCCGGGACTCGTGGGAGCCGGGCCGGTGGGCTGACCGGCCCGGACGGGGGCGCCGCGGGGATGAGGGGGCGCGGCGCCCCGAGGTGCTGTGTTCGGCTAGGTGCCGGTGTTCAGCTGTCGGACGAGGAGCCCCGTGATCCGCCGTCGGGGTCCTCCTTGCCCTTCACATCGCCTTCCGGGGAGTCCGGCGGTTCTGCGTCCGAACCCCGGAGGCTCTTGCCCCCGCCGGACCCGCTGCCGGCCCCGGCGGCGGCCATCTCCGGTTCGGCGGCGGGGTCGACGGCCGTCGACTCCTCGCCTTCCGGTTCCCGGCCGGGCGTCGCGAAGTTGAACTTCACGATCATGAACTTGAAGATGAAGTAGTAGAGGAAGAAGTACAGGACTCCCATGCCGAGGATCAGCAGGAGTCCCTCGGTATTGTCCTTGCGGGCGTTCAGCAGCAGGTCGATGCCGCCCGCGGAGAAGCCGAAGCCGAGTTGGGCCCCGGCCGCCTCCAGGACCGCCATCGAGATGCCGGTGAGCACGACGTGCACCGCGTACAGGACGGGCGCGACGAACATGAACGCGAACTCGATCGGCTCGGTGACGCCGGTGATGAACGCGGTGAGCCCGGCGGAGATCATGATGCCGCCGACCGCGGCACGGCGGTGCGGGGGAGCGGCGCGCCAGATGGCGAGGGCCGCACCGGGCAGGCCGAACATGAGGACGGGGAAGAACCCGGCGAGGAAGCCGCCCGCGTCCGGGTCGCCGGCGAGGTAGCGGTTGATCTCGCCGTTGACGGCGCCGTCGGGTCCTTCGTAGGTGCCGAACACGAACCAGATGAGCGAGTTCGGGATGTGGTGGAGGCCGAACGGCAGCAGCAGCCGGTTGATGACGCCGTAGATGCCGGCTCCGGCCGCGCCCGCCCCGGTGATCCACTCGCCGAAGTCGGTGAGCCAGCTGCCGAGCACGGGCCAGAGGAACCCGATCGCGATGCCGAGGGCGAGGCCCGCGACGGCGGTGATGATGGGGACGAACCGGCGGCCGCCGAAGAACGCCAGCCAGGTCGGCAGCTTGATCCGGTAGAAGCGCTGGTAAAGGAGCGCGGCGATGAGGCCCATGAGGATGCCGCCGAGCACGTCCGTCGGGTTCTTGGCCCCCCAGTCGATGACCGGGGACTCCGCGCCGTCCGCCACCGTGGTGATCATGACGGTGTCTTTGAGTTCATCGGTGTGCGAGAACATGATCTTGGACACGCGGTCGAAGACCAGGTAGCCGACCACGGCGGCCAGCGCGGTGGAGCCGTCGGACTTCTTGGCGAAACCGATCGCCACGCCGACCGCGAAGAGCAGGGGCAGCGCCGCGAACAGCGCGTTGCCGGCCTCGCCGACGATCTCGGCGATGCGGTCCCAGCCGAGGCCGTCCTCGCCGAGCATGTCGGCCTGGCCGAAGCGGAGCAGGAGCGCGGCGGCGGGCAGCACGGCGATCGGCAGCATGAGGCTGCGTCCGATCCGCTGCAGCACCGCGAGGGCGCTCGACCCTCGGCGTGGTGCGGAGTCCACTGTCGTCGAAGTCATCGCGAGATTCCTCCTCAGGGGTTATTCAGGAGTGTGGCGGGGGGTTTCCGAGGGCCGTGTGGATCTGGTAGCGGTCCGCCCTGTAGGTCGACACGCCCAGCTCGGCGCACACACCTCCGGTGTACGAGCGGCGTTGCAGGAGCAGCACGGCGCTGCCCTTGGAGATCTGCAGGTTCCTGGCGTCGGCGGCGTCGGCCAGGCTTGCGTCGATGGTCTGGTCGCCGGCGTCGAAGACCAGCCCGTACACGGCCTCGAGGACGCCGTACATGGAGCGGTCGGCGAGGCGGCGGTCGAGCAGGTCGGGGGCGAGCGAGGCCAGGATGTGGGAGCGCTCCACGGCCATGGGCTCGCCGTCGGCGGTGCGCAGGCGTTCGATGACGTGGATCTCGGTGCCGGGTTCGACCTCGAAGATCCGGGCGAGTCGCGCGTCGGCGGGGACCGTCCGGCGGTCCAGGTCGATCGCGCCGGGGTGCAGGCCGCGGACCAGCATGTCCTCGGTGAACGAGACGAGCCGCAGCGGCATCTCGATCTTGGGCCGGGCCACGAACGTGCCCTTGCCCGGGACGCGGTAGAGCCGGCCCTCCGAGACGAGCTGGTCGACCCCCTGCCGGACGGTCATGCGGGACAGCTCGTACCGGGCGCACAGCTCGCGCTCCGACGGGATCGGTGCGTCGACGGGCAGTTCCGCGCTCTCGATGAGGTCGAGCAGGATCGCGCGGAGCTGGAAGTACTTCGGCACGGGACTGTGCGGATCGATGGTGGTCACGAGGGTCCTCGCCGGCCGGAGGCCGGATCGATGGGATTCGCCGGATTTCGACGGGTATGAGGTGGATGGATTTTCGGGACGGTCTTCGGAGGTTCGTACTGGTCTAGGCCGGACTAGACCACAGGATCGAAAGTCATGTCAATGCACGAATTCGTAACGACCGGATCACGTCCTGACGACCGCCGGACGGAAGGAACTCCCAGGTCAGGCCCAATTCCCGGACGCTCTGTCCGTTTTGGAGGCCGGCGGCGAAGGTCCGTGTCCGGCCATCGGATCGGAGCCGTCCCCCTGCGCCCCGATCCGGAAACGGATCCGCCCGGCGTCTTGCGGCCCCCTTCGATTCGTGGAGTATGGTACGTACTGGTCTAGTCCGGACTAGACCAGTGAACCCGGGCGGATCGACCAGCGATCGTCGTGTCGCGGAGAGTGCGCAGCCATGGCATCACTACTGATCACGGCCTCCAACATGATCATCACCCCCGCGGAGGGTTCTACCCGCGTGCTCTCACCGGGATTCGTCCGCGTGGAGAACGGTGTGATCGCCGAGGCGGGGGAGGGGCGCCCCGGCACGCCCGACGTCGACCTGCCCGACGGGCTGCTCGCCCCCGGACTGGTCGACCTCCAGGTGAACGGCTACTTCGGCCACGACATGGTGGACGCCGGCGAGGCCGGCTGGCACACCGTCGTCTCGCGCCTCCCCGAGACCGGCGTGACCGCGTTCCTGCCCACCTTCATCACGGCCCCGGTCGAGACGCAGGCCGAGGCCCTCCGCCGCACCCGCGACCTCCTGCCGCGACTGCCGGACGGGACGCGCGTCCTCGGAGTCCACCTCGAAGGCCCGTTCCTGTCCGAGAAGCGCAAGGGCGCGCACAACGCCGTCCATCTGACGGACCCGGAGCCCGAGGCGATCGCGACGCTGCTGGAGACCGGGCTGGTCAAACTGCTCACCCTCGCGCCCGAGCGGAACGGCGCGCTGGAGGCGATCCGGACCCTGACCGAGGCCGGCGTCCTGGTCAGTGTCGGGCACAGCGACGCCACCGCCGCGCAGGCCGCCGCCGCGGCCGACGCGGGCGCCCGCAAGGTCACCCACATCTTCAACGCGCAGTCCGGCGTCCACCACCGCGACCCGGGCGTGGCCGTCCAGGCGCTGATCGACGACCGGCTGAGCCCCGGCCTGATCCTCGACCTGCACCATGTCGCGCCGGAGGCGGCGGCGCTGGTGTTCCGGGCCGCGCCGGGACGGGTCGTGCTCGTCACCGACGCCGCCGCGTCCGCCGGGATGCCGCCCGGCACCTACGACCTCGGCGGCGAGCCGATCACGATGCCCGAGCAGGGCCCGCCGCTGCGCGCCGACGGCACGATCGCGGGCTCCGGCCTCCGGCTGGACGAGGCGGTCGGCAACGCGATCGGCCTGGGCGTCGGCACGGCCACGGCCGTGGACGCCGCGACCCGCGTCCCGGCCGACCTGATCGGCCGCCGCGACCTGGGCCGCATCGCGCCCGGCGCCGCCGCCGACCTGGTCTGGCTGGGCCCGGACCACCGGGCGCGTACCACGTGGGTGGGCGGGCAGGAAGTCTTCGGAGGGGGATCATGACCAGTCAGATGCGCGCCGAGATCGGCGCGCAGCCGGACGCGCTGTCCCGCACGATCGGCGCGCTGCTGCCGCGGCTGCCCGACCTGGAGGCGCTGGCCCGCGAGACGCGGCAGGTGCTGTTCATCGCGCGCGGCTCGTCCGACAACGCCGCGGTGTACGGGCGCTACCTCGTGGAGTCGCACACCGGCCGGCTGGCCACGCTCGCCGCGCCGTCGATCGCGACCGCCTACCGGCGCAGCCTCGACCTGGACGGCGTGCTGGCCGTGGCGATCAGCCAGTCCGGCAAGACCGAGGAGATCGTCGAGACGCTCGACTGGGCCGGGGAGTGCGGCGCCCGGACGGTCGCGGTCACCAACGGCGAGGGGTCACCGCTCGCCGAGGCGGCCGAGGTCGCGCTGATCACGCAGGCGGGCGACGAGATCGCCGTCCCGGCGACCAAGACCTATACCACCCAGCTCGCCGCGCTGTCCGTCCTCGGACTCGGGCTCGGCGCGGACGCCGACATGGACGACCTGCGCCGCGTCCCCGACGAGGTGGCCCGGGTGATCGCGCTGACCGAGGCGTCGCCCGCGCTCCCGGAGATCGTCGAGGAACTGGCCAAGGTCCCCGGCGCGGTGGTGTCCGGGCGCGGCATCGCGTTCGGCACCGCGCTGGAACTGGCGCTGAAGATCAAGGAGGCGTGCTACCTGCACGCCATGGGCCTGTCGTATGCCGACCTGCTGCACGGCCCGATCGCCGTCGTCGACGCGCAGACCCCCGCCCTGCTGGTGGCCGCCGGCTCCGGCCCCACGCTGGCCGGTACCGTCGCGCTGGCCAGGCGGGTCGAGGGGGCCGGCGCCCGCGCCTACGGCGTCGGCGGAGGCGACGAACTGGCGGCGGCGTGCTCGGCCACGCTGCCGGGCCCCGCGCTGCCCGAATGGGTGGCGCCGCTGGGCCTCATCGTCCCGGGCCAGATGATGGTGGAGAACCTGGCCCGCCGGCTCGGTGTGGATCCCGACGTTCCCCGTGGCCTCAACAAGGTCACCCAGACAAACTGAACATATTTCATCCGGCCTATTGCCGAGACCGTCACCTGGCGCAGACCACCGAGGATGAAAAATGTTCACTTGAGTTCCGATCCCCGTCACGGCCCGCCGGGCCGTGCCCCACCCGGACCTAGGAGAAGAGCATGGACAAGGCCGAGGCCATCGTCGCCGCGCTCGGCGGCGCCGACAACATCGTCGAGATCGAACCGTGCGCCACGCGGCTGCGCACCGAGGTCTCCGACGCCGGCAAGGTGGACGACGCGGCGCTGAAGCGGGCGGGCGCGCACGGCGTCATGCGCAGCGGGACCGTCGTGCAGGTCGTCGTGGGCCCCGAGGCGGACACCCTCGCCACCGACATCGAGGACATCCTCGACTGACCCTGTCCTCGACGAACAGAGGGGCCCTCCAATGACCCGAGTAATGTCACCGGTCGCCGGCCGGGTCGTCGGCCTGGCCGGCGTCCCCGACCCGGTGTTCGCGCAGGCCATGGTCGGGCCGGGCACGGCCGTCGACCCCGAACGCGGCCCCGGCCAGGCCATCGCGCCCGTCACCGGAAAGATCGTCAAGCTGCATCCGCACGCCTACGTCGTGGTGGACGGCGAGGGCCACGGCGTGCTCGTCCACCTCGGCGTCGACACCGTCAAGCTGAAGGGCGAGGGCTTCGAGCTCCTCGCCTCGGAGGGCGACGAGGTCACCGCCGGGCAGCCGGTCGTCGGCTGGAACCCGGCCGTCATAGAGGCGGGCGGACGCTCGCCGATCTGCGCGGTCGTGGCGCTGGACGCCGGCGCCGACGCGCTGTCGGACGTGGCGGAGTCGGGTGACGTGACCAAAGGCGCCGAGCTTTTCACCTGGAGTTGAGCGAATGAATCAGACGGCTGGAACCGGGGAACCGGCCGCATGGCGGTGATCGGCCTGGGTGCCGCGGTGTTCGACCTCGACGGCACCCTCATCGATACCGAGCCGCGCAACCGCGTGATGTGGTCGCGGCTGTTCGACGCGCACGGCGTCCCGTACGACGAGGCGCTGATCGCCTCGTTCGCGGGGCGCCGTGGGCTTGAGGTGCTGGCGGACCTGGCGCACCTGTTCCCCGGCCGGACGGTCGAGGAGCTCTTCGAGCAGGTGCTGTCCTACGGGGCGATGCCGGGGATGCCGCCGGTCGCGCCCGTCGCCGGCGCGGTCGACCTCGTCCGCTCGCTGGCGGACTCGGGGGTGCCGCTGGCGGTGGTGACCTCGGGGGAGCGCACCTACGCCGAGGGCCTGCTGGACGGGCTGGGCATCCGCGAACTGCTGGACCTCGTGGTGACCGCGGGGGACGTCGTGACCGGCAAGCCGCACCCGGAGGGATACCTGGCCGCCGCGCGCGATCTGGACGTCCCGCCGGAGGAGATGATCGGTTTCGAGGACGCCCCGGCGGGCGTCGAGGCCGTCAAGTCCGCCGGAATGACGTGCGTGGGCGTCACCACCACGCAGCCGGTGGGCGCGCTGTCCGCGGCCGACCACGTGGTGGCCGACTTCAAGGAAGTGGACGTCGTGCCAGGCCCCGCGTTGCGGGTGCGTGGCCTGAGAACGCCCTGACGACCTGAATGCCGACCTATGAGCGTGCCGATATGAGAACGAGGGAGAGTGTGCAGTGAGCGAACGCACCGTCAAGATCGAGTCCAGGGTGGGGCTGCACGCGCGGCCGGCCGCGTTGTTCGTCCAGACCGCGGCCCAGGCCTCGATGGACGTGACCGTGGCCAAGCGCGGCGGTGACCCGGTCAACGCCAAGAGCATCCTCGCCGTGCTGGGGCTTGACGCCCGTCACGGCGAGGAGGTCACGCTGTCCGCGGAGGGCGCGGGCGCGGACGAGCTGCTCGACAGCCTTGAGAAGCTGCTGTCCACACCGGAGCCCGAGGGGGCCTGACATGCCGGACGTGTTGCAGGGCGCGGGAGTCAGCCCCGGGGTGGGCGTAGGGCCGGTGCGCAGCATCGCCGGGGCGGTACCAGAGCCGGCCGCGGGGGCCCGGCACGGCGGTGACGCCGCCGCGGAGCGCGACACGGCCCTTGCCGCGCTGGAGGCCGTCGCCGCCGACCTGGAGGAGCGCGGCGGCCGCGCCGCCGAGGCCGGCAACGCCGCCGGGCGGGACGTGCTGAACGCGCAGGCGCTGATGGCCCGCGACCCGGGCCTCGCCGACGGCGTCCGCGCAAGGATCGGCGAGGGGGTCGCGGCGGCACGCGCGGTGTTCGAGGCGTTCGGCGTCTACCGGGAGATGCTCGCCGGGGCGGGGGAGTACATGGCCGCCCGGGTCAGCGACCTGGACGACATCCGCGACCGCGCGATCGCCCGGCTGCTCGGCCTGCCGGTGCCGGGCGTCCCGGAGTCGGACGAGCCGTTCGTCCTGGCCGCCCGTGACCTCGCCCCCGCCGACACCGCCGTCCTCGATCCGGCGCAGGTCGTCGCGTTCGTGACGGAGGAGGGCGGCCCGACCAGCCACACCGCGATCCTGGCCCGGACGATGGGCGTCCCGGCCGTGGTGGCGCTGCCCGGCGCGACGTCCCTCGCCGACGGCACCCGCGTCCTGGTCGACGGCGCCGCGGGGACGGTGCGTCCCGATCCGACCGACGCCGAGGTGACCGCGGCGCGTGCCGCTGCCGCCGCCCGCGCGTCGGCCCTGGAGGAGTCCACCGGGCCGGGCGTCACCAGGGACGGTCACGAGGTCCCGCTGCTGGCCAACATCGGCGGCCCGAAGGACGTCGAGGCCGCGCTGGCGAACGGCGCCGAGGGCGTCGGGCTGTACCGCACCGAGTTCCTGTTCCTCGACCGCGCGACGCCCCCGTCCGGCGCGGAGCAGGAGGAGGCGTACCGGAAGGTCCTGGAGGCGTTCCCGGGAGGCCGCGTGGTCGTCCGGACGCTCGACGCGGGCGCCGACAAGCCCCTGGCGTTCCTGCCCGCCCCCGGCGAGGAGCCGAACCCCGCCCTGGGCGAGCGCGGCCTGCGGATGATGCGCCGCCATCCCGACGTCCTAGCCGCCCAGCTCGCCGCGCTGGCCCGCGCCGCCGCGGGCCTGCCCGCCAAGCTCCAGGTCATGGCCCCGATGGTGACCGACGCCGCCGAGGCCGCCTACTTCGCCGCCGCCTGCCGCGAGGCCGGCATCGAGCATCCCGGCATCATGATCGAGGTGCCCGCCGCCGCGCTCCGCGCCCACGACCTCGCGCCCGAGGCGGAGTTCTTCAGCATCGGCACCAACGACCTCACGCAGTACGCGTGCGCGGCCGACCGGCAGGTCGGCGGCCTCGCGCACCTCCAGGACCCGTGGCAGCCCGCCGTCCTCGACCTGGTCGCCCCCGCGGCCGGCGCGGGCGTCCCGTGCGGCGTCTGCGGCGAGGCGGCCGGGGACCCGGCGCTCGCGTGCGTCCTGGTCGGCCTCGGCGTGACGTCCCTGTCGATGAGCGCCCCGTCCCTCCCGCTGGTCCGCGCCGCGCTGGCCCGCCACACCCTCGACGAGTGCCGCCAGGCCGCGGCGGCGGCCCGCACCGCCCGAACCCCCGACCAGGCCCGCGCCGCCGCCCGCACCCATCTCCACGCTCTCGCCGACCTGGGGATATGACCGGGGAGACCTTCATGTGAACTCGGGGATTCCGAGACGCTCCTTGTCGCGCTCGATCCACGTGCTCTCGTTCGATGCCGCAGGAATGTCGACTTTCCAGCCATGAGCGTCGTACCGGAGCACGTAGTACTGCAGGATGAACGCACCGGAACCCTCGTCGTAAACGCTGACATGGCCGCCCTTCCAGTCCAGCTCCCAGTTGCGGACGATATAGGTGTCATGGCGCAGACGGACGGCTGTCGGCACCGTGACGTGGCGCAACCGGACGATGACGTCGTCGTCGAGTTTGCCGTACTGCTCGTCCCAGCCGTAGTCGCATCCCGGCTCGGCGAAGGTGGTGAGGTGGAACTCCGACGCCATGTACCCGCATGCGGCGATGTCCCCGGCGGCGAGCGCGCGGAAGTACTCGTGGAGCGCCATCCGCGCCGGGTAGCTCTCCGCGGGCTCGCGCGGCGTCGCCCGAGTGTCGACCAGAACGGCCGCGACCGGGAGCAGAGCCAGCCCTAGGGCAGTGAGGAGCGGGCGGACGAGCACAGGGACCTCCGGAGGGTGAAGCCGCACCGATGATCTCAGGTGCGGGGCCACCCGTCCGGCGACCGCCCGCGCCCTAGCCGTAGCCCAGGCCGTGGCCGACGGGCTTGCCGGCCGCCGGAACCGGGAGTTCGCCCGTGGGCTTGGCCGCGCCGCTCAGGACCTTGGCGAGCGCGTTGACCGAGACGGTGCTGGAGGAGTACGTGGCCAGTGCCGCCTCGGCGCCGGCGGCGGCATCGAGGTCGTAGGGGCGGCCGAGGGCGGCGACGACGACCGGCTTGGCGCCGAGTGCGCTGATGCGGGAGGCGGTGGCCTGCCCCGCGTTCTCCGTCGTCAGGACGGTGACGTCCGCCGCTCCGGTGGACGTCACCGTGATGCCGTGCTTGCGCAGAGCCGCGCCGAGGGTGCCGCTCTCCGGGCCGGTGACGGCGACCTTCTTGCCCTTGAGGGGGAGCAGGCCGCTCTTGTTGCGGACGAGGGTGACCGCGTGCTCGGCGACCCGCTGGGCGGTGGCCTTGTTCGCGGCGGTGCGGATCGCCGCGCCCGCCTTGGACGGGTCCACGGCCGTCGCCTGGAACAGGCCGCGCCGCTGCTTGAGCTTCAGGATGCGCGTGACCGATTCGTCCAGCCGCTTCCGCGTGATCTTCCCGGACCGGACCGCCTTCACGACCGCTCGGTGGGCCTGCGGCAGGTTCGGCGGCATCAGCAGCTGGTCGGCGCCCGCGTTGATCGCCCGGACCGGCACCTGCGCGTCGCCGTACTTCTCGCGGACCCCCGCCATCTCCAGCGAGTCCGTCGTGATCACGCCCTGGTAGCCGAGCGTGCCGCGCAGCAGCCCGGTGAGGACGTTCCTCGACAGCGTGGCCGGGTCGCCCGACCGGTCGAGCTTCGGCATCACGATGTGCGCCGTCATGATCATGTCGGCGCCCGCGGTGACCGCCGCCTTGAACGGGGGCGCGTCCAGCCGCTGCCACTGCGTGCGGGTGTGCTCGATCACCGGCAGGCCGGTGTGGCTGTCGGTGGCGGTGTCGCCGTGCCCGGGGAAGTGCTTGGCGGCGGCCGCGATGCCGGCGGCCTGGTAGCCGCCGACGGCCCCCGCCACCATCTCGGACACCAGTGCCGGGTCGGCGCCGAACGAGCGCAGCCCGATCACGGGGTTGCGCGGGTTCACGTTCACGTCGGCGACGGGCGCGTAGTCCAGGTTGATGCCGATCGCGCGAAGTTCGGTGCCGGAGACCTGGGAGGCGGCGCGGGCGTCGGCGGGGTCGCCGGTCGCGCCGAGCGCCATGTTGCCGGGGAACCGGGTGATGAACGGGGTGCGCGAGACGATGCCCTGCTCCTCGTCGACGCCGAGCAGCAGCGGGACGCCGGACGCCTTCTGCAGCGCGTTCGACTGCGCGGCCGTCCGCTCCGGCGTGCTGATGTTCCCGGGGAAGTAGATCAGGCCCCCGACGTGGTACTTCTTGATCTTCGCGAGGGCGTCGGAGCGGCTGGAGAACGTCGGCACGAACAGCTGCCCGACCTTCTCGGCCACGCTCATCTTCGCGACATGGCCGGGGATCCACGCGTCCGGCGCCGGGGCCGGGGTGCCCGCCGACCCGGGCGCGCCGGACGGGGCGGACGGCTCCCGCCCGCCCTTGCCGCCGTCGCCTCCGCCGCCGCAGCCCGCGACCATCACCGTGGCCAGGGCCGCCGCCGCGAACGCGAGTGGAGGTGAAGCGCGCATCCGACCAGGCCCCCCGACGTGGTCTCGGTTCCTCGGTCGCATCGGTCGTCGCGACGTTATGCGCTCCCCGGCCCGCTGTCGAACCGATCTCCGCGTCCCAGGGGGCAAGAGCGGGATCATCCGGTCTCACGGGCATCGGAGGCGCCTCGGTGGATCCGCTTCCACCGTGGTAACAACCTGATCACGATGGACCCCAGGATCGCAAGCCGGTTGCGGATCGTGTGGGGTCCATCGTGATGAACCCTGACGGTCTTGGCGCCGTCTTCTTTTCGGGGGCCGGCCGGGCCGCGTCTGGGTGGCCGGGCCGGGTCCGGCAGGCCGGGAGTGCGGCTCAGCCGGGCAGGGGGTGGCCGAGGCGGCGCAGTGCCATCCCGGCCGCGCCGACCGCCCCGTCGCCCGCGCAGCGCGGCGCCGCGGCGAAGCGGTCGCGCAGCCCGGTCCGGACGGCGTCGGCGACGGGTCCCTCGCGGAGCACCGAGCCGTGCATGACGACCGGTGCGCGGGGGTCGGCCAGGGCCGGGCGCACCGCGTCCACGTCGCGGAGCAGCCACTGCGCGGCCTCTTCGGTGATGCGGCGGGCCACCGGGTCGCCGGCGGCCGCGGCGGCGGCGACCACCGGGCCCAGCCGGCCGAGGGCCGAGGGCGGGCGGCCGTACACCTCCTTGATGATCGCTTGCGCCAGCCGGGGGTCGGGCGGGGTCCCGGCCACCTCGGGATGTCCCGGTGGGGCGGGCGAACCCGGCGGGCTGGTTCCGGACGGGGGACAGGGCCCGTTTCCGGGCGTCGGGCCGGGGGTCTCGTGGAGCAGGACGGCGGTGCCGCCGCCGGGCGAGCCGCCTCCGGTGGAGAGCGTCGCGGCCTGGGACAGGACGGAGGCGCCCGGTGCCGAAGAGGCGCCGGCCATCGCCGGCGCCCTCGGATGGCGGGGTCTTCGCCTCTTCGAGTCGATCTCCGCGACCACGGTGGCGCCGAGCAGCGCCCGCGGGACCGAATCGGTGAGCAGTGTCGGGGAGCCGCGGCCGTCGTAGGCGGCGAGCGCCGCCCGCACGGCCTCCTTCCCGAGCCATACCGCCGAACCCTCGTCCCCGACGAGCCAGCCGTAGCCGTCCGCGCGCTGCACGATCGTCCCGTCGCTGATGACCGCCGCGCCCGCGCCCGTGCCGGAGAACACCACGATGCCCTTGGGCTCGCTGGTTCCGGCGGCGAACGCCACCGCGATATCGGTCACCACCGCGGGCGAGCCGCGCAGGTCGGCGGCCTGCCATGCCTGCCGCGCCGCCGTGACGGCGGCGGGCCGGCCGGCCGAGCCGGCCCCGGCGATCCCGAAGACGCCGGTGAGGATGTGGGTACGGTCCAGGTCCCCGAGCGCTTCCCGCAGGGCGGTGGTCAGCGCCCCCGCGGTGTCGCCTCCGGAGTTGGGGTTGGCCCCGGGGCCGGTGCCGGAACCGGCCAGGGCACCCCCGAGCGTCAGCACGACGCAGCGGGTCTTCGTGCCACCCGCGTCGATACCGACCACGTAAGGACCGGCCAAATGGGTCAACACATGGCGACCGTAGCCTTTTCTACCGTTGACGTGACATCCTGCGCGTAAGAAAATTTCCTCCATGAGGAAACCCATCGGCTCCGAACGGAGCCCTGAGCAGCACCCCGATCGGGGGATCATCGGGGGGCCCGGTGCGCCACCGGACGAGGCGGCCCAGCAGGGCGACAAGGACGCCACGCCGCTGAGCACCGTGGTGCGGGTCCGCTCGCTGCTACCCTCGCTGCCCCCCGCCGAACGGCGCGTCGCCCAGCGCGTCATCGACGACCCCGAAGGGGTCGCCAACTCCACCATCACCGAACTCGCCCAGGCCTGCGGCACGTCCGAGACCACGGTCATCAGGTTCTGCAGGGCGATCGGGTTCCATGGTTATCCGGAGCTGCGGCTGACCCTCGCCACCGAGGCGGGACGGGCGCAGAGCGCCGCCGGCGGCAGGGTCATCGGCAGCGACATCAGCCCCGACGACTCGCTCGAGCAGATCGTCGAGAAGGTGACCTTCGCCGACGCACGGGCCGTCGAGGAGACCGCCGCCCAGCTCGACATCAAGATGCTCGAACAGGTCGTGGACGCGGTCGTCGCCGCCGAACGCGTCGACGTCTACGGCGTCGGCGCCAGCGCGTTCGTCGCGGCCGACTTCCAGCAGAAGCTCCACCGGATCGGACGGGTCTGCTCCGCATGGGCGGACGCCCACATCATGCTCACCAGCGCCGCGGTGCTGGGGAGCGGTGACGTGGCGCTCGGCATCTCCCACACCGGCGCGACGGTGGAGGTCATCGACGCGCTGGAGGTCGCCAAGACCCGTGGGGCCAAGACCGTCGCGCTCACCAACTTCCCCAAGTCCCCGATAGCGGAGGTGGCCGACCTGATACTGACGACCGCGGCGCGGGAGACGACCTTCCGCTCCGGCGCCACCGCGAGCCGGCTGGCGCAGCTCACGGTGGTCGACTGCGTCTTCGTCGGAGTGGCGCAGCGCACCTACGGGCCGACCCGCAAGGCCCTGGAAGCCACGTTCGAGGCGGTCCGCGGCCGGACCGTGCGACCCGACCGGAGGCGTCGGTGATCGATTGCGAGCTGCCCACCGAGGGGCGGAACCCCCGCACCCTCGACGTCGACACGCTGCCGACCCTGGAGGTGCTGCGTTTGATCAACTCCGAGGACGCGACCGTTCCGATGGTCGTGGCCTCCGTCCTGCCCGAGGTCGCGATGCTGGTCGACCTGTCGGTCGACTCGCTGCGCGGGGGCGGGCGCGTCCACTACTTCGGCGCCGGCACGTCGGGGCGGCTCGCGGTGATCGACGCCGCCGAACTGCCCCCGACGTTCGGCATCTGGGGCCGCGTGGTGGCCCACCACGCCGGCGGCCCCGGCGCGCTGTCCCAGGCGATCTCCGACGTGGAGGACGACACCGAACTCGGCCGGCGGGACGCGCAGGACGTCCGGCCCGGCGACGTCGCCATCGGCATCGCGGCGAGCGGCCGCACCCCCTACGTGGTGGGTGCGCTGCGCGCCGCCGCCGCGGTGGGGGCCCGCACGGCCCTGATCAGCTGCAACCCGCACACGCCGTACGGGGACGAGGTGGAGGTGCACATCGGCCTCGCCACCGGACCCGAGGTGATCAGCGGGTCCACGCGGATGAAGGCGGGCACCGCGACCAAGCTGGTGCTCAACTCCTTCTCCACCACGCTGATGGTCAGGATGGGGCGCACCTACTCCAACCTGATGGTCAGCGTGAACGCGCTGAACTCCAAGCTGCGCGCCCGGCTGGTGCGCATCCTCACCGAGGCGACCGGCATGGACGCCTGCACCTGCGAGAACGCGCTCACCGAGGCGGGGGGGAACACCCGCGTCGCGCTGGTCTCGCTGCTCGGCGAGGTTCCCGCGGCACGCGCGACGGTGGTCCTGGAAGAAACCGACGGCGGCGTCAGAGAGGCCTTGCAACGCCTGCGGTCAGCGTGATCGGAAAGGTTCGGTGAGGGCGGCGGGACCGCCGCCGAACGGGCGAAGGGACGGACCGGCGAGGGAGACGCCGGCCGATGGGGGTCCGTGATCACACGATCACCGGTGCGCCCGGTCGTGTGGTCACGGACATGTGAGGTTCATCCAATCGGCAGAACGCGGTTCGGGAGTCGTACCCGCGATCGCCTACCATCGGGGCCGTGCCTGCTGAAGAATCCGTGAGCGTCCAAGCCGTGATCACCGACTGGGGCGGCGTGCTGACCTCCCCGCTGACCGACGCGATCGACGTCTGGCTGGCCGCCGACCGCATCGACGTCGCGCACTACAAGAACGTGATGCGGGCCTGGGTGAAGCAGGCCTACAACGGCACCGAGACCAACCCCATCCACGGGCTGGAGGACGGCTCGATGCCCGTCGGGGAGTTCGAGCGGCTCCTCGCCGCCGAGCTGCTCACCGTCGAGGGCGGCCCGGTGGAGGCCGCCGGGCTGATCGGCCGCATGTTCGGCGCGTTCAGCCCCGTCCAGCCGATGTACGACGCGCTCCGCGCGGCCCGCGCCGCCGGGACCCGCACCGCGCTGCTGTCGAACTCGTGGGGCAACGAGTACCCCCACGACCTGTTCGCCGGCCTCTTCGACGCCGTCGTCATCTCCTGCGAGGTCGGGATGCGCAAGCCCGACGAGCGGATCTTCCGGCACGCCCTCGGCCTGCTCGGCCTGGACGCCGCCGAATGCGTCTTCATCGACGACATCGAGCACAACGTCCGCGCCGCCGAGCGGCTCGGCATCCGCGGCATCCACCACACCGCTCCCGACACGACGATCGCCGAACTGCGTGAGCTGAACCTGATGCCCTGACGTCTGGCAGACTTGCTGATCGTCATGCGCGTCTACCTGCCGTCCACGCTCCCGCTCCTCGCCGGCGTCCACGCCGCGAAGGAGATCGGTCCCGCGCCGCTCACCGCGCACGCGGTCACGCCCGCGCTGCGCGAGTGGTACGCGGGCGGCGACCTGGAGGAGCTGGAGTACGCGGCGCTGTCCGCCGCCGCCCGCGGCTCCCTGCGGCTGCTCGCCGCCGACCCGGCCGCGCCGCGCCGCCGCGTGGTGCTCGCCGCCGAGATGCCCGACGACCAGGTCGGCTGGGCCCGCGGCGACGCCGGGGTGGGCAGCGACGACCGGGCCCTGGTCGCACTGTCCGCGGCCGTCCCGTGGAAGAGGATCGCGTCCGGCCACGTGGACGACGCGGACGCCGCCGCCGACATCGCCGCCGCCGCGGACGCCGTCCCGGCCGCCGACGCCGGCGACGACGACGCCCGGTTCACCGTGGGCGGCGCCGAAGGCCACGAACTCCTCTGGTACGCCACCCAGGAGCTCCCTCACCTCCTCGCCTGACCCTCGCCTGCCAGGCGAACCGGGCGGGACGGTATTCGCCGGGTGCGGGCGGGTAGGTCCACGGCAGTCGACAAAGCCGTCGGATTCCCAGGGAGCGTCAGATGGACGCCGTCACTCCTGAACATTTTTCATCCTCGGCACGTCGTCACATGCCACGCCCCAGCGGAAAGGCCGGATGAAATATGTTCACAGTGCCGGTACCGAAGAACGAACCGGTCAAGGGCTACGCGCCGGGCAGCCCGGAACGGGCCGCGCTCGAAGCCAAGATCAAAGAGCTGGGCGGCGCGCAGACCGAGCTGACCATGACCATCGGGGGCGAGCGGCGGATGGGGGCCGGGACGCCGGTCGACGTCGTCGAACCCCACAACCACGGGCATGTCCTCGGCCGGATGGGCAACGCCACCGAGCCGGACGTGGCCGAAGCGATCGCGGCGGCGCGGGAGGCGGCGCCCGCGTGGCGGGCGATGGCCTTCGAGGACCGTGCCGCCATCTTCCTGCGGGCCGCCGACCTGCTCGCCGGGCCGTGGCGGTCCACGGTGAACGCCGCCACGATCCTCGGGCAGTCCAAGTCCGTGCAGCAGTCCGAGATCGACGCCGCCTGCGAGCTGATCGATTTCCTGCGGTTCAACGTCCGCTACGCCGAGCAGATCCACGAGATACAGCCGCTGTCGCCCCCGGGCGTGTGGAACCGGCTGGAGTACCGCCCGCTGGAGGGGTTCGTCCTCGCCATCACGCCGTTCAACTTCACCGCGATCGCCGGGAACCTGCCGACCGCGCCCGCCCTGATGGGCAACACCGTGCTGTGGAAGCCGTCGCCGACCCAGCAGCTCGCCGCGCACCACACGATGCGGCTGCTGGAGGCCGCCGGGCTCCCGCCCGGGGTGATCAACCTGGTCACGGGGGACGGGGAGGCCGTGTCGAGGGTGGCGCTGCGCCATCCCGACCTGGCCGGGCTGCACTTCACCGGCTCGGTGCGCACGTTCCAGAACCTCTGGCGGGCGATCGGGGAGAACATCTCCGGGTACAGGGGCTACCCGCGGATCGTCGGTGAGACCGGCGGCAAGGACTTCGTGGTCGCGCACCCGTCCGCCGACCCGGCGGTGCTGAAGACGGCCCTCGTCCGCGGCGCCTTCGAGTACCAGGGGCAGAAGTGCTCCGCCGCGTCCCGCGCCTACATCCCGCGCTCCGTCTGGGACGGGATCCGCGACGACTTCTGCGCCGAGGCCGAGTCCCTCACCATGGGCAACGTCGCCGAGGACCTGTCGCTGTTCATGGGCGCGGTCATCGACGAGCGCGCGTTCGCCAAGCACCGCGCGGCGATCGAACGGGCCCGCGGCATCGCCGGCATGAGGATCCTGACCGGCGGCGAGCTGGACGACTCGCAGGGCTACTTCGTCCGGCCGACGGTCCTGGAGTCGTCCGACCCGGACGACGAGATCTTCACGAAGGAGTACTTCGGCCCGATCCTCGGCGTCCACGTCTACGACGACGGCGACTACGACACCGTCCTGCGCCAGATGGAGGGCGTCTCCGAGTACGCCCTGACCGGCGCGATCATCGCGGAGGACCGCGCCGCGATCGCCGCCGCCACGCGCACGCTCCGCTTCGCGGCAGGGAACTTCTACGTCAACGACAAGCCGACCGGTTCGATCGTCGGCCAGCAGCCGTTCGGCGGCGCCCGCGCGTCCGGCACCAACGACAAGGCCGGCTCGGTGTTCAACCTCACCCGCTGGACGAGCACCCGGTCCATCAAGGAGACGTTCGTCCCGCCGACCGACCACCGCTACCCCCACATGGGCACCTGACGTTCCCGGGCGGACGTCCGCCCGCCGCCATGGTTGCGGGCGGTGCCCGGGACGCCGGACGATAAGCTCGCCTCGCCGCCTCGGTGGGGCGGGCCGGTGCCGGGGCGCCGTCCGTCCACGTCCAACCAACCGCGCATGGGAACGGGATGTCGACACTGAACCGTCTGGTGCTGTGGAACATCGACAACACGCTGGTCGACGTCGGGCGGGTCACCCGGGACGCCTACGCCGAGGCGTTCCAGCGGACCATCGGGCGTCCCCTCGTCCGCCTCGCGCCCACCCCCGGCCGCACCGAGTCCGAGATCATCTTCGAGACCCTCGCGTTCAACGACGTCGTCACCACCGACGACCACCTCGCCGCCTTCTTCGACGCGCTCACCGAGGCGTTCGCGTCCCGCCGCACCGACCTGCGCGACCACGGCCGCGTCCTGGCCGGCGCCCGCGAGGCCGTCGAGGCGCTCGCCCACGTCCCCGGCGTCGCCCAGTCGGTCCTGACCGGGTCCCTCCGGCCGAACGCGATCCTGAAGGTGGGCGAACTGGGCCTGGCAGGCCATCTCGACCTGGAGAGCGGCGGCTACGAGAACGGCGTCTACAGCAAGGCCGCGCTCCTGGAGCTCGCCCGCACCCGCTCCGGCGAGCGCCGCGGCACCGCCTACCCCGAGTCCGCCACCGTGTACATCGCCGACTCTCCCCGCGACGTCCAGGCCGCCCGCATCGCCGGCTCCCCGATCATCGCCGTCGCCACCGGCAGCGCCACCGAGGCCGAACTCCGCGCCGCCGGCGCCGAGCACGTCCTGGCCACCCTCGCCGACACCGGCGCGGTCGTCGGCGCCGTGGCCGACCTCACCCGTATGTGAGATGGTGTCTCGCGATGTGGGGCCGAATGATGATCGCGGCCGGCGTTGTGTGAGGAATCGGGATTGTTCCCGGATGCTCTGTGACCTGCGATGGGGAGTGGCGGCGAGGCGTGCCGGTGCGCGTCGCGGGGAACTTGCGCGGCGTGCGGGGCACGGCCGATATTGGGATGGCCGCGCGCCCTGGCGCGGCGGGGAGGGAGAGAGATGACCCGTGAGGTTTCTGAAGGGTCGGCGCTGTGGGAGCCGTCGGAGGAGGTCGTCGCCCGCGCGCGGGTGACCCGCTTCGTCCACTGGCTCCGGGAGCGGGGCGTCCTCACGGAAACCTACGACGACCTCTGGCGCTGGTCCGTCACCGAGGTCGACGCGTTCTGGGACGCGGTCTGGTCGTACTTCGAGGTCGTCGGCGAGCGCGGCGACGGCCCCGTCCGGACGGGCGGGCCCATGCCGGTGGACGGGCTCACGTGGTTCTCCGGCGCGACGCTCAACTACGCCGCGAACGCGCTGCGACGCGCGGACGAGACGCCGGACGAGACCGCGGTCGTCTTCCGCTCCGAGGCGGGCGGGCACCGCGTGCTGTCCTACCGGGAACTGGCCATGCACGTGGCGGAGGTCCGTGCGGGCCTGGCCGACCTCGGTGTGGGCAAGGGCGACCGCGTCGCCGCCTACATCCCCAACATCCCCGAGGCGCTGATCTGCTTCCTGGCCACGGCGTCGCTGGGCGCGGTCTGGTCGTCGTGCTCCCCGGACTTCGGCTCCTCCTCGGTGATCGACCGGTTCGCGCAGATCGAACCGAAGGTCCTGATCGCCGTGGACGGCTACGCCTACAACGGCAGGCGGTTCGACCGGCGCGAGATCGTCGGCGAGATCGAGGCCGCGCTGCCGAGCCTGGCCGCCACCGTCCTGATCCCCTACCTCGACCCCGCCGCGACGCCCGACGCCCTGCGCGTGGGCGTCCACTACGGCGACCTGCCCCGCGGCGACCGCGACACCCTGGTGTTCGAGGACGTCCCGTTCGACCACCCTCTGTGGGTCGTCTACTCGTCCGGCACCACGGGCCTGCCCAAGCCGATCGTCCACGGCCACGGCGGCGTCGTCCTCGAACACCTCAAGGCCCTGTCCTTCCACCAGGACCTCGGCCCGGAGGACGTGTTCTTCTGGTTCACCACCACCGGCTGGATGATGTGGAACTACCTCATCGGCGGCCTGCTGGTGGGCTCCACCATCGTCATGTACGACGGCGCCCCCCTCGACCTGTGGACGCTCGCCGCCGACAACGGCGTGACCTACATGGGCGTCGGCGCGCCCTACATCACGGCCTCCGCCAAGGAGGGCCTCCGCCCCGGTGAGGAACACGACCTGTCCGCGCTGCGCGGCATCGGCTCCACCGGCTCCCCGCTACCGCCCGAAGGCTTCGCCTGGGTGTACGACGCCGTCGCCGAGGACCTCCTGCTCGGCTCGTTCTCCGGCGGCACCGACCTGTGCACCGGCTTCGTCGGCCCCTCCCCGCTGCTGCCGCTGCGCGCCGGCGTCATCCAGTGCCGCGGCCTCGGCGCCAAGGTCGAGGCGTTCGGCGACGACGGCGCCCCCGTGATCGACGAGGTCGGCGAACTGGTCATCACCGAGCCCATGCCGTCCATGCCGGTCCACTTCTGGAACGACGAGAGCGGCGAACGCTACCGCGAGTCCTACTTCGACATGTACCCGGGCGTGTGGCGCCACGGCGACTGGGTCAAGATCCTCCCGGACGGCGGCTGCGTCATCTACGGCCGCTCCGACTCCACGCTGAACCGCGGCGGCGTCCGCATGGGCACGTCCGACTTCTACCGCGTCGTCGAGGTGTTCGAGGAGATCACCGACAGCCTCGTCATCGACACCGGCCGCCTCGGCCAGGAGGGCCGCCTGCTCCTGTACGTCCAGCTCGCCGAGGGCGCGTCCCTCACCGACGACCTGCTGGGCGAACTGAAGCGCCGGATCCGCTCGTCGCTGTCACCCCGGCACGTCCCGGACGAGATCCTCGCCGTCCCCGGCATCCCGCGCACCCTGTCGGGCAAGAAGCTGGAGGTCCCCGTCCGCAAGATCCTCCAGGGCACCCCGATCGACAAGGCCGCCAACCGCGACTCCATGGCCAACCCGGAGGTCCTCACACACTTCACCCCGTAGGCCCGCTCGTCCCCCGCGATCAGCGGGGGCGGGAGGACGCGTAGGCGAGGATGTCGCGGCGGCGGTAGAGGCGGCGGACCCGGCCGCCGCCGAGGGGCTCGACCTTGGCCGGGTCAGGCCATCCGGCGGGTGGGCGTCCGGGGTACACGGTGACGCTCGTCTGGGCCAGGCCGAGGATGCGGGCGGCGTCGGCCAGGGTGACGAGGTCGTCCGGGTCCTCTTCGGGCGGGCGTTCTTCGTAAGCGGTGTACCAGGCCGCCCAGGCGGCCTCGTCCCAGTACAGGGCCTTGCCCGAGCGGTGCGCGGCGTCCGGGTGGCCGTTGGCCGCGCGGTCGGCCCAGAGCTGCTTGAGGCGGTGGCGGCTCACGCCGTGGCGGGCGGCCAGCTGGTCGCGGGTGACGAGGCCCGGCGAGACGTCCCCGGAACCGCGCGCGGCGTACCAGCGGTCCCAGGCCGCGGCGTCCCAGGCGAGCTGGGAGCCGACCGTCCCGGCCGGTTCGGGGTGGCCGTTGGCCGCGCGCTCGCGGAACCACTTCTCCAGCGTGCTGCGTCCCAGCCCGTGGGCCTCCATCAGTTCGGCGCGCGTGTAGACGCGGCGGCCGTCGAGCATCGTCATGTCGTCAAGTCTCGCTTGTGTGACACGTTAGGTGGTTATGTCGCTGGGCATGTGACGGCACTAAGGTTGGCCCCCCGGTCAAATGTCTCTGAACGGAAGCGTCGGTCAGATCACGCTGTATTGGCCTATGGCCGGGTGAACTTCACAGGGGTCTCGCGCGTCACACAGTCGAAGGGTGATCCGGGCCCCGGGCAGGGCTCGTCGATCTAGAGAGGGACGGTTCGACGCATGGAGGTTGGGGCGCTGCGGTCCGGAGATCCGGATCGGCTCGGTCCGTACGCCCTGATCGGCCGGGTCGGCGAGGGCGGCCAGGGAACCGTGTTCCTGGGCACCGGCGAGGACGGCCGGCAGGTAGCGATCAAGCTGCTGCACGCGGAGCTGACGTCCGACGAGAAGGCACGCGCCCGGTTCCTGCGGGAGCTGGAGGTCGCCAAGCAGGTCGCGCCGTTCTGCACGGCCCAGGTCATCGACGCGGACGTGGACGGAGACCGGCCCTACATCGTCAGCGAGTACGTCCGGGGCCCGTCGCTGAACCAGCAGGTGCTGGAGGACGCCCCGCTCGGCGGCGCCGCGCTGGACCGGCTCGCGGTCGGTACCGCGACGGCCCTGTCGGCGATCCACCAGGCGAAGATCGTCCACCGCGACTTCAAGCCGCACAACGTGCTGCTCGGCCCCGACGGCCCCCGGGTCATCGACTTCGGGGTGGCGCGGGCGATCAGCGGCGGCACCACGCTCACCAGCCGGGTGATCGGCACCCCGTCCTACATGTCGCCCGAGCAGATCGCCGGCGACGAGGTCGGGACGCCGTCGGACGTGTTCTGCTGGGCGGCCACGCTCGTGTTCGCCGCGACCGGCCGGCCGCCGTTCGGCCAGGACACCATCCCCGCCGTGATCAACCGGATCCTGCACGAGCAGCCCGACCTCGGCGACCTGCACGGCCCGCTGCGCGGGCTGGTCCTCGACTGCCTGGAGAAGGCGCCCGCGGACAGGCCGGGCGCGCGGCAGGTGCTGATGCGGCTGCTCGGCCACGAGGAGGTCTCCGGGACGGAGACCAAGACGCCCGCCGCGCGCGCGGCCGGCGGCACCGACGAGACCGCGATGCTCGCCGCCGGTTCCGTCCGGGCCGCCGAGATCGGCGACGAGGAAGAGGTGTTCGAGCCCGACCCGGTGTTCGGCGACGCCCCGGTCTTCGACGACGACGATCCGGCCTTCGACGACTATCCCGTGTTCCGCGACCCGGAGGCGCCGGCCGCGGCGGCCGCCTTCCACAGCGCGGGGGCGGACGGCCCCGAAGGCGGCCACGGCTTCGCGGGCCGGGGCGGCGCCCCGGACGAGACCGACGCGACGGGGTTCGAGCCGGGTCTCCACCCGACGCCCGCCGCCTGGTCCGCCGACGACACGCTGCCGCCCGACCTCGCCGGCGGCGGGGAAAAGCGCGGGCTGCGGGGGAGGCTCGCCGACTCGGGCCGCCCGGCCGTGCTGGCCGGGGCCGCCGCCCTGTTCGTCGCGATCGTCGTGGTCTCCTCCGTCGTCGCGCTCAGCTCCGGCGACAACGGCAAGGCGGGGCAGAAGGTCAGCGACCCGAGCGCCCCGCCCGGGTCGTCCGACGTCGCGCCGAGCACGTCGGCGCCGGCGACGACCCAGGAACCGACCGGCCAGGCGCCGGTCGCCCCCTCCTACACACCTCCGACGGACAGCGGCTCGCCCACCGGGAGCCCGTCGCCGACCGGCGGTACCACGCCGACCGACACGCCGACCGGGCCGACGTCGACGCCGACGAACGGTTCGCCGTCGCCCGACGACCCGCCGACGACCGATCCGGAGGAGCCGCCGACGGACCCGGAGGAGCCGCCCACCGACCCGGAAGTGCCGCCCGGATCCGGCGGCTGACGCCTCCGGACGCCGACACCTCCGACCAGGGGCGGAACCGGCGCCGGGACGGCGGTTCCGGCACCGCCGCGCGTGTCGCGCGGACGCGGCGGCGCCGGGTTCGGCGATCACCACGAGGGACGCCGTATCGCCTGGCAGGGTGGGATAAGCCACGTTGACCTCGCGGCCGGGCAGGTCGGCTTTGCGCCGATTCCTGGTTACGCTGGCGCGTGAGCGGCGCCACAACGAGGTGGCGAAGGTCTCTAGGGGAGTTGTTGATGAGCGGCATGCTCGATTCGGCGAAGGACGACCTGCTCCGGCGGGCCGCGGAAACGTGCACGCAGCGCCCGGGAGCGCGCGGCCTGGACGTTGAGGAGTCCCTCGCCTACCTCGGCCTCTACTACCGGCATGTCGCCCGCGAGGACCTGGCCACCAGGGACCCGGCCGACATCTGCGGCCCCGCCCTGGCGCACCGGGCGCTCGGCGAGGAACGGCCCCAGGGGCGCGCCAAGGTGCGGGTCTTCACGCCGACGCTGGACGAGCACGGCTGGGACCCCGGGCACACGGTGGTGCAGGTCGTCACCGACGACATGCCGTTCCTGGTCGACTCCGTCACCATGGAGCTGACCCGGCACCAGCTGGCCACCCACCTCATCGTCCACCCGCTGCTGGGCGTGGACCGCGACGTCGCGGGCCGCCTGAAGGCGTTCCGCGGCAAGCTCGACAGCGACACCGACATCGACGAGTCGTGGATCCACATCGAGGTGGACCGCACCAGCGACCGGGCCGTCCTGGACGACCTGGAGCGCGACCTGCTGCGCGTCCTGCAGGACGTGCGGGTCGCCTTCGAGGACGAGCCGAGGATGCGGGTCCGCGCCGGTGAGATCGCCGCCGCCATCCGGGAGTCCGCGCCGCCGCTGCCGGACAAGGAGCTCGCCGAGGGCGTCGAGCTGCTCGACTGGCTGGCGACCGGGCACTTCACGTTCCTCGGCTACCGCGACTACACGCTCACCGAGGACGGAACCGCGCTGCGCCCGGAGCCCGGCACGGGCCTCGGCATCCTGCGCAGCGACAAGCGCGAGTCCGACAGCTTCGCCGCGCTGCCGCCCGAAGTGCGCGAGAAGGCGACCGAGAAGCACCTGCTGGTGCTCACCAAGGCGAACTCGCGCTCCACCGTCCACCGCCCCCTGTACCTGGACTACATCGGGGTGAAGAAGTTCGACGAGTCCGGCGCCGTCGTCGGCGAACGGCGGTTCCTCGGCCTGTTCACCCACGTCGCCTACAGCGGGTCGATCGCGCACGTCCCCGTCCTCAAGCGCAAGCTGGACGAGGTGCTGGAACTCGCCGGGTTCACCGCCGACAGCTACGACGGCCAGGACCTCGTCGAGATACTGGAGAGCTACCCGCGCGACGAGCTGTTCCAGATCTCCGTCGACGACCTGCTGCCGATCGCGCTCGGCGTGCTGCGGCTGCGCGAGCGCCGCCAGCTGAGGCTGTTCCTGCGAAAGGACCTGTACGGCCGCTACATGTCGTGCATGGTGTACCTGCCGCGCGACCGGTACACCACCAAGGTCCGGCTGCGCATCCAGGGGCTGCTGAAGGACGCGTTCGAGGGCGTCAGCGTCGACTACAGCGCGAACGTCACCGAGTCGATGCTGGCGCGGCTGCACGTCGTCGTCCGCGGCGAGCGCGGCCGTCCGCTGCCCGACGTCGACGTGAGCGACCTGGAAGAGCGGCTCGCCGCCGCCACCCGCTCCTGGGCGGACGACCTGGCCGACGCGATCATCGAGCAGTGCGGCGAGGAACGCTCCGGAACCCTCGGCCGCCGGTACTCGGACGCCTTCCCCGAGGCCTACAAGGCCGACTTCCCCGCCCGCACCGCGGTGGCCGACCTGCGCCGCCTCGAAGACCTCGGCGACGACGCCGACACCTCGATCAACCTGTACGAGCCGTACAGCGCCGAGCCGGGCGAGCGCCGGATGAAGATCTACCGGCTGGGCGAGCCGATCTCGCTGTCGCGGATGCTGCCGCTGCTGCACAACATGGGCGTCGAGCTGATCGACGAGCGGCCCTACGAGATCAACACCTCCGACGGCCGGCGGTACTGGATCTACGACCTGGGACTGCGGTATGTGCCGCCCGCCGACGTCCCCGAGGACGCCGTCAAGGGCCTGTTCCAGGAGGCGTTCACCCGGCTGTGGAACGGCGAGATCGAGAACGACGGCTTCAACGCCCTCGTCCTGCACGTCGGGCTCAACTGGTGGCAGGCGATGATCCTGCGCGCCTACGCCCTGTACCTGCGCCAGACCGGCACGACGTTCTCCAAGCGCTACATCGAGCAGGTCCTGCTGCGCAACGCGTCCATCACGCGGCTGATCGTCCGGCTGTGGGAGAGCCGCCTCGACCCGGCGATCGCGGGCGGTGAGGACGAGCGCAGCGCCGGGATCACCGAGGAGATCCAGGGCAAGCTCGACGACGTCGCCAGCCTCGACGAGGACCGCATCCTGCGCGCCTACCTGGCCCTCGTCCAGGCGACCCTGCGCACCAACCACTACCAGCACAAGCCGTACCTGGCGATGAAGTTCGACCCGCAGGCCATCCCCGACCTGCCGGAGCCCAGGCCGACCTACGAGGTCTTCGTGTACTCCCCGAAGGTCGAGGGCGTGCACCTGCGGTTCGGGTCGGTGGCGCGCGGCGGGCTGCGCTGGTCGGACCGGCGCGAGGACTTCCGCACCGAGATCCTCGGCCTGGTCAAGGCGCAGGCCGTGAAGAACACCGTGATCGTCCCGGCGGGTGCCAAGGGCGGCTTCGTGGGCAAGCAGCTCCCCGACCCGTCCGTGGACCGGGAGGCGTGGCAGAAGGCCGGCATCGCCTGCTACACCGACTTCATCTCCGGCCTGCTCGACCTGACCGACAACCTCGTGGACGGCAAGGTCGTCCCGCCGTCCAACGTCGTGCGCCACGACGGCGACGACACCTACATGGTCGTCGCCGCCGACAAGGGGACCGCGACGTTCTCCGACCTCGCCAACGAGGTCGCCGCCGAGTACGGCTTCTGGCTCGGGGACGCGTTCGCGTCCGGCGGCTCCGTCGGCTACGACCACAAGGGAATGGGCATCACCGCCCGCGGCGGCTGGGAGTCGGTGAAGTACCACTTCCGCTCGCTCGGCCGGGACGTCCAGAGCGAGGACTTCACCGCCGTCGGCATCGGCGACATGTCCGGCGACGTGTTCGGGAACGGGATGCTGCTGTCCGAGCACACCCGGCTCGTCGCGGCGTTCGACCACCGGCACGTCTTCATCGACCCCGAACCGGACGCGGCGACGTCGTTCGCCGAACGCCGCCGCCTGTTCGAGCTGCCGCGCAGCACCTGGGCGGACTACGACACCTCGCTGATCTCCAAGGGCGGCGGCGTGTTCCCCCGCACCGTCAAGTCGATCGCGGTGACCCCGCAGATGAGCGAGGCGCTCGGCATCGACGACGGGGTGAAGGCGGTCACCCCGTTCGAGCTGATCAGGGCCGTCCTCAAGGCGCCGGTCGACCTGCTGTGGAACGGCGGCATCGGCACCTACATCAAGTCGTCGATGGAGAGCAACGCCGACGTCGGCGACAAGGGCAACGACCCCGTCCGCGTCGACGGCGCCGACCTGCGCTGCCGGGTGGTCGGCGAGGGCGGCAACCTCGGGGTGACCCAGCTCGCCCGCATCGAGTTCGCCCGCAACGGCGGACTGATCAACACCGATTTCATCGACAACTCCGCCGGAGTCGACACCTCCGACCACGAGGTCAACATCAAGATCCTGCTCGACCAGGTCGTGCGGGACGGCGAGCTGACCGGCAAGCAGCGCGACAACCTGCTGTACGAGATGACCGGCGAGGTCGGGCGGCTCGTCCTGCGCGACAACTACGCGCAGAACGTGGTGCTCGCCGCGTCCCGCGCGCAGGCACCGGCGATGATGCACATCCACGCCCGCTACCTGCGCAAGCTCGAACGGGACGGGCGGCTCCAGCGGCGCCTGGAGTTCCTCCCGGACGACAAGGCGCTCGCCGAACGGAGGCAGTCCGGGCTCGGGCTCACCGGCCCCGAGTTCGCCGTCCTGCTGGCCTACACCAAGCTCGCCCTCGACGACGACCTCGTCACCTCCGACCTCGCCGACGACCCGTACCTGGAGTCGTGGCTGGTCGACTACTTCCCGACGCCGCTGCGCGAACGGTTCAGGACGTACATGGACCGGCACCCGCTCCGCCGCGAGATCATCACGACCGCCGTGGTGAACGACGTGGTCAACGCCAGCGGCTCCACGTTCGTGTTCCGGATGAACGAGGAGACCGGCGCGTCGTCGTCCGACATCGCCCGCGCCTACCTGGTCGCCCGCGACGTGTTCGGCATGCCGCGGTTCTGGCAGTCGGTGGAGGGCCTGTCGCACCAGGTCTCCGAGTCCACGCAGGTCGCGATGCTGCTGGAGGCGCGCAAGCTGACCGAGCGCGGCGCGCGCTGGCTGCTGCACAACCGGCGGCCCCCGTTCGACATCCGCGAGACGATCGACTTCTTCGCCGGCGGCGCGGCCACGCTGAGCACCCACCTGTCGAAGCTGCTGGTCGGGCTGGACCTCGCCGCGTTCGAACAGCGCCGGGACGGCTTCGCCGAGCGGGGCGTGCCGGACGAGCTGGCCGGGCGGTGCGCGACGTTCGTCCCCGCCTTCTCCACGTTCGATCTGGTGGGCATCGCCCACGACACGGGCCGTCCGGTGGAGGAGGCCGCCGAGATCTACTTCGACCTCGCGGACCGGCTGCAACTGTCCCGGCTGCGCGAACGCATCATCGCGCTGCCGCGCGACGACAAGTGGCGCTCGATGGCGCGCTCCGCCCTCCGCGACGACCTCTACACGGCGCACGCCGCCCTCACCCGGGACGTCCTGGTCACCAGCGAGCCCGGCGAGGACCCCGACGAGCGCATGCTCCACTGGGCGGACAAGAACAAGCCCGCCGTCCAGCGCGCCCAGCAGACCCTCAGCGAGATCTGGGAGAGCGACAGCTTCGACCTGGCGACCCTCTCGGTGGCCCTAGGCGCGATCCGCACTTTGGTGACCGCCAGCGCCCTGCCTGCGGACTAGGCGTGGTGTTGCCTCAGCTCGCCTTTGTGAGGGAGACCGATTCGCCCAGGATGCGGGCCTTGCCGGTGGGGGGTGCGTAGCCGATGGCCAGCCACTGCCAGGTCGTGCGCAGCGTCTCCGGCTTGTCGCCGTTCTTCTTCAGGTGGTCGCGGAGTTCGGTGGGGAGGGTGGCGGGGGTGCCGCCGGTCAGGGTCTTCTCCTGCTTGAGCGCGTACCAGACCAGGGAGCCGCCGTCCTCGGTGCGCAGGGCGTAGGACGGGCCGGGGCCGGGTGTGATCGCTCCGTGGGTGACCGTCCAGTCGCCCTGGTCCTCGGCGCGGGCGTTCGACGTGTGGGTGTCGGGTGTCAGGGCGCCTCGGTCGCCGGTCTTCAGGTAGTTCGCGTGCGCGGTGGGGAGGTCCCGGTCGGGCGCCGGTATCGCGTAACCCTGCCGGTCGTAGGCCAGCTGGGGTGGCCGGCCCTGGAACGTCAGCCAGTGCGCGGCGTGCCAGCCGGTCTCCGCGTTCTTCCTGACGAAGACGCCGAGGACCTGCTGGTCGTCGCCGCCTGACCGTTCCAGCGCGGCGACGCCGAACCACTTGGGGTGGTCGTCCTGGCGGGGGACGTAGAACACCGGGTTCGACAGGGAGATCCGTGCCGACTTCGGGAGCTTGCCGTAGGTGCGGACGCGGGCGGTCACCGGGGCCTCAAGCGCTCCCGTGACGGTGTCGCGCCAGAGCCGCACGTCACCGGAGGTGATGGCTCGATTGTGCCGCTCCGTCCAGTCCTTGAGGACCTCGCGGGACTCCTCGGCCGTGACGGCCGGCTTGCCGGACGGCTCCTTCGCGTCCGCGCCGGAGTCCGCGGCGCCGGAGCACGCCGTCAGGAGGGCGGCCGGGAACGCGACCAGAGCCATGTGAGGCGCGCGGCGCATAACCCACCTCGGGCGGACGAAATGTCGAACTTGTCCGCGCCAGTGTAGAGCGCCTACCCGCCGGGTGCCGGGATGTCCCTGCTGCAGCGGTCAGAAGAGCGGGACCGCCCGGCACCCGACGGAGAACTGGGGCCCCTGCGGGGCTCGGCCTCGTCCGGCGTCGCTCAACTCATCTGACGCCCACGGCCTTGCGGTACATGCCGTTGACCGTGGCGCGGCCCTCCGGCGGAACGGTGGCCAGGTACTGCGCGAGGACGGTCGTGTCCATGCGCGTCCTGGAGGTCCTCGCCGGGGCCAGCCCGACCAGATCACCGCTCACGCCCAGCTTGCCCCGCCGTGACGCGGAGTACGCCTCATTTTGCTTCAGGACATACCACACCACGGCCCCACGATCCTTGGTACGGAGCCCGTAGACCGTGTACGGCGCGGCGGAGAATCTGGACGAAAGCGTCACGCCCCGTCCGGCCAGGGTCTTCGCGCCCTGCGTCAGCGCCTTGTACGTCTCGGTGGTCTGCGGCCCGTCCGCGATGACGGACGCGCCCTTCGCGCCGGGCCCCTCGGTGAGCAGCGCGGCGTGCGCGGCGGGCAGCTTCCGCGGCGAGACGGCGAGGTCCTCGACGTCCTGGCCGACCGGCGCGGCATAGCCGTCCGGATCGAGCGCCACCCGGCTCAGCGCGGCATCGGCCGGATGCGGGGCGGCGGCCAGCAGCCACGGCGCCCCCGCCTTGGCCCGCGTGAACAGCATCGCGTGGCGCTGCGCCTGCTTTCCCCGGCCGGTGACGGCGGCGGCGGCGAACCACTGCGGATAACCGCCCAGCCGCGGGATGTAGAACGACGTGTCCCTGAACTCGAGCTTCGGTGGCGGCTGCTTCACGACCCGCCGCATCTTGAGAGCCGCCGCGTCCATGGTCAGCTGCGGATCGGTCTGGATCGTGCGCAGCGCCTTCCGGTTGAACCTGCTGCCGGCCCGGTTCGCCCCCGCGGTGTAGGACGCCAGCACCTGCTGGGCCTGCGTCTTGCTCAGCGGCGGCGTTCCCCGGGGCTGAGCCGGATCGGCGGACGAGGCGTCACCCGAGCATCCCGCGCTCAGTGCGGCGGCGAGCAGGCTGGATACGAGAAGCGAGGCGACGGCGAAGTTGCGTGCGGGCATGAGGCCCCCCGAGGGCTGACGGCGATCCGAACCGCCCGCCATCCTCGCAGAGTGACCATGGAGTCACGCTACGAACACAGAACTCCCCGCAAGATCTCGCGGCCGTCCCGCAGGAAGCGCGTCACGCCATTTCCTGCTGGCGCATCCAGCGGATCTCAGCCTCGATGAACTCGTCGATGTCGCCGTCCAGGACCGAGGAGGGGTTGCCGACCTCGACACCGGTACGCAGGTCCTTCACGATCTGGTACGGGTGCAGCACGTAGTTGCGGATCTGCGTGCCCCAGCTGCTGGTGCCCTCGCCGCGCAGCGCGGACATCTTCTCCGCCTCCTCCTGGCGCTTGCGCTCCAGGAGCTTGGCCTGCAGGACGTTCATCGCCGTGGCGCGGTTCTGGATCTGGCTGCGCTCGTTCTGGCAGGACACGACGATCCCGGACGGGATGTGGGTGATCCGCACCGCGGAGTCGGTGGTGTTGACGCCCTGGCCGCCCGGCCCGGACGACCGGTAGACGTCGACGCGCAGGTCGTTCTCGTCGATGTCGACGTGGTCGCTCTGCTCCACCACCGGGACGACGTCCAGGCCCGCGAACGAGGTCTGGCGGCGGCCCTGGTTGTCGAACGGGGAGATCCGCACCAGCCGGTGCGTGCCGTGCTCGCCGCGCAGCGTCCCGTAGGCGTAGGGGGCCTTCACCGTGAAGGTCGTCGACTTGATCCCGGCCTCTTCGGCGTAGGACGTGTCGTAGATCTGCGTCGGGTAGTTGTGCCGTTCGGCCCAGCGCAGGTACATCCGCTGGAGCTGCTCGGCCCAGTCGGCCGCGTCCACCCCGCCGGCCTGCGCGTTGATGGTGACGAGCGCCTCCCGGGCGTCGTACTCGCCCGACATCAGGGTGCGGACCTCAAGCTGCTGGACGGCCTTCAGCAGCGCCGCCAGCTCCCCGTCGGCCTCCGCGCGCGTGTCGGCGTCGTCCATCTCCTGGGCGAGTTCGTACAGGGTGGCGGCGTCGGCGAGCCGCTGCCGCAGCCCCTCGACCTTGCCCAGCTCGCTTTCCAGGTACGACAGGCGGCGCGTCACCGTCTGGGCGCGCTCCTGGTCGTTCCACAGGTCCGGGTCGGCCGACTGCTCGCGCAGCTCGGCGATGTCACGCCGCATGCCGTCGAGGTCCAGCACCTGCTCGATACCGGACAGTGTCGAGCCGAGCTCCTTGAGCTGCTCTTCGGGTTCGATGGCTGCCACGCCTCCGAGCCTATCGCCGTCCGGGCAGTGCTCATCGCCGTCCCGCCGCCGCCGGGCGCCCTCCCGGCACGCCGCCGGGCGCCCTCCGGCACGCCGCCGCGCATCCGACGGGAGCGCACGGCCAATATCATGTGGATGGCAGAATCACGGGCCGAGGACGCCGGCCGGAGGGCGGTCGGCATGGAATTCGGTCCGGGGGACGGTCTGTGCACAGGTTCACGCGGGTGATCGCGGCCGGGGTGCCGCTCATCCTGGCGCTCAGCACCGCGGGCTGCGCCGAGGGCAAGACCGAGGCGCGGCCGACCGTCAGCGTGCCCACGACGTCCCCGCCCGAGCCGGTCCCGCTGACCCCGGAAGCCGCGAAGCAGGCGTTCCGTACCTATGTCACCGACGAGGACGTCGCCAGGGCCGCCGGCGACGAGCGGCTCGCGCTGAACTGGACGACCGGCGGGCAGCGGCAGCTCACCGCGGCCGAGTTCCGCGAGGCCGCCTACGACGGCGACCCGGTGCGGCGCTTCGGCTACGACGAGCCCGAGCTGTACGTCCCGAAGCTGAAGGACGACGCCTACCCGCATTGGTTCATGGCGTCGGTGGATCGCTCGGTCCTCGGCGAGCGCAAGAGCGAGCGCACGGTGCTGATGGCGTTCGTCCGGAACAGCCCGTCCGACCGCTGGAAGCTCACGCTCGTGACCGACATGCAGAAGAAGGCGAAGCTGCCGGAGGTCGAGATCGATGATGACGGCTACGCGGAGGCGCTCAGCACCGACGACACGTCCCTCCTGATCCGTCCCCGCGACGTCATCGGCATCCACGCGACGGTCGCCGCGGAGGGCGGCGGCAGCGTCGCCGCCAAGGTGATGAAGTCCAGCGCCGTCACCACCGGGTTCTACAAGGACACCAGGAAGGCCACGAAGAAGGCCAAGGAGGACGATCTCACACTCCAGATCGTCTACACGGCCACGCCCTTCCCCTACTTCGGGGTGCGGACGGAGAGCGGCGGCGGCCTGATCGTCTACTCGCTGTTCCGCAGCACCTCGCTCATCGCCGATGAGCCCGGCACGCCCAAACCGGAGATCCCTGAGGAGGCGGAGCATCTCCTCGACGGCACCGTCGAGGGGAACCAGGTCGACACGACCGCGACCCTGCACTTCGCGGCGTACGACCCGGAGCGGGCCGAAGAGGGCAAGCGCCAGTCGAAGGCGCAGGTCATCGCCGACCAGGGCGCGATCTCCAAGGCCTCCACGCCGCCGCTCAAGAAGACACCGTAGGGGCCCGGGCCGCGCTCTCCAACGGGGCGTCGACCGTGGCCATGCTGTGGCCAAGCCTTGGTCAGGTCCAAGCCGTGGTCAGGTACAGGCGTGGTCGGGTACAGGCGTAGTTCAGGTACAGGCGTACTCGTCAGCCGTAGACGCGCTGCAGCACCAGCGCGGCGAACAGCAGGGCCACGAGGCCGGCGAGGACGAGGACGGGCGATCCTGACAGTCCGTGACGGTGCAGCTCTGACCGGGCCTCACGGCATGTGGGGCAGCGCCCCTCCACGACCGGGTTCGAGCACTGGGCGCAGATCAGATGTTCGCAGCTCATGTCATGGCCCCTATCTCCGAGAACGGCACGCGGGTCCTTGCGGGGATGCGTCGACCTGTCCGGCATCTGTCGACCTATTAGGTATCTTTCGCCATCATCCAGCGTAGCCGGACTGTATGGTCGTTCCGGCAAGTCCGGGAGCTTGATGGTAGGAAACGGCCGGTACGTCGGGAGACGGTTCACATGGCACTGATCGGACGGCACACGCCCATCGGGCGTTGTGGCGGCCCCGGGCTCCCGTACTCCGGCGAGCGGGACGAGGCAGTTGACCGTCCCCTCTACACTGCTCGAAGGCTCCGCGTCCCGCCTGGTCGTGGAGCCGGGCGGCGCAGACCGGAGGTCACGGGCCATTCCGTGGCCCGCGGGCCGGGCCGCTCCCCAACCCCTAGACACCGAACCGCCGTGATGCAGCCGTGATCCACTTCGACAACGTCACCAAGGTCTATCCGACCCAGAACCGGCCCGCCTTGCAGCACGTGAACGTCGCCATCGAAAAGGGCGAGTTCCTGTTCCTGGTGGGGCCGTCCGGTTCGGGTAAGTCGACCTTCCTGCGCCTCATCCTGAAGGAGGAACGTCCTTCCCAGGGTCACGTGCACGTGGCGGGCAAGGACCTGAGCAGGCTGAGCAACTGGAAGGTGCCGCACCTGCGCCGCAGGATCGGCTGCGTCTTCCAGGACTTCCGCCTCCTCCCCAACAAGAACGTCTTCGAGAACGTCGCGTTCGCCCTCGAGGTGATCGGCAAGCCGCGGCGTTTCATCGGCAAGGTCGTCCCCGAGGTCATCGACCTCGTCGGCCTGGAGGGCAAGGCCCACCGGATGCCGGACGAGCTGTCCGGCGGCGAGCAGCAGCGCGTCGCGATCGCGCGGGCGTTCGTCAACCGGCCGATGATCCTGCTGGCCGACGAGCCGACGGGCAACATCGACCCGGCCACCTCGATCGGCATCATGAAGGTGCTGGACCGGATCAACCGCACCGGTACCACCGTCGTGATGGCCACCCACGACGCCGCGATCGTCGACGCCTTCCGCAAGCGCGTCGTCGAGCTGGAGGACGGACGGGTCGTCCGCGACCAGTCGCGCGGCGTGTACGGGCAGGCCTACTAACCGTGTTCGCCGAGGAGTGCGGGAGACGTTCCACCCGCGATGACCCGGGCCGGGGCCCGGTCCCCTCCACGGCACTTCCATCTGAACCACCGATTCCTGCCGGGGCGTACGACACCCCGAGGCCCCAGAGGTAGGAACCGCCCCGCATCGGCCCCCGTTCCACAACGCGGTACGGCCCAGGCTTCCGGCGGGACACAGGCGATCAAGGACAGCGAGGCATGCGCGTACAGTTCGTTCTCCAGGAGATCTGGATCGGTCTCCGCCGGAACATGACGATGACGATCTCCCTCGTCATCACCGTCGCCATCGCCATGGCACTCTTCGGTACCGGGCTGCTGCTGCGGCAGCAGGTCGACTCGTCCAAGAGCTTCTGGTACGACAAGATCGAAGTCTCGATCTTCCTGTGCGCCAAGACGAGCTCGAACCCGAGCTGCCAGAAGCAGGACGTCACCGACCAGCAGCGGCAGACGCTCAAGGCTCAGCTGGACAAGCTGCCACAGGTCTCCGAGGTCCAGTACGAGAACAAGCAGCAGGCCTTCGAGCGGTTCAAGGACAACTTCGCGGGCTCGCCGGGCTTCGTGGAGAGCACCCGCGAGGGCGACATCCCCGACTCGTTCCGGGTCAAGCTGAAGGCACCCGAGGAGTACAAGGCGGTCGCGCAGGCGATGCTCGGCCAGCCGGGCGTCGACACCGTGATCAACGAGCAGGAGATCCTGGAGCGATTCTTCCGGATCCTGAACGGCCTCCAGGTGGCCGCGCTGACGATCGCGCTGATCCAGGTGGTCGCCGCGGTGATGCTGGTCGGCAACACCGTCCGGCTGTCGGCGTTCAACCGGCGCCGGGAGACCGGCATCATGCGGCTCGTCGGCGCGTCCAACACCTATATCCAGCTGCCGTTCATCCTGGAGGGCGCCATCGCCGGCCTGATCGGCGGTATCTTCTCGTCCATCCTGCTGGTGTTCAGCAAGAAACTGCTGATCGACAGATTGGCGGGAGACGTCCAACTCGTCAGCCAACTCGGCTGGAGTACGGTCATCGCCGTCATCGTCGTCTCCATATGTTTCGGCGTGCTGCTATGCGCGGTCGCGTCGTTCCTCACACTGCGGAGATATCTCAAGATCTGACGCGTTGACCGGATCCGGTGCAACCGCCGGATCCGGTGTATCGCGCCGCTCTACACTTGCCGCATGTTCCGGACCGTGCCGCTCCCGGGGAGGCGGCCCCGGCGACCCCCCGAAGGCAGGAGGGCCGGGCGCCTCCTGCGCGGCACCGCGATCGCGGCCGCGATCCTCTGCGCGTACGGCGCGGGGGTGGTGACCGGCTCGGGTCCCCGGCGTCCCACCGCCGCCGCGGACGGATCGGTCCTCAACGAGGCCGCCGCGCGGATCGGCAGGCACGCGGCCGCGCCGGTCGAGCGCGGCGAACTCGACCGCGCCGCCGTCGAGGGCATGCTGAGCGCGCTCGGCGACAGGTGGGCGCGCTACTACTCCGCTCGCGAGTACGACGACGTCGATGGACGGCTGAACGGCCACTACAGCGGCGTCGGGCTGTGGCTCGGCTCCGGGGACCGCGAGGGCAGGGTGATCGTGGCCAGCGTCCAGCCGGGCACCGCCGCCGCACGCGCGGGTGTGCGGGCCGGTGACATCATCACCGGGGTCGGGGAATCGCCCGTGGACGGCTGGGGCGTGAAACGCGTGGCGGGGGCGCTGCGGGGGCGTCCCGAAGAGCCGGTCGCCCTGACCGTGGAACGAGACCGGCGGACCAAGCGGTTCCACCTCGTCCGCACACCCGTCTCCGGAGGAGACGTCACAGTGACCGACCTCGCGGACGACGCGCGGATGATCCGGGTCGGCGCCTTCACGCGCGGCGCCGGCCGGCGGGTGCGAGCGGCCGTGACCGGGCAGTCACCGTCCGGCCGTCCCAGGGGCGGCGTCCTGCTGGACCTGCGAGGCAACCCGGGCGGCCTGCTGGACGAGGCGGTCAGAACGGCCTCCGCGTTCCTGCCGGGCGGCCCCGTGGTGACGTACCGGCCGCGCGGGGAACCCGCCCAGAACCGGATGGTCACCGAGCCCGGAGACGCGAAGACCCCGCTGGTGGTGCTCGTCGACGCCGGCACCGCCAGCGCCGCCGAGGTCGTCGCCGGGTCCCTCCGCGACCGCGACCGCGCGGTGATCATAGGATCGCGTACGTACGGGAAGGCATCGGTGCAGGAACCCATCACGCTCGCCGACGGGTCGGTCATCGAACTGACCGTCGGTCGCTATCGGACCCCCGGCAGCCGTAACCTCGACGGTGTGGGGATCGAACCCGACGTGGCGGTCTCCGCCGACCGTCCGCCCGAAGTGGCCGAGCGGCGCGCCCGGACGGTGCTGCGCGGCCTGCACGCGACACTGCCGGGCGGCTGAGACCACCGGGCACGATAGAACCGCCGGAACGACCGAACTGACCGAACTAGCCGAACTGACCGAACTGGCCGGACTAGAACTGGGACGCCGGGACAAGGACTGGATGACGTGGCACGGGACACCGGGCGCAAGAAGGACACCGGGCGCAAGCTCATCGCCCAGAACAAGCGGGCCCGCTACGACTACCACATCGACGAGACGTGGGAGGCGGGCATGGTGCTGATGGGCACCGAGGTCAAGGCCCTGCGCGCCGGACGCGCATCCCTCGCCGACGGCTACGCGCACGTGATGGGCGGGGAGGTGTGGCTGGAACACGTCCACATCCCCGAGTACACGCAGGGGACCTGGACCAACCACGCCCCTCGCAGGCGCCGGAAGCTGCTGCTCCACAAGCGCGAGATCCAGAAGATCATCGCCAAGTCGTCGGAGCCCGGCTGGACGCTGATTCCGCTGGCGCTGTACTTCAGCGACGGCAAGGCCAAGGTCGAGATCGGCCTGGCCCGTGGTAAGAAGGCCTACGACAAGCGTCAGGCCATCGCCAAGCGGGAAGCCGACCGGGAGATGCAGAAGGCGGCGGCGGCCCGGTTCAGGAGACGGTGAAGGGTGTCGATGACGAACCGACGCCGGAAGCGGCGGCCCGGCAGGATCGCAGCGGCGCGGCGCCGGGTGGTGGCGCTCGCGGTCAGCGGCGCCCTCGTCGCGGGCATGACGACCGGATGCTGGGCCGAGCGGTCGGCGATGCCCGCCGTCCGCGACTTCCTGATCGCCTGGCAGGTCGGCAACTTCGAGGCGGCGGCCGGCAAGACCGTCGGCGTGGACCGGAAACAGGTCGAGGACGCGCTGAGCCGGGTCAGCCAGCAGCTCGACGCCGCGTCCCTGCGGCTGTCGCTCGGCACCGGCGTCACCGACAGCGACGTCGACCAGATCATCAAGAAGGGCGACGAGGCCGACGCGCGCTTCACCGTGAAGATCGACCTCGGTGAGAACGGCCAGCCGTGGGAGTACCCCGGGCTGATGCACCTTCGCCGGGTGGGCGGCAAATGGAAGATCGCCTGGAGTCCCTCGATCATCCACACGAGCCTGAAGCCCGGGCAGCGGCTCGCCGTCGTGACCGAGGAGCCCGAGCGCGCCCCCGTCACCGACACCCACGGACGCTCCCTGCTGCGCGAGGTCGGCGCCTACGACGTCGGGGTGTTCCCCGGGCAGCTCGCCGACCCCAAGAAGACCCTCGACATGCTCACCAAGCACGCCAAGATCGACGGTCGCCGGCTCGACGCCGAACGCCTCCTCGGACGCGTCCGCTCCGCCCCGCCGCAGGACTTCCTGCCGCTGATGACACTCCAGGTCCCCGCGCACAACGCGCTCATCCAGCGGCTGACCAACATCCCCGGGCTGAGCTTCAACGGCGTCAAGGCCCCGGTCGCCCCCGCCTACGCGCCCGAGCTGGTCGGCACGCTCGGCCCCGCCACCGCCGACCGCCTCCAGCACGTCGGCGCCCCCTACCAGCCGGGCGACACCATCGGCGTCAGCGGCGTCCAGCTCCTCCAGCAGCGCCGGCTCGCCGGCACCCCCACCGTCCGCGTCGTGGCGCAGGACGAGTCCGGTGAGAACACCGAGGAACTGCGCTCCTGGGAAGGCCAGCCGCCACAGGAAGTGCAGACCACCCTCGACCCCTCCTTCCAGCGCAAGAGCGACAAGGCGCTCGCGGGCCTGAACCACCCGGCGTCCATGGTGGTGGTCCGTCCGAGCACCGGCGAGGTGCTGGCCGTGTCCAACCACGGCACGAACGGCAAGAACCTCGCGTTCGAAGGCGAGTACTCGCCCGGGATGACGTTCGGAATCGTGTCCGCCGAGGCTCTGTTCTCCCAGGCCGGCATGAGCCAGACCACCGAGACCACCTGCCCCGCCACCGTCACCGTCGGCGGCGAGAAGTTCACCGGCAAGCCCCGCGGCGACAGCACGTTCGCCAACCACTTCGCCGCGTCCTGCAAGACGACCCTCGCGCAGCTCAGCGCCAAGCTCGACGCGAAGACCCTCGTCAACGAGGCGTCCCAGTTCGGCCTCGGCAAGGACTGGGGCCTGACCGTCCCCGCCTTCACCGGCTCGGTGCCCACCCCCGCCAACGACGGCCAGAAGGCCGCCGCCATGATCGGCGAAGGCAACGTGAAGGTGAGCCCCCTCGCCATGGCCCTGGTCGCCGCCGCGGCCCAGAACGGCACCTGGAAGCCCCCGTACGTCCTCAAGGAGATCGCCAAGACCATCCAGGCGCCCCCGCCGCAGAACCTCCGGCCCGAATCCATCGCGAGCCTCAAGAAGGTCCTCGGCCGCACCGCGTCCCACGGCAACGCCCGCGGCGCCCGCGTCTCCGGCGACCTGGTCGGCGTCGCCGCCCTCGCCACCTACCGCGACGGCAACCGCAACAAGACCGTCTCCTGGTTCGTCGGCTCCAGCGGCGACCGCGCCTTCGCGATCGCCGTCGAGGGCCACGTCAACACCCCGGACATCGCGGCGAAGTTCCTCCGCGCCCGATGACCGCCCCGTGACGGCTTTGTGATCTCTTTACGCCACGGCGTCAACCTTCCCGCCGTCCCCGGGCGTCTTTACGGGTGACTGAGATCCCGCTTGGGGGGTTGCGGACTCAGTCGCCGTGATGAGACCAGAGCCTCTTCTCGGGGGAGGCTCTGCCGTCCGGACCGGCCCGACCCTGCCGGTCGACCCCGGTGGGTGTGACTCAGGTCGCACCCACCGGGGTTCACGGCTGTCCTGGGAAATAACGTTGCCCGGCCACGCGTTACCCTAGTAACGTCATGGTGCGGACGTCCTCGGGCGCCCGTTTTGACAACTCAACATGGGGGTGACCGGCTTCGACTTCGGTCGTACGAGCCAGGGGAAGCGGGTCGAGGGTTGCTGTCGTGACCTCGTTAATCCTGTGACAGCAAACCAACAACTGCCAACAAGAAGCAGTCCGAGTTCGCTCTCGCCGCCTGAGGCGAGTAGCGACTCTGTCAGCCCGGGAGAGTCTCCGACCCGGGGTCTGGCATCGTAAGGAGACTCCACCTGCAAGCCCGGTCGCGGGACCTGTAGGAACACCGAACAGCGACTGAGTCCGTCGGCGACACGCCTGCGTGAGCGCCGGGACTGAGAAAACGTTAAGCAGGCTGCACCCGGAGAAGCCCTGACCCTTCACCGAAGGACGCGGGTTCGATTCCCGCCACCTCCACTCGTCGTTGGAGTGGTGTGCCCGCAGAATGCGCGGGCCGCCACTCCTTCGTCATGTCTGCCTGGGGGGCGACCCCCAGACCCCCGGTGTGGGGGCTC
>NZ_SMKK01000340.1 GCF_004348425.1 Actinomadura sp. 7K507
GCTCCGGGGGGACGGCCGGGAAAGCGGCGGTGGGGCTCTCCGGCGATCCGGGCCCGTCGAGGGTGGTGCGCCGGAACGCCTCCCAGCCGTCATCGTCGAAGCCGACCGGGTCGACGGACGCCGGGCCGTCGACATCGGAACCGTGGAAGCCGATGGCGTTGAGCCCGTTGCCGTTGAGCCCGTTACCGTTGGTTCCGTTCAGGCCGCCGGCGTGGTGGCCGTTGCCGGCGTCGTGCCCGTTCCCCGGCCCCTGCCCGTTGCGTCCGTTCGCCGCGAACTCGCCGGGGACGAAAGGACGCAAGTCGTGCGGCAAGACCGGCGGCCCGTCCGAAGCCGGCGGCTGGCTGGAAGCCGGCGGTCGAGGCTCATCAAGCTCGGACGATCCCTCCCCGTCCCAGGAAGCCCCCCACGGCGGGCCTCCCGGCGGAACCGCGTCCAGGGGTGCGGTCTCCAGCGGCGACCCGTCCCACGACGAGCCGTCGCCCGAGCCGTCCACAGGCGGGTCGTCCACAGGCGGGTCGTTTACATGCGAGCCGCCCCAGGAGACGTTCGCCGGAGCGCCGTCTGCTGGGGAAGCGTCCCACGGGGCCGCGGCCGCGCTCACGGGGGATTCGTCCCACGACGTGCCGTCCACGGGGACGCCGTCCCACAGCGAGGGGTCCTCGCGTCGGAGGTCCTGCGGCGGGACGTCCGGTGCGGGCGGCGGCCCCTGGTACACGTCTGTGCTCTGCCAGAGCGGCGCGTTGACCGGGGCGACCTCGGGTGCCACGGCGGCGGGGCCCGCCGGTACGGCGGCCGCGCCCGCGGGCTGGCGCGCCGCCGCCGGCGCGGCCGGCAGGCCGTAGTCGGGCACCGCGTCGGTTTCGTCTTCGTCGAGGTCGTCCTCGCGGCGGCCCCGCTGCCGCCAGCCGAGCACGAGCCCGATGACGACCAGCACTCCGCCGCCGCCGAGGACCAGCGGGAGCAGGAGGCCCGCGTCCTCCGCGGTGTCCTCCGCCACCGGCTCGGGCGCCGGGGTCGCGGGCGGTGCCTCGACCGGCCCGCTGGACGTCTTGTTGATCTGGTGGGCGGCGTAGAGCGTCCGGAGCGCGTCGACCGTCCCGCGGCAGGTGGACGAGCCGCTCGGGTATCCGCGCCGGGCGGGCGACCCCTGGATCAGCGCCTGCCGGACCTCGGCCGGGGTCAGCCTCGGGTAGCGGGACCGGACGAGTGCGGCGACCCCGGCGACCATGGCCGACGAGGCGCTGGTCCCCGTCCCGACGACGTAGCCGTTGCTGGCGTCGGCGCTGACGATGTCCACCCCGGGCGCGCAGACGGCGGAGTTGGAGCGCCGGTTGCTGTCCTTCCAGAGGCGCAGGCGGCGGTCGAGCGCACCGACGGCGATCACTCCGGGGTACGCGGCGGGAAAGTTCTTGCGGTTGGCGCCCGAGCCGTCGTTGCCCGCGGAGGCGATCAGGACGACGCCCTTGCCGAGCGCGTACTTGATCGCGCTCTCCTGGGACTTGGTGCCGTTGTAGAACTGCCGTCCGCCGCCGAGCGACATGTTGATGATCTCGGCGCCCTGGTCGACGGCGTAGCGGATGCCCTGGGCCACGGCGTCGCGGTCACCGGTCCCGTCCTGCTGGCCGTTGTCGCGCCGCAGCGGGTCGTCGTTCTCCAGCGTGACGCGGACGGACAGGATGCGGCTCTGGGGCGCGACGCCCATCATCCCCTGCGCGAGCCCCGGCCCGTGGCCGTGACCGGAGATGATGCTGGCCATCGACGTCCCGTGCAGGCCCCAATAGCGGGTGCCCGGAGGACGCACTCCGCCGGTCAGGTCGGGCCCGGTGATGACCTGGCCGGTGAGATCGGGATGGTTCTTGTCGACGCCGGTGTCGAGGACCGCGACGGTGACGCCGCGTCCCCTGGTGTACTTCCACGCCTTGGTGGTGCGGAGCGCTTGCAGGTGCCACTCGCGGCTGCGGATCTGGTCGGTCGGCGCGTTGGCGAGGACGCCGGCCGCCGCGCCGCGCACGGTCCGTTCCCTGTGCGGCGCGTCACCGGTCGCGATCGCGGCCGGAACGACGATGGCGGCGCCGAGGGTCAGCGCGGTGAGGGCCGCGGTCGTCCGGGCGCCGAGCCGGGTCGCCGGTCGGGCACGCGCTGGACGGCGTCGACCGGCTTCGGACACGCCGCCGCACCTCCCTCCCCGGCAGACCGCCGCGCTGCACGGCGAGTTGACATTCTGCCACGCGAACCGGCCTCGGCCCGGGCACTCGACGCATTAGGGCACGTCCAGGACAGCGCGGATCTTCTTGCCCGCGACCTACCCGGCGATCCGCTCCGCGACCTGCCCCGTCACCGTCCCGGCGAGCCACCCGATACCCGTCGGTAACAAGTTCACCGACAAAATGCTAGCCCTTTCCCTCCGGCGAGTCACCGCCGCCCTGCCCCCCATCTGAGCCGGGCGGGCGTCAGTGGGAGCCCGCGCCGGTCAGGGCTCTGACCGAAAGGTCGTCGTGGCGGTCCGGGTCGGGGTCCTCTCGCCCGAGTAGGGTTCCGGCGATCGCGCACGCGAACCCGATCGGGATCGAGACGATGCCGGGATTCTCCAGCGGGAACAGGTGGAAGTCGACACCCGCCGGGAACAGCGAGAGGTTCTCGCCCGTCACCGGGTCGGTCTTCCCCGACACGACCGGCGAGAAGAACACCAGCACCAGCGAGCTGATCAGGCCGCCATAGATCCCGGCGACCACCCCGCTGGAGGTGAACCGCCGCCAGAACAGCGTCAGCACGATCGCGGGCAGGTTGGCCGCGGCCGCCACCGCGAACGCCAGCGCCACCAGGAACGCCACGTTCAGGTTCCGGGCGACGACCGCAAGGACGATGGCCAGCGAGCCGACCAGGAACGCCGCGAACCGGGCCACCGCGACCTCCTGCGACTCCCGGGGACGGCCGAACATCAGCACCTGGCCGAAATAGTCGTGCGCGAGCGACGTGGACGAGGCCAGCACCAGCCCGGACACGACGGCGAGGATGGTCGCGAACGCCACCGCGCCGATGAACGCCAGCATGACGTCACCGCCGAGGTGCCCGCCGGCGTGCTCCCCGACGGCCTGGGCGAGCTGCGGCACCGCGGTGTTGCCGGACGGGTCCTGCGCGACGATCGCCTGCCGTCCCACCAGCGCCGCGGCACCGAACCCCAGCGCCAGCGTCATCAGGTAGAAGGCGCCGACGAGCCCGATCGCCCACGACACCGACGTGCGGGCGGCGCGGCCGTCCGGGACGGTGAAGAACCGGTTGACGATGTGCGGCAGGCCCACCGTGCCGAGCACCAGCGCGACGGCGAGGCTGATGAAGTCGAGCTTGTTGACGATCGTCCCGTAGGTGTCGCCGGGGACGTCCTGCCCGTACCGCAGGCCCGGCCGCAGGAACGCCTCGCCCTTCCCGCTGGAGTCCGCGGCGGACCCGAGCATGGAACTGACGTCGAACCCGAACCTGCCGAGCACCATCACCGTCAGCACGACCGAGCCGGCCATCAGCAGGACGGACTTGATGATCTGCACCCAGGTGGTGGCCTTCATCCCGCCGAACGCCACGTAGCAGATCATGAGCGCGCCCACCGTGACGATCGTCACCGTCTCGGCGGTGCCCGCGGACATCCCGAGGAACCGCTCCCCGCTGTGGATGCCGAGCAGCAGCGACACCAGCGCGCCCGCCCCCACCATCTGCGCCAGCAGGTAGAACACCGACACGGTGACGGTGGAGACGACCGCCGCCCGGCGCACCGGTGCCTGCCGCCGCACCCGCTGCGACAGCACGTCCGCCATCGTGAACCGGCCCGCGTTGCGCATCATCTCGACCAGCAGCAGCGCGATCAGCCACGCCACGAGGAAGCCGATCGAGTACAGGAAGCCGTCGTAGCCGGACAGCGCGATGATCCCCGCGATGCCGAGGAAGGACGCGGCCGACATGTAGTCGCCCGCCAGCGCCACCCCGTTCTGGGGGCCGGAGAACGTCCGCCCGCCCGCGTAGAAGTCGTCGGCGCCCCGGGTGTTGATCCGCGCCCAGACCGTGATCCCGAGGGTGATCAGGATGAACGCGACGAAGAGCCCGAACGCCAGCGCGTTGTGCTCGATCACCGCAGCTCACCGGCAAGCGGGTCCAGCCTCCGCCGCGCGTACGCCACGTACGCCCAGGCCAGCGCGAACGTCGAGACGATCTGGAGGACGCCGAGCAGCAGCGCGACGTTGACGTGGCCCGCGACCGTCCGTCCCATGAAGTCCCGGGCGAACGCGGACAGCCCGACATACGCGAAATACCACCCAAGGGAGATCGTGGCGACGACCAGCGCGGCCCGCCGGAACCTCCCGCTGAGCAACTGGAACCGCTCATAACCCGCTATGGGCGCATAGCCCCTTGAAGGTCCCGGTCCGCTCCCCCCGCGTCCCGTGATCTTCGAGTCCCCCACCATCTGGCCTCCCCTGGACGGCCGTCACTCTAAGCGATTGATCGGTCGCACCATGAGAGCAAAGTTTCGACGCCCGCAACCCCCATTTGGCGAGATCTTCAGGGAGAACCCCGCATGCCGCGGCGAGCCGTTTCACCGCCGCACAGGCGACGGCCGGCCACCCGTCCAGGGCACGGTGGGTTTGTCCAGTCAGGACCGCGGGCGGTCAGCGTTCGACGTCGCGGTGCTTGCGGCGCGCTCTGAACGCGGCGACGGCCGCGACGCCGATCATCGCCAGGCCGACCTGGAACACCAGCTCGATCCAGTCGATGCCGGCGGTGGTGTCGACGCCGACCGACTGCGCGATCGCCGTCCCGATGAGTGCCGCCGCGATGCCGACGACCACGGTCATGATGACGCCGATGGGCTGCCGCCCCGGCAGGAGCAGCCGCCCCAGCGCACCGATGATCGCGCCGATGACGATCGCGGTGATGATCCCTGTGATGTTCATGCCCTCCGATGTGCCCACAAAGACGGCGTACTCACATCGGCACAGGTCACGGGCGGACGGCTGCACCCTGCAGGACCGCCGGTAAATATAGTCACGGATCTTGACTATCAAGATTCGTGACTATATCTTCTTTTCCAGGACGCACCGGCCAGACCGGCGCCGCACAGAGTCAGGGAACCCTGGAGGGAAAAGATCATGAACACTCCGTTCGCCACCCGGACGACCACCCAGCCCGCCGGCCCGCTCACCGTCGAGGCCGAAGGGCCGGCCGACATCCGGGCCGCGATCCTCACCGCCCGCGACCGGGGCCTGCCGCTCACCGTCCAAGCCACCGGGCACGGCACCGTCGTCCCGCCCGACGACGGCGTGCTTCTCAAGACCTCGCGGTTGGCGCGCGTGCTGGTCGACCCGTCAAGCCGAACCGCCCGCGTCGGCCCCGGCGCCCGCTGGAGCGACGTCATCGCCGCCGCCGCGCCCCTCGGACTGGCCCCGCTGTCGGGCTCGCACGCGTCCGTCGGCGTCACCGGCTACACCCTCGGCGGCGGCGTCGGCTGGCTGTCCCGCAGGTACGGGTTCGCCGCCGACCACCTGCTGCGCGCCGGCGTCGTCACCGCCGACGGCCGGCACCTGAGCACCGACGCCGACCACAACCCCGACCTGTTCTGGGCACTGCGGGGCGGCAGCGGCAACTTCGGTGTCGTGACCTCACTGGAGTTCCGGCTCCACCCGGTCTCCACCGTCTACGCGGGTACCGCGCTGTTCTCCGCCGACCGGACCGCCGACGTGCTCGCCCGGTTCCGGGACGAATCCGCGACCCGTCCCGACGAGCTGACCATCTCGATCCTCGTGACCGGCGACGAGCGGTACGGACGCGTCATCGCCGTCCGCGGCGTCCACACCGGCGACCCGGACGACGCGCGGCGGGCGCTGCGATCTCTGTGGAAGGCGGGCGGCCCGCCACTGCACGAGGACTTCCGGCCGATGCCGTACGCCGGGACCGAGTCGCTCGGCGGCATCCCGCCTCTCCAGTTCCACCTGTTCGCCGACCTGCCCAACCCGCTGATCGCCGCCATCGCCGACAGCGACGCGGCCGGCATCGAGATCCGGCACTGGGGCGGCGCGATGGCCCGTCCCGCCGCGGACGCCGGACCGGTCGGACACCGGGACGTGCCCTTCTCGATCACCGTCAACGGCTCCCCCGGGACGGCGGCGCCGCTGGTGCCGTACTCGACCGGCGGCTCGTTCCTGAACTTCCTGCACGACCCGTCCAGGACGGCCACCGCCTACACCCCCGAGAACCACCGGCGGCTCCGCGAGATCAAACGGACCTACGACCCCCAGAACGTCTTCCACCGCAACCACAACATCAAGCCCGCCTGAACGCGAGGCAACCGAGATGCCGGACAGTGCTGTTCCGCCGGGCCTACCTGCGTGTCACTCGCATCGGGACGGGCCCGGCCGGGCGCAACGTGATCTCGGCCCGCCCGCGCACGGGCGCCCCCGGCGCCAGGTCGAGACGGTGAGTGCGGCTGAGCGTCGCCAGCACCAGCACGGCCTCCAGCATCGCGAACCCGGCCCCGACACAGATACGCCGACCTCCTCCGAACGGAAGATAGGCATACCGGGGACGGTCCGACTCCCCCATGAACCGTTCTGGCTGGAACCCCTCAGGGTTGGGCCAGATCTCCACATTCCTGTGCAGGAGATAGGGCGGGACGGCGATGGTCGCCCCCGCAGGCACCTGCACGCCGGCGATGTCGTCGGCCGCAACGGCATCGCGTTCGATCGTCCAGGCCGGCGGATAGATCCGCATCGCCTCTTCCAGGACGGCGCGCGTCCAGGGCAGCCTGTCCAGGTCCTCGGCACGCGGTTCCCTGCCCCCGAGCACGTCGTCGACCTCGTCCTCTAGCCGTTCCCGCGCCGCCGGATAACGCGACAGCAGGACGAACGTCCACGCCAGAGACGCAGCAGTGGTCTCGTGCCCGGCCAGCAGCAAGGTCAGAACCTCGTCGCGGAGCTCCGCCTCAGAGAACTCACCACGCTCCTTGAGCAGATGCAGAAGCTCACCACCGGACGGCCCCCTGACGACCCGCTGGACCAACTCGTCCAACTGGCCGATCGCTCCACCCAACCCAGGAACGCGCTGATACAACCCACGCCTGGCGGTCGCGCCCGGCAGGAACGTCCCGATGACCGTCCCTCGCTGGAGGGCCTCCAGGGAACGCCCCGTCCGCCCGGCCTCACCGGCAAGCTCACTGCCGAACAGGGCCCGTCCCACGATGTCCAGGGTCAACCGCCGCAGCTCACCCGCCGCGTCGAGCGTCACCCCATCGGGCCACCGCTCGACAGCGGCGACGGCCGTCTCGACGATCCCCGGCGCGAACCCGACGACATGCCGCTGCGCGAACACCGGCTGCACCACCCGCCGATGCCGCCGCCACGTCTCCCCCTCGCTGGTCAGCAGCCCGTCCCCGAGGACCGCCCGCAGCGGACGATAGGTGAACGCCTTCACATAATTGTCCTGGTTGGCCACCAGAACACGCTCGGCATGCTCGGGCCGCGACAGCACGTAGAGGGCCCGCTCCCTGCCGAACGGCACCCGCACCGCGTCCCCGTACCGCCGCGCGAGCGCCCCGTAGGTCCCGAGCGGGTCC
>NZ_SMKK01000341.1 GCF_004348425.1 Actinomadura sp. 7K507
TATAATCCATACAGGCGGCATTCCAGTATTGGGATGCATAGCCCCGTCACGTTCGAAGGGCTCAACCTGCCCTCAGACGCCGTCGAGTGACCTCACCTCGGGTGTCCGTGCAACGGGGGGAAGCTCAAAGCGGCTGACGTCACCGACATGGCCGATGACCTTGGCGGCCAGCACGGTACCGAGCCCCGGCAGGCTGGTGAGCGTGGTGCCGGTCGCGGCCAGGGCGTCGCGCATCTCGGCTTGGGTGTCCTTGACCTGCCGGTTCAGGCGTCGCAGGTCGATCAGCAGGTCGCGGGCGATGTCCCGGCGGCAGGCATCGGTCGCGGTCACCGGGCGGATGCCCTTCATCAGGGCGGCGGCCTTGTCGGCCGACAGGCCGGTGGGAGCGCCGCCGGGCAGCAGGTCACGCAGGACGGTGTGTAGCCGGTTCAGCACGCGGCTGCGTTCGTGGACCAGATCGTCGTGCCGCTCGGTCAGCAGCCGCAGGATCGTGGTCTGGTCCTCGGGCTGGACGGGTCGCAGGTCGTGGCGGAACAGTGCGACCTGGGCGATGTGTGCCGCGTCGGCGGCGTCGGTCTTGCGGTCTCCACCAGTGGCCAGCAGCCGGGCCCGGGCCGACAGCGTGGAAGGCACGTCCACCACGGTCTCGCCCGCGGCTGCCAGCTGCTGGGCAAGGGTACGGCCCAGACCGCGGGCGCCTTCGACGGCGAAGCGTCGCTCTGGCCACTGCCGGCACCAGCGCATCAGCTGGCCGAAGGTGCCGGCGTTGACGACGAACCGGCGCTGGGCCACCTGCTGGCCGGCCGCATCGACGGCGACAGCGATGTGGGAGGACTTGTGCGGATCGATACCGATCAGGATCACAGGCAGACCTTGCACTCGACGAGACAGGAACGGAGTGCGGTGGGCACCCTGACTTCAAGCCCAGGCATGTCCATGCCTCTGTCGAGCCACACCGCGCGGGTGCCGGTCGGCGGCGGCACGCTATTAGTGAGCCAGCCCGCCGGTTGCCCAGCTGGGGCGGCATGGAGCACTGCGGGCCCGTGCCGACCGGCACCCTGGGACGCTGGCTGCAGACCGTGCGCCTGGGCTCGATTCAACAAGTCAGGAGCCTGGCCAGAGGCCCCATCACTGTCTTGTCCGTCCGCCCGTCCGCCCGGCTGGTGCGTGCCGCCCTGACCCAGGCTTGAGCGACAAGACGACGATGCCCTCCATTACACAGCGAGACGCGGCGATCAGTGAGGTCGCCGGTGGAGTCGACACCCACACCGCCGCGGTGATCGACCCGGTGGAGCGGGTGCTGGGCACCGAGCAGTTCCCCGCCACGGCGGCCGGATACGCCGCCCTGCTGTCCTGGATGCGTTCCTTCGGGCGCCTGGGGCGGGTCGGGGTCGAGGGCACCGGCGTCTACGGTGCCGGGGCTGGCCCGGCTGCTGCACGATGAAGGCGTCGAGGTGATCGAGGTCGACCGTCCCGACCGCAAGGCCCGCCGGTTCCAGGGCAGGTCCGACCCGATCGACGCGATCGCCGCCGCCAAGTCCGCCCTGGCCGGTGAGCGGACCGGCGTCCCCAAGCGGCGGGACGGCCGTATCGAGGCGTTGCGGAACCTGCGGGTGGCCCGCCGCTCGGCCATCGACGAGCGCGCCGGCGCCCAGCGGCAGATCAAGGCGTTGATCGTCACCGCCCCCGACGAGCTGCGCGAGCGGCTGCGCGGCCAGGGCGTCGGGCAGCTGATCGTCACCTGCGCCGGCCTGCGACCCGACCGCGGCGACGCCTCCCGTCCGGCCACCGCCGCCAAGATCGCGCTGCGTTCCCTGGCACGCCGCCACCAGCAACTGTCGGCCGAGATCGCCGATCTGGACGAGTTGCTGGTGCCCCTGGTGGCGGCCCTCAACCCGCGCCTGGTGGCCGCCAGCAGCGTCGGCACCGACGTCGCCGGGCAACTACTGGCCACCGCCGGCCACAACCATGACCAACTCACCTCCGAGGCCGCGTTCGCCATGCTCTGCGGCGCCGCCCCCATCCCCGCCTGCTCCGGCCGCACCAACCGGCACCGCCTCAACCGGGGAGGCGACCGGCACGCCAACGCCGCCCTCTACCGGGTCGTGCTGTGCCGCCTGCGCTGGGCCCCCGCACCCGCGCCTACACGGAGCGGCGCACCAAAGACGGCCTGTCCAAAAAGGAGATCATCCGCTGCCTCAAACGCTACGTCGCCCGCGAGCTCTACCAGATCATCACCTCAAACGACCTTGAGCTCGCCGCTTGACATCCATAGGAGCATCCTCCTGGCCTCCTGGCCTCGACAGTTCGCACGTGCTGGCGTTCAAAGGCATCTCAGAACGGTCGAGCCTGGCCAACCGAGCACGGATGGGCCCGAAGCACCACGTCATCGCCGACGCCCGCTGCCGAAGCAGAGCAGGCGTGAGACAGAGCAGGCCCGGAGGCGCGGACTGAGGGGCATCAGTAGCCGGTGATCTGCTCCACCGTCGTCGACCATGTCGTCCAGGACCCGCTCACGGTCCATCCTGTGGAAGGAGCGGCCCATCGTGACCGGTCGAAAGCGCTCCAGGTCGCCCGGCGGGTCGGTCGAACCATCGCGGAACCAGGGCCCCATTGGCGACCTTTGCCGCCACCGCCTGCCGCGCGGCCCGGTCGAGCATCTCCTGCTCAGGGTCCATGCCGACCGCTTCCGCGAAGTGCTCAGCCAGAGGGATGACCAGTTGGCCAGTGCCACAGCCCAGGTCCAGCAGACGGCCCGCGCCATCGAGCCGGAAGCGCTGAACCACCTCGTCGAACAAGACTCTCGGTTAGCCCGGACGAAGGCGTGCATAAAACGCTGCTGTCCCCGCGAACAGACCGCCATGTCGGCGAATCCGTCCACCAGGCACGCGCCCGTACACCAACGAGCTCATGACGCGCCTGCTTGAGCGAGGTGCCGGTCCCCCAGGACCACCGCTAGCCCAGCCACACCCCGTCGCGCATGATGACGCTGCCGCGCAGTTCCGGTTCGCCCCGCCACGCGCGCACTGTCCTCGGCTCCACGCGTACATAAACGAAAGGGGCGTCCTCGGTGCGCGGATCCCACGCGAACTTGTCGGCGAATGCGTCCGCGGCGTCCTCGGGCACGTCCTGCTCAGGGAAGCACTCTGCCTCCCCCTGTAGAAGCACCACGTCGAAGGTGTCCGGCAGGGCCAGGCGCACACGCGGCTCCTGGCGGACGTTACGCACTGTCGCGGAAGTCGTGCCGGTGCTCATCCATACCGCTCGCCCGTCCCACGAAAACCACAGGGGAACCTGGTGGGGGCCGTGATCGGGGTGGGCTGTCGACACCCAAATGTCCCGTTCCGCAGCGAGCCGTTCCAGGGTGTCACGCCTGCGCTCTGGCACCCCGCGATGAACGTTTCCCGTTACTTGCATGAGTGTCGATCCTAGCCAGAGCCCTTCGAAGCGCTCATGAGTCGCTGGCCCTATGCCTACCGACTGAACGCCCACCGACTGAACGCCCACCGACCGATAAGCGTCGTCATGAATTTGGTGGAACCGTAGGAATCTCCAGAGGTACGGTCCAGCGGTGGATGATTCGGATGGGCATTTCGGGGAGCGTGTCGCCGCGTCGTACGACGAGGGGTCGGCGGAGATGTTCGCGGCGGAGGCCGTGGAGCCGGTGGTGGAGGTTCTCGCGGAACTCGCCGCGGGCGGTCGCGCCCTTGAGCTGGGGATCGGGACGGGGCGTATCGCGCTGCCGCTGGCGCGGCGCGGTGTCGAAGTTCATGGCATCGACATGTCGCGGGCCATGCTGGCGCGGATGCACGCCAAGCCGGGCGGTGGCTCGGTCGGCGTGACGGTCGGCGACTTCGCCACGGCGCGTGTGGAGGGGACGTTCTCCGTCGCCTACCTGGTGTTCAACACGATCATGAACCTGACGACGCAGGCGGCCCAGGTCGACTGCTTCCGCAACGCCGCGGCCCACCTTGAACCCGGCGGCACCTTCGTCATCGAGGTCGCGGTTCCGCAGCTGCGACGACTTCCTCCCGGGCAGGACGTGGTGCCATTCCTGGTGAGCGAGACGCGATGGGGCTTCGACGTGTACGACGTAGCCACTCAGGCGATGAGCTCGCACCACGTGGAGCTCAAGGACGGCCGTGGCGAGTACCTCTCAGTCCCTTTCCGGTATGTGTGGCCTGCGGAACTCGACCTCATGGCTCAGCTCGCCGGGCTCCGCCTGCGCGACCGGTGGGACGGCTGGACGCGCGAGCCTTTTACGAGTGAGAGCGTCCAGCATGTCTCCGTTTGGGAGAAGCCTTTCTGACGTCCGTGGCGTCGTGGCGCGGAAGGAGGAGCGGAGTCGTCGCGATGACGAAGCCTCGGTCACGATGGCGGTGCGGGGGGTCGGCGATGACGGTCAGGAGGTCCCAGAGGGCGGTCATGACAGCGGTCGTGAGGGGCTGGTCGTGACCGACCACGCGGCGAGCGTGTGGGCGCGCGCCTGTCCGTGGCGGTCTCCTGGAATCGCTAGGTGACGCTAGGTGGCAATGGGTGGCAATGGGTAGCGATGGGTGGCGAACCGTGGGGTGAACACACCCGCGCAGGTGATCAGGCCGCTGACGAAGGAGGGTGTGCGGAATCGCGGTGTTCTTCCGGGCGGACGTGGAGGTCGAGCCCGGTCGTTCCCGGTTCCTCCAGGCCCGGTCGCAAGCGCATGTCCTGGTCGTATTCGTCGGTGAGCGGGCGGAACGGCACCGGCTCGTCCGCGAAGAGCCCGTCGAGGCGCCGCCCGTACTCGCGCTTCGCCGCCTCGAACCGCTCCGCCGGCAGGTCCACGGTGCCGTACACGGCGAACGGGTCCAGCGGCGCCATGCCGGTGAACCACAGAAGGCCGTGCTGCACCGGGTGGAGGACGTCCGCCAGCCGTCCGTGGACGCCGCGGTCGGAGAACGCCGATTCCCGGGCGCCGATCGTGACCGACACCAGAGCGCGCCGCCCGCCCAGGGCACCTTCGGTGTAGGGCGGAGGGACGGCCGGGCCGTGCGCGAAGCCGTTGGTGAACACCCGGTCGAACCAGCCCTTCAGAATCGCCGGCACGGAGAACCACCACAGTGGGAACTGCAGGACGACGGCGTCCGACCAGCGCACCTTCTCCTGCTCGGCGTCGACATCGGGTGTCAGGCGCCCGGCCAGCGTGGCCTCCTCGTGGGCGGCCAGCACGTCGAGCCGCCGGTCGGCGGGGTGGTCGGGAACATCGTCGGCGTCCACCGCCGCCTTCCATTTCATCGCGTAAAGGTCCGACACCCGCACCGCGTGCCCGGCGGCGCGAAGGTGCTCGACGGCGAAGGCGGTCAGTGCGGCGTTGAGCGAGCTGGCTTCGGGGTGGGCGGTCACGACGAGGATGTTCCTCCGCTGCCGTGGCGTCCTGCTCTCAATGGTCATGTCACCACGTTCGCGGGGGCGCCGCCGGGTAGCCAGCGCCCCGTTCGACGGGCGGAAAGGGGATCCTGGTACTGCGAGGGCCACGCATACTTGGATCATGGACGGTGCGCACCCCACCCGATCGACGAACGGCGCCGGGGACCTACGGCTGGACCTCGGCGCGTTCCTGCGGGCTCGCCGGGGACGGGTCACGCCGGAGCATGCCGGGATCTCCGGCGGCCGGCACCGCCGGGTGAGCGGCCTGCGGCGCGAGGAGCTGGCCCAGCTCGCCGGGATCAGCGTTGACTACTACGTCCGCCTCGAACAGGGCCGCGCCACCCAGCCGTCCGCCGAGGTCCTCGACGCCCTTGCCAGGGCGCTCCGCCTGGACGCGGCGGAACGCAGGCACCTGGCCACGCTGGCCGGTGCCGGGCGAGGCACCGCACCGAGAGCCCGGGTCAGCCCGCTGCTTCGGCGAATGCTGGACGACATGACAGGTCTTCCGGCATTCGTGACGAACCACCGCCTCGACGTGGTCGCCTGGAACTACGTGGGCGGCGAACTGATCGGCGGACTGGGCGCTTTGGCCCGCCGTGATCCCAATAACGCCAGGTACCTGTTCCTCGACCCCGCGTCGCGCGCCGTCCACCCTGAGTGGGAGGACAGGGCACGTGAGGCGGTGGGCCAGCTGCGGGTCTCCACGGGACGCTATCCCGACGAGGAGGAACTGGCCGCACTGGTCTCCGGCCTGTCCGCGCGCAGCGCCGATTTCCGTAGGATCTGGGACAGCGGCGAGGTGATGATGTGCGGAGCCGGGCGCAAGCGGCTGCGGCATCCCGAGGCCGGGCTGCTCACGCTCGACTACGAGACCCTGCACGTACCCGCCGCGCCTGACGAGACGGGCCTGGTCGTCCACGTGTTCAGTGCCGAGGAGGGCAGCCGGGAGGCCGGCGCCCTGTCCCGGTTGTCTCCGGCTTGACCGGGCCGGCTCAGCTGCCCAGGGAGCGGAGTTTCTCGGTGAGGGTGGGGCGTAGCTTCTTCAGGCAGAGCACCGGGAGGTAGCCGCCGTCGCTCGTCATGAAGTGGGTGCCTTCGGCGGGGCACTCCTGCTTGCTCTTCACCCGGCCGACGACCTTCGCGACCGCCTTCCCGGTGCCGCAGTCGGCCTTGGGCAGGCTGCCGATGTTGAACGAGGGGTCGCCGATGCAGTCGCCGGTGGCGAGGACGCCGCCGCCCGCGCCGAGGCACAGGACCGGCCGTGCGACCTCCCCGCCGGCGAAGGAGCGCATCTTCATCGTCTCCAGCGTCTTCGCCGGGCAGGACCGCTCGGAGTCGACGCGGGCGATCACCTTGCCGTACCACTCGGAGCCGGAGCAGGGCTCCTCCTTGCCGCCGATGCCGAGGGAGCCGCCGCTGACGCAGTCGCCGACGGACAGCAGCGCGCCGCCGGCGCCCGGGTCACCCGGGTGCGGGCCCTTGATGTTGCGGACGCAGGCCTCGTAGTAGCGCTTGCTCCCCGTCTCGACCGTGACGTTGGTGATGCCGTCGGTGCCGTCGGGGCAGTCGGGCTCGGACCGGGTTCCGAACTGGAAGCCCGTGGCCTCGCCCTCGTCGGTGACCTTGAGCACCGTGGCCTTGGCCTCGGGGGCGTCGCACTCCACCCGCTTGCTGGCCGGGATCTTGTTGCCCGTGTCCATCCCGAAGGTCGTGTCGATGCACTGCTCGGCCTGGAGCGGGCCGGTCAGACGGTCGCCGGCCGCCTGGAACATCGCGAAGCCCGCGACCGCGATGACGAGGACGGCCGCGAGTCCGGCGACCGCCAGCACGACCGGTGACGGCCTCTTGGCACGTGGTGGAGCGGGGGCGCCCAGCGGCGGGATGGGAGGCGGCGGCTGCCCGCCCGGTGCCTGGCCGTACACGTCCGCGGCCTCCTGATCATCTGGGGAGGTAAGAGACCTTACCGACAAAGATCATCGGCGCGGGTGTCAAGTTCGGAGATCAGGTCAGGTTCGGAGGTTGGGGGGCAGGTTCGGAGG
>NZ_SMKK01000342.1 GCF_004348425.1 Actinomadura sp. 7K507
GCCCCCGCCCCCGCCCGCGCTCTACTGCGCGCGTGCCGCCGGACGCCCGGCGCACGCCGCCCGGATGGCGGCCCGGACGACGGGAGGTGCGCGATGACCGGCGTCACCCCGACGGTGGTCACCCCGAAGGTGGGCAACATCGTCATCGACTGCGCCGACCTGGACGCCATGGCGGCGTTCTGGGGCGGGCTGCTCGGCATGAAGACGACGGACGTGAGCGACGACTGGCTCGACCTGGAGCGGCTCGGCGGAAACGGTCCACTCCTGTCGTTCCAGCGCGTCCCCGAAGCCAAGACGATCAAGAACCGGCTCCATCTGGACCTGGACGTCCCCGACATCCAGCTCGCCGGACGGCACGCGGAGAGCCTCGGCGCGACCGCGGCGACCGCGCCGCTGGGAGACCCGGCGGCACCCTTCAGGGTGTGGCGCGACCCGGAGGGCAACGAGTTCTGCTTCTGCACCCAGCGGTGACGGGCCGCGCCGGGCTCATGAACGGAGGACGGCGGCAAGGCGGCGGACGCCTTCGGCCAGCTCCGGCTCCGAGGCCGCCGTCCCGTAGCTGATCCGCAGGTGCGGGGCGTGCGCCTCGGCGGGGAAGAACGGCCGCCCCGCGCTGACCAGCACCCCGGCGCGCAGGGCGGCCTCGGCGAGCGCGGTGTCGTCCACGCCGTCCGGCAGCCTGGCCCACAGGTGGAGACCGCCGTCCGGGGCCGCGACGCGCAGCTCCGGCAGCTCCCGGGCGAGCGCGGAGAGGGCCGCGTCCCTGCGCGACCGCAGTGCCGCGCGGACGGCCCGCAGGTGCCGCGGCCAGCCGGGCGAGCTGACCAGTTCGAGCAGCGTCTCCTGGAGCGGCCTGGCCGGGAAGAACTCCTCGACGAGCTGGGTCGCGCGGATCCGCTCGGCGACCGGCCCGCGGGCGATGACCGCCGCGACCCGCAGGCTGGGCGCGGTCGCCTTGGTCAGCGACGCGATGTGCACGACGCGCCCCTCGGCGTCCTGCGCGATCAGGGGCGGCGGCGGGGACGCGGTGATGCCGAGGTGCCGCGCGAAGTCGTCCTCGATGACGAAGGCGCCCGCCGCCCGCGCCACGTCCAGGACCTTCTCGCGCCGCTCGGCGCTCAGCACGGCGCCGGTCGGGTTCTGGAAGGCGGGCTGGCAGTAGAACGCCCGCGCCCCGCTCATCGCGAACGCCTCGGCGAGCAGGTCGGGACGCACTCCGTCCCCGTCCACCGGGACCGGGACCGGGTGCAGCCCGCTCGCCCGCGCGACGGCGAGGACGCCGAGGTAGGTCGGCGACTCGACCAGCACGGGCGCGCCCGGCGCGAGCAGCGCCCGCAGGACGGTCGTCAGCGACTGCTGCCCGCCGCTGGTGATCAGGACGTCGGCGGGGGCGGCGGCCGGGCCGGCGGCGCGGGCGAACCAGGCGCGCAGCTCGGGCATCCCGCCGAGCCGCGGCATCTCCCAGGCGTCCGGCCGCCGGGCCGCCCGGGCCGCAGCCGTGGCCAGGGCGCGGACCGGCTGCAGCGTGGGGTGCAGGTAGCCGCCGCTGAGCGCCACCACGCCGTCCGGTGCCGGGGTGAGCAGCCACGACACCCCGGCCGAGTCCACCGACCGGTCTCCGAGCGTCACCGCCTGCCAGCTGAGGTCGGCCGGCTCGGAGACGGCGGCCGCGGGCCGGTCGGCGGCGAACGCGCCGCTGCCGGGACGGGTCACGACCAGCCCTTCGGCGGCGAGCAGCCCCAGCGCACGCGACACCGTGACCGGGCTGACCCGGTGCCGGTCGACGAGCGCCCTGCTGGACGGCAGCCGTTCGCCGGGGGACAGCCGGCGGACGTCGTGGCGCAGCGCGTCGGCGAGCGCCGCCACACTGCTATCGTTGTTCATGAAGCCTAAAGATAGCGCTACTGCGTCGCCGCCGATAGCGGGGACCGTCCTCGGACGGGGCCTCTGGCTCGCGTCGCTGGGTGTCCTGATCTTCTCGTTCACCATTCCCGCCACGGTCTTCGCGCTGGACGGGCTCGACCCGTACGTCGTCGGCATCGGCCGCGCCGCCGCCGCGAGCGTCCTGGCCGCCCTCGCACTGCTATCGGTGCGGGCCCGCCGGCCGGAGCGCGGCCAGTGGACGGGGTTCGCGGTCGTCATCGGCGGTGTGATCTTCGGGTTCCCGGTGCTCACCACGCTCGCGCTCGACCACGGCGCCTCGTCCTCGCACTCGGCCGTCGTGATCGGCCTGCTGCCCGCCACCACCGCCGTGTTCGGCGTGCTGCGCGCGGGGGAGCGGCCGTCCCGCGCGTTCTGGCTGGCCGCCGCGGGCGGCGCGGCCTGCGTCACCGGCTTCGCGCTGATCCACGGCGCCGGCCGGCTCGCGGCCGCCGACCTGCTGCTGTTCGCCGCCCTGGTCGCCGCCGCGGCCGGCTACGCCGAGGGCGCGCGGCTGACCCGGGCGATGCCCGGCTGGCGCGTCATCTCCTGGGCGCTCGTGCTGGCCGCGCCCGTCACCGTCCCGGTGACCGTGTGGCTGCTCGCGACGACCGGGCCTCACTGGACGGGACGCGCCGTGCTCGGCTTCGGGTACGTGGCCGCGTTCTCCGCCTACCTCGGCTTCTTCGCCTGGTACGAGGGACTCGCCCGTGCCGGGATCGCCCGCGCCAGCCAGGTGCAGCTGGCCCAGCCGGTGATGACGCTGCTGTGGTCGGGGGCGTTCCTCGCCGAGCGGATCGACGCGACGACCGCGCTCGCGGCCGCCGCGGTCCTGGTCTGCGTCGCCCTGACCCAGCGGACACGGGTTGGCCCACCACGGGTAGTCCACGCCCCGCCCTCTCGGCACGCCATGTCGGACCGCGACAGGGCGGACCGCGACAGGGCGGACCGCGACAGGGCGGACCGCGACAGGGCGGACATGGTGGCCTCGCGGGCCGATCCGCCCGTTTGATCCGGGATCATTGCCGGGTGCTGAGAATCGGACGGGCCGGTGGAGTCCTGGGTCGGGTGCTGCGGTGGACGGCGTGGGCCGCGGCCTACGTGCTGGGGCTCGCCGCCCTCGTGCTCGCCGGAGCCTGGGTGTGGTGGCAGCAGGAACCCGAGGCGCGCGGTACCGAGACGAACGCGTTGTGGGCGCGGCACCAGTGGGTGGGGGAATCCCACACCGAGGCGGAATACCGCGAGCTCGGGGCTCTGTTGAAACAGCATCGGATGACCGACGTGTTCTTCCACGCCGGCCCGTTCGAGGCGGACGGAACGGTGCCACCGGCCAAGTACCGCTACGCGCGGCAGCTCATCGAGGCGATGCGCGAGTACGCGCCCGGCGTGCGCCTCCAGGCGTACCTCGGGCAGATCCGGGTGGTGGACGGCGACGGCGTCATCGACTTGGATGATCCGGCCGTGCGCGAGCGGGTGCTCAAGACCGACGCGGCGTTCCTCGATCTCGGATTCGACGGCATCCACTACGACTTCGAACCCATCTACCCCGACGACGAGGCGTTCATGACGCTCATGGAGCGCACCCGCGAGCTGACCCGGTCGAGGGGTGCGCTGCTGTCGGTCGCGCTGGAGCAGCTGACCCTCCTGGACGGCGCTCAGCCCGTCTACAAGGCGCTGCTCCCGCGCGGCGGCAGGTACCACCAGCCGCCCCGCCCGACGAAGGAGTTCTTGCGCGACGTCGCCGGCCTCGCCGACCAGGTCGCGATCATGACGTACGACGTGACGCTGCCGACCGAGTCCCTGACCGGATGGCACTTCGCCTGGCACACGCGTACGACGCTGGAGCTCATCGGCGACCGCACGACCGTCTTCGTCGGCGTCCCCACATACCGCCCGCTGCTGGAGTGGGCGGAGGAGCTGCCGGTCGCGCTGCGCGGCGTCCGGCGCGGGATCGATGGCCTGGAGCGGCCACCGAAGCGTCCGTACGGCGTCGGGGTGTACGCGGCCTGGACGACCAGGCCCGATGAATGGGCACGTTATCGCGCCGACTGGCTGCCCGGGACGGCCGGTGGGTGAGGGTTCCCGCCCGCAGGGACACTCCGGACGAACGCACTTAAAACTGGCGGCGGAGATACCCGGCCGATGACGTTTCGATTCGCGTGTACGCGCAGGTAGAAAGGGTTGGATAGCCGTGCGCCCGCGGGGGTAGAGCACGGTTCGCACGTCCGGTTCGACCAGCGGAAGGCAAGGAAAGGGGACGAGGCCGATGGGCACTCAGCAGACCGCGTGGCGCGACGGCGACCGGCTTGGCGAGCTGTCAGCCGAGTTCACCGGCTGGCGGTTCGGGCGGGGCGGTTCCGGCCATTGGTGGGCCGTCCGCGGGAACGACCTCGTACGCACCCCCGACGTCGAGGAACTGCGCGTCAGGCTGCAGGAGATGACCGCCGGGTCATGTTATCCAAACGAGTCCGGGAAGTGGCCGGACTGACCCCGTAACGAGGCATTTGCGTGCCACGATGTGGATGTGGGAGCCGCCGCCACGCGTACCCCCGAGCGTGTGGCGGCGGCTTCTTCCACGCCGGTTGCCCGTCAGCTTGGACCTGCGGGTCCACCACCCGCGGCCGGAGCGGTACCGTTCGATGCATGGCACCCAGCACATCACCTGACGCTCCGTTCGGACGGATGCTGACCGCCATGGTCACTCCGTTCCTGCCGGACGGCGGCGTCGACTACGACGGCGCCGCGCGCCTCGCGACCCACCTGGTCGACGAGCGGCGCCATGACGGCCTGGTCGTCAACGGGACGACGGGCGAGTCGCCGACGACGAGCGACGACGAGAAGCGCAAACTTCTGCACGCGGTCATCGAGGCGGTCGGCGACCGCGCCGTGATCGTCGCCGGTGCCGGGACGAACCACACGGAGCACACGCTGCAGCTCGCCCGCCAGGCCGAGGCCGCGGGCGCGAACGCTCTGCTCGTGGTCACGCCGTACTACAACAAGCCCCCGCAGGAGGGCCTCGTCCGCCATTTCACGGCGGTGGCCGACGCGACCGGGCTGCCCGCCATGCTGTACGACATTCCCGGGCGCGCGGGGGTGCCGATCCAGAACGACACGCTGGTGCAGCTCGCCGACCACCCGCGGATCGTCGCCGTCAAGGACGCCAAGGGCGACCTGTTCGGCGCGTCCAGGGTGATGGCCGAGACCGACCTCGTCTGGTACTCCGGCGACGACAACCTCAACCTGCCCTGGCTGTCGGTCGGCGCGGCGGGGTTCGTCAGCGTGGTCGGCCATGTCGTGGGCGCCGAGCTCCATGAGATGATCGACGCATATCGCGCCGGCGACCACGGGCGCGCGCTGGAGATCCACCGGCGGCTGCTGCCCGTGGTCACCGCCATCATGACCCGTACGCAGGGCGCCATCGCCGTCAAGGCAGCGCTGAACCTGCTCGGCCTTCCCGGGGGCGGCCCGCTGCGCGCTCCGCTCGTGGAGGCCTCGCCGGAGTTCGCGGCGCAACTGCGTGAAGACCTCACGATTGGGGGAGTCAAAGTGCCCGAGGTAACCATCCCGGAGGTCGCCCGGTGAGTCATCCTCACCCGGATCTCTCGGACCCGCCCGCGCCGCCCGAGGGCGGCCTGCGCATCGTCGCGCTCGGCGGGCTGGGGGAGATCGGCCGCAACATGACCGTGTTCGAACACGGCGGCCGGCTGCTCGTCGTCGACTGCGGCGTGCTGTTCCCCGAGACCGAGCAGCCCGGAATCGACCTGATCCTGCCCGACTTCGAATACATCAGAGACCGCCTGGACGACATCGAGGCCGTCATCCTCACGCACGGCCACGAGGACCACATCGGCGCCGTGCCCTACCTGCTGCGCGAGCGGCGGGACATCCCTCTGGTCGGCTCGAAGCTGACGCTCGCGCTGCTGGAGGCCAAGCTCACCGAGCACCGCATCAAACCCGTCACCGACATGGTGACGGAGGGCGAGCGGCGCAACTTCGGCCCGTTCGACCTCGAGTTCCTCGCCGTCAACCACTCGATCCCGGACGCGCTCGCCGTCGCCGTCCGCACCTCCGCCGGGCTCGTCCTGCACACCGGCGACTTCAAGATGGACCAGCTGCCGCTGGACGGCCGGCTCACCGACCTGCCCGGTTTCGCCCGGCTCGGCGCCGACGGCATCGACCTGCTGATGTCGGACTCGACCAACTCCGAGGTGCCCGGCTTCGTCACCAGCGAGCGCAACATCGGCCCGGTCGTCGACGAGGTGTTCCGCACGGCGCAGGAGCGGCTCATCGTCGCCTGCTTCGCCTCGCACATCCACCGCGTCCAGCAGGTCCTCGACGCCGCCGTCGCCAACGGCCGCAAGGTGTGCTTCGTCGGACGGTCGATGGTCCGCAACATGGGCGTGGCCCGCGAACTCGGGTACCTCAGCGTGCCCGACGGGATCATGGTCGACCAGAAGGAGCTCGACGACATCCCCGGCGACCGGCTGGTGCTGGTGTGCACCGGCTCGCAGGGCGAGCCGATGTCGGCGCTGTCGCGGATGGCGAACCGCGACCACTCGATCCGCATCACCGAACGCGACACCGTGATGCTGGCGTCGTCGCTCATCCCCGGCAACGAGAACGCGGTCAACCGCGTCATCAACGGGCTCACCCGATGGGGGGCCCGGATCGTCCACAAGGGCAACGCGCTCGTGCACGTGTCGGGGCACGCGTCGGCGGGCGAACTGCTGTACGTGCTCAACGTGACCAAGCCCGCCAACTTCATGCCGATCCACGGCGAGTGGCGGCACCTGCGCGCGCACGCCAAGCTCGCCGCGCTCACCGGCGTACCGGAAGAGTCCGTCGTGATCGCCGAGGACGGCGTCGTCGTCGACCTCGTGGACGGGCGCGCCCGCATCGTCGGCGCGGTCCCCGCCGGATACGTGTACGTGGACGGACTGTCGGTCGGCGAGGTCACCGAGACATCGCTGAAGGACCGGCGCATCCTCGGCGAGGAGGGCTTCGTCTCCATCGTCGTCGGGATCGACTCGACGTCCGGCAAGCTCGTCGCGGGGCCCGAGGTGCACGCCCGCGGCGCCGGCATCCTCAACGAGGACTTCGACGACATCATCGCGCGGATCGAGGGCGTGCTGCGGGACTCCGCCGGCGACGGCGTGAACGACATGCACCAGCTCAACCAGCTCATCCGGCGCACGGTCGGCAGGTGGGTGAGCGACAACTACCGCCGCCGCCCGATGATCATCCCGGTGGTCGTCGAGGTATGACGCGCGCGTGACGGCCGCGGGGCCTCCCGTCCCGCGGCCGTCCCGGCCGTCCCGGTCGTTCCCCAACACGCCCGTTCGTCATCCCGGGAACCCCGGGGATGCTTGGTTACTCTCATAAGCATGGCCACACGTGCGTCCGGGGCGAAGTCCTCCTCTCGTGCGGGGGGCAGCAGTGGGGCTCGCAAGTCCGCTGGTTCGTCCCCCCGGAAGCGGCCGAGCGGCGGTGCCGGGAAGGGCGGGAG
>NZ_SMKK01000343.1 GCF_004348425.1 Actinomadura sp. 7K507
GCCCACCCCTTTTGTGATGATGGGCGGATGGACGACTGCACCTTCTGCAAGATCGTTGCGGGGGACTCGCCGTCCTACCGCGTCGCCGAAGACGACCACACCGTCGCGTTCCTGGACATCGCTCCGGCCAATCCGGGGCACACGCTCGTCGTCCCGCGCACCCACGTCCGGAACATCTGGGAGATCTCCGAAGCCGCTCACGCTCAGGTCGCCGGCATGGTCCACCGGGTCGCCGCCTTGCTGAACGCGACGCTCGCGCCGGATGGCATGAACGTCGTCCACTCCAACGGCGAGGCTGCGTGGCAGGAGGTCTTCCACTTCCACGTGCACCTCGTCCCCCGGTGGCATGGCGACGACCTCCGCCTCATGTGGAATTCCGAGCCGGTCCCCCCTCACGACCTAGAACAGATCCAGCAGCGGCTGTCGTTCGATTGACCTGGGTCGAGTTCCGAAGCGTGTTGGATATCCGGTTGGGTGCAACGGACGGTCGGTCGGTATGATGACATGTCGATGTCATTAAAGTGACCGTAAGGATGGGGTGGAGATGCTGGAGCGCGTCGTGGTGGACGAGGCCGTGCGGGAGTTGCGTCCCGACTTCGCCGTTCTCGTCATGACCGCCGAGGGGCTGGCGAACGGGCCCAGCGACCAGAAGTCGCAGGGCTGGCTCGCCGAGGCGGCAGGGAAGGCGGACGCCGCCGACCCGCATGTCGAGGCATGGCGCGACGCCTACCGGGCGTTCGGGGCGAAACCGCAGCGGACCCGGCCCTCGGTGGACGCGCTGCTCCGCCGCGCCGACGCGCTCCCGTCCATCAACAAGGTCGTGGACGCCTACAACGCGGTCAGCGTCGAGTACGCGCTCCCCATCGGCGGCGAGGACCTCGACGCCTACCAAGGCCCCGCGCGCCTGGTCAGAGCCACGGGGGACGAGCCGTTCGACGTGATGGCAGGCGGCGAGCCCGCCGTCGAGCACCCGAACGCCGGCGAGGTCGTCTGGCGCGACGACGCGGGCGTGACGTGCCGCCGGTGGAACTGGCGGCAGTGCGTCCGGACGCGGCTGACCGAGAACACGAAGAACGGCTTCTTCCTCCTCGAAAGCCTTGAGCCGTACCCGCTCGACCGCCTGACCGAGGCGGGCGACCGGCTCGCCGGGAAGCTCCGCGTGATCGCCCCGGACGTCCGTATCGCGAGCAGGCTCCTCGGCGGACGGTGATGGTCACGGTCCTGGCGCTGAGCGCGGCGCTGGCCTACGGGGTGGCCGACTTCCTCGGCGGCGCCGTGACGCGCAAGTCGACGGCGTTGAGGGCCCTGACCTGGTGCGTCCCGGTCGGCCTCGCGGTCGTCGTGGTGTCCGCGCTGCTCAGCGGCGGCAGCCCGGCACCCGGCCCGATGGCCTGGGGTTTCACGGCGGGGCTGAGCGGCGGCGCGGGCCTGGTCACCTTCTACCGGGCACTCGCGCGCGGGCCGATGAACGTGGTGGCGCCGGTCTCCGCGCTGGCCGCCGCCGTCCTGCCGGTCGCCGCGGGCATCGCGCGAGGGGAGCGGCTGAACACGTCCGTCCTCCTCGGCGTCCTGCTGTGTCTCGTCGCGATCGGCCTGGTCAGCATGGAAGCCGACAGCGGCAAGGAGGTCGCCGGGACGGCCGGCACCGGATGGCGGCGCCTTCTGGAATCGGGTCCCATCATGGCCGGGCTGTCCGGCGGCTGCTTCGGAATCTTCTTCATCCTGCTGAAGGAGGCGGGGGACGGCACCGGGCTCTGGCCGATCGTCGGCGCCCGCCTGGGCAACGTGGCCATCGTCGCCGCCGCGCTGCTGTTCCTGGCGTTCCGCGGCGGCGATCTCGGCCCGCGGATATCCGGACGGACGCTGATCGGCTTGGCGCTGCTTTCGGGCACTCTGGACGCGGGCGCGAACGTCCTCTACTTCCTCGCGGCCCACGGCGGCATGCTCAGCCTCGCCGCCGTCCTGACGTCCCTCTACCCGGCGATCACCGTCCTGCTGGCCAGAATCGCCTACAGCGAACGCCTCCGCACCGTCCAGCGCATAGGCATGGCCGTCGCCGTAGCCGGCGTCGCTCTGGTGACCGTCGGCTGAAATCCGCGCTGATCAGCGAATCTGGTCCCAGGGGATGGACTCGATGCGCTCGATGTTGTCCTCGCCCCACTGGCCGAGCGGCGCCATCGCGTCATTGAGGGCGTGCCCGAACTCGGTCAGCGAGTACTCCACCTTCGGCGGAACCTGGTGGTAGACCTCGCGATGCAGCAGGCCCGTGGTCTCCATCTCCCGCAACTGCATGATCAGCACTCGCTCGCTGATGCCCGAGACCGTGCGCCGCAGCTCCCCGAAACGCAGAGGGCCGTCCTGGAGCGCGAAGAGGATCAGCCCCTTCCACTTGCCGCCCATGACGGCGATGGCGGCGTCAAGCCCACAGGTGAACTCACGCTTCGTCTCCTTCATGAGTCAATACTTACATTTTTGTCAGTACCCGGCAAAATAGTAGGTACTTGAATGAATGTCTGCATGAGCTCCAGCATTGAGCAGGTGCCGACCCACGACCGCATCGCAGGCGGCGCATCCACCTCCCAACGACTGGAGCACGCACATGCAGGACCACCGGACGCCGGTAACCGTCATCGGCCTGGGCTCGATGGGCACAGCCCTCGCCGAGGCCTTCCTCGATGCCGGGCACCCGACCACCGTCTGGAACAGGACTGCGGCCAAGGCCGCGCCCCTTGTCGGCAAGGGAGCCGAGCAAGCGGAGACAATCGAGGACGCGGTCGCGGCGAGCCCCCTGGTCGTCACCTGCCTGACCACCTTCGATGACACCCAGGTCGCCCTGGAACCGGCCCGCGCGGCACTTCGTGGACGCGCCCTCGTAACCCTGAACAGCGGATCCCCGGCCGAAGCCCGCCAGACCGCCGACTGGGTCATAAGCCACGGCGCCCGCTTCCTCGCCGGCGCGATCAAGAACGTCCCTTCGGCCGTGGGAGCCCCGGACACCCTGCTCTACTACAGCGGCGACAAGACCGTCTTCGAAGAGTTCGAGGCGACGCTGAAGGTGCTCGGCGGCGACACTGTTCACCTTGGCGACGAGACCGACCTCGCCGCCCTCTACGAGATGGCGGTGGGCGTCACCCTGCTGCCGACGCTCGTCGGGTTCTTCCAGGGCGCCGCCGCCGTCCAGTCGCGCGGCCTTGAGGTGGCATCCATGGTCCGGTTCAGCGAGAAGTGGCTCGACATGATCAAATCCCTCTTGCCGGTCTTCGCCGACGAGATCGACCGCGGCGACTACACCAACGCCGCGTCCTCGGTGAACCTCTTCCTCACCGCAGCGGACCACGACGCGGCCATGACCAGGGAGACCAACGTCGACACCGCCTGGCTGGCCCCCCTGAACGACCTGGTGAGGCGTGCCGCTGAAGCAGGCCACGGCGACCACAACATCTCAGCCCTGGTGGAGGTCCTCAAACTGCAGGAGCGCGCGGCATAGCCCCCGAACCCATCGGAAATCTGCGGACCGTCCCCTAGCGTTGGGGACGGTCCTCACCAGGGAAAAGGGAGCCGGTGGCCGTCGAACGCATCCATTGGGAAGACCTGCCCCAGCGAACCCGTGGGCATGGCCGACCAAGTGCGTCGGCTGGATCGATCCCGCGTGCCTGATCATCCGACTGATCGCGGGCGGTCGCACCGCCGCCCACGCCGAACAGGTCGTTCACGATCTTCCCGCGTGGCGGGACGCGCCCGCCGATGGACTGCTCCGCTTCGCGGAGGCGAACGTGAACCTCTGGCAGGAGATCGCAGACAACGACGTCGCTGAGTGGGCTCAATCCATGAGCGCTGCGGCGTGCCGGTGGCATGAGCACCGGCAACGAGGACCCTCGCGGCTCAGAGGTCGTGGTCGCCTGCGCGGATCTCGTGGACCATGTGGACGAACGCAGCGCGATCGAACATCAGCTTCGGGCCGTCAGGCGCCTTGCTGTCGCGCACGGCGACTACTCCAGGAAGGATGCCGGCGACCTCGATACAGTCGCCTCCACCGGTACCGCCTCCGCCGGAACGGCTTCCCTTTCGCCACTGGGCGCGGGCGAAGTGGTCTCGTGAGATCATCCCGCGCTTCCCTTCGTCGGTCAGTCGTAGCCTCGCTCCGCCGCAGAGATCCGGGAGAAGGAGTCTTCCGGGCTGAGTGCCTGCTTGGTGAGGATTCCGAATCTGAGTGTGCAGGCGCGTACGGACGCGGTTGACTCCAAGTATATGGAGCCGCCGATGCCCTCCGTGTATCCAATGTCGGGAATCGGCTCCGGGAGAGACAAGATCGAGAAGGGGCCTCCCAGGCCCGGTGTGGCGCCGATCCCCCTGGGGAGGACCTGGACGATCACGTGATCGGACTCCGAGACGTCGATGAGGCGTTGGAGCTGTGCACGCATGATCTGTGGAGATCCGACCGGCCGTTCGAGGATGGCCTCGTCCAGGATGAGATGAAGCTGGGGAGGCTCGTCCCTGGTGAGGATCTGCTGCCGCGCCAGCCGGGCGGCCACCCGCCGTGCGACATCACTCGTCGCAAGCTCGGGGTGCAAGCCCTTGATCAAGGAGCGTGCGTAGTCGGCCGTCTGAACGAGACCAGGCACGATCATCGTCTCGAACTGTCGACGCGCAACCATGGCGACTTCAAGGTTGAACAGGGGATGGAAGTCCTCAGGCAGATCCTTGCGGTAGGTCAGCCACCACCCACGTTCGCTCGCGTTCTCGGCGAGTTCGAGCATCTCTGCTCGGGTCTCCGCATCCGCTCCATACAGGTCGAGGAGTTGCTCGACCTCCCGAGACCTGACCCCTTGATGCCGGTTCTCGATTCGCGACAGCTTCGGCTTCGACCATCGGCCAGGGCCATCGCTCAGCCGCTGGATCGCCTGCTCGATAGTCAGTCCGGCGTCCTCGCGAAGCTGGCGCAGCGTGGCGGTGAGCTGCCAGCGCCGCACCGTGGCACTGACGGCTTCACCCATGTCCTTGGTCACGGTCGCCCCCGGAGGTGGAAGATCAACATGACGACGATTCTGGTGTTCCATTGACGAAAGTGGAATTCCATCATAGCTTTCGGAACACGACGCAACGCATCCATGCCACCACAGGGTGTGAGGTTGATGACGGTTCTTCGGGTAAGACGCCGACCTCGGCAAAGGTCCATGGCGCACGCATGCAGGCGGTGCAGGGGTCACGCCGCGCGGAGAACCTGGCCATAGGAAAGCCGCCGCGCGGTCGGGGATGAGATTGGGAGACCTCCCCCGACCGCGCGGCCACCATCCCCAATAGAGGAGGTGCCGCCATGGTAGATGTGCCGAGGGCGGTGAACGGAACGGTCGGCGGGATCGACCTGAGCGGTCTGTGTCCTGGCTGGTGCACGGAGCGAATCGAGGGGCGGCTCGTCGCCAGGCGTCTGGGGTCGTTGACCGACTACCAGCTCGGTCACGGATGCATGAGCGAAGTGACGGCGGGGTCGATCACGGAGCTGGTGGTCGTGTGCGAGGCGCAGAACACCCTGGCCGAGCGGATCGAGGTTGCCGAGACGGTCAGGCGCGGCTTCAGCGGACCGGCGTCATGACCGCGGCGATCACGCACCCGTCGCCGGCGTGGTGGGCGGACGAGATCAGGCCCGACCAGGTCGTGAAGGTCATCGAGAACGCGTTTCCCGAGGTGCGAACGGTCTTCTTCGGCAACGCCACGCGCAAGTGGTGGGCCCTGTACGGGCGGCAGGGCATCGATGAGCGGTGGCTCGAAGCCGACACTCCGCAACAACTCTGTGAGGCGATCATGGAGAGCGTGCCGCGTCCGCTCCGGCGACGGCCGCATCACGACGCTCCATGCCCCGTCAGCCAGGTATCGACCGTCCGAACCGGCGAACACCCGGTGCCACATGGGTTCGGTCCCGCATCCGTCCCGCGAGCCGGGGTGCCCGCATCGCACCCAGGTCGGCTACGGCGCGTCCTGGACGGCTGCCGCCGCTTCTTCCTCGGAGCGGACGGTGAGGACTGGTGCATGGTGCGCTCCGACGGTTCCTGGGCTCGCGCCACCGGCGTGCCCGGCGGGCGGTGATGACACGGAAGCCGTGTGGTCGTGTCCGCGCGTCATACGGAATGTGTAGTAGACGCGCGGGCCATTGACGGAGTTGAGAACCTTGTTCCCTCCATCGATCATGTGCCGATGCCCTCCACCGTTGACGGATTGTGGGACCGGATCCTGGCCTGGCTGACGCAGCACGCTCCGGCGACCCTGGACCGTATCGCTCCGCCCGCCGCCGATGCGGACATCGCCGCAGCTCAAGAAGCCATGGGCGCGAATTTGCCGACCGATCTGGTGGCCTGGTGGCGGCGCGCGAACGGAAGCGCGTCCGGTTGGTCCCACCAGCGGTTCGATCTGCTCCCGATGTTCGGCCCCTGCCGCATCGAGGATGCTATAAACCGGCGCAAGACCTGGTTAGAGGTCTGGCGTGACTATCCCATCGAACGCGGGTGGCTCACGGAGACGGACATCGCTCAGGCTCAAGCCAAGCCTGCTGGCACAGAGGCGGGCATGTGGCTACCGGGCTTTCTGTCCATCGCGAGCAGCGGCGGTGGGGCAGACCTGTTCGTCGATCTCCGGTCCGGCCCCATGCACGGGTGCGTGCGGGAGTTCGACAAGGTCGACACCGACGGCGGGCTCCGATGGGTAAATGTGACCGCCATGCTCACCGACATCGTCAACGCACTGGAGCGCGACGGCGTACTCGACGGGTGGCGCGCCCTCCTGGACGGCGACGGAACCCTGTGTTGGGACCTCGTCTAGGTTCGGAGCTAAGCCAGCGGATGCACAGGTCCCACCATCTGTCATACTCGAACTAAGGTTCGAACGTGATGTTGGGGTGGTGGAGATGGCTAGGTCACCCTCATACTCTGGCAGCATGGACACGGTCAGACTTGAGGACAGGGCGGCGCTCGTGGCCCTCCTCCAGGTTCGGCCTCAGGGCATGCGCTGGGGCGAGATCACTGCCGAGGTCATCGAGACTGGCAGTGCTCTCGCGGTGTGGCATCGGCTTGTGCCGCCGACGCTCATGGACTCTCCCGGAGAGCCTGGCCCGCTAGAGGCTGCCGCCCAGGACATCGAGGGCTGGACAGGTCAAGGTCATGCGATCGCCACCGTCCTCGACGACTCGTACCCCGCCCGACTTCGGGGAGTTCACCAGGCCCCGCCCGTCCTCTTCGCCCGTGGAAAGCTTGTTCCCCACGACAGGGCGGTTTCCGTTGTGGGGTCTCGCAAGGCTTCAGATCGCGGCCTAGTACGGCAGTCGTAGAACGTGATCTGAACGGGCAGGGACCGGCCGTAACGTAGGACAGCCGCCCGATGATCTTCGAGTTGTGACGCAAGAAGAACCTTGGGCGGCTGCTGCCGTCATGGTAGAG
>NZ_SMKK01000344.1 GCF_004348425.1 Actinomadura sp. 7K507
CCCCCACCCCGGCCGGCTCCCCGACCGGAACCCCACCGACCGACTGACCGACTGACCGACTCGAGAACCGAAACCGGATGGCCCGTCCCACCTGCCCAGGTGGGGCGGGCCATCCGGTTTCCGGCGGGGTCAGCGGCGGCGTTTGCGGGCCCGGTGGATGGCGGCCGCGGCGCCGATGGCGGCGACGGTGGCGGTCGCGGCGGTCGCGACCGTGGCCTCCTTGCCGCCGACGCGGCGGCCGACGACGGCGTGCCGCCCGGTGGTCTCCTCCATCACGGCGCGGAGCGCGGCGGCGTTGTCGTGGAGCGGTTTCCAGCCGGCGGCCCGCAGCCGCGCGCAGTCCACGACCCAGGGGTAGGCGACGTAGTGCAGGTCGGTGGCGGGCACGGGGGTCATGCCGAGCCGGTGCAGCCGCTGCGCCGTCCCGAACGTGAGGGCGGCGGGCAGTTCGAAGGTCCGCTTGCCGGTGATCTCGGTCACCTCGCCGGGGCTGAGCCAGCCCTCGCTGCCGACGGCGACGGGCCCGGCCACTTCACCGGTGACGACGACGTCCAGGGCGGACGCGAGGTCCTCGATGTGGCAGAACTGCCAGCCGGGCGTGCTGCCCTTGACGGTCAGCAGCCGCGGCGCCTCGAAGTGGCGGGTGAGGACGGTGTCGACGCCGGGTCCGGCGAGCGCGGCGGGACGGACGACGGTGACGTCCAGCCCGGGGTGGGTGATCGGCGCGGTCGCGGCCAGGTCCTCCATCTCCAGGTAGTCGCCGGCGACGCTGGCGTCGGCCTCGGCGAGCAGCGGGGCGTCCTCGGCGAGCGGGACGTCGTTGCCGGGCGCGGCCCCGTACACCATCGCGGACGTGACGAGGACCACCCGGCGGACGCGGGCGGCCGCGGCGGCGGTCACCACGGTCTGCGCGCCGCGGACGTTGTGGGTGCGGCGGTCGCGGGAGTCCACGTCCGGGGAGTGCTCGACGTCCAGGTTGACGATCACGTCGACGTCGGACAGCCGGTTGGACAGCAGCGGATCCCGGATGTCCACGACACGCCATGTGACTCCGGGCACGTCGCCGCGGTGCGCGTCGATGGCGACGACCTTGCGGATCTCTTCCCGTCCGGCGAGCCGGGCGGCCAGCAGCCGCCCCGTCCCGGTGGCCGCGCCGGTGATGGCGACGACCGGGCCCTTGCTACGCCGAGGGCGAACCTTGCCCGTTGCCACGGGGGTGCCCCCTTCCTTGTGTACGCGACCTTGCCTGAACCGGCTAACGTTGCGGATATGAGCCCATCATGCATCCCAGGGGCGATCCGATGAGTGACACTCCCTTCGGCTTCAACCGTCCCGGCGACGGAGACGACGACCGGCCCCAGGATCCATTCAAGGGCATGGGCGGCGACATGGCGCAGTTCGCCGACATGCTGCACCGGTTCGCCGACATGATCGGCGGCCAGGGTGCGGGCGGCGGGGGCGGCGGCCCCCTGAACTGGGATCTGGCCAAGAACATCGCGCGGCACCAGGTGGTCGAGCAGGGCGACCCGTCGGTCGTGGACGCCGAGCGGCGCCAGGTGGAAGAGGCGCTGCGCCTGGCCGAGCTGTGGCTGGACGACAAGACGACGCTGCCCGCCGGCATCCGGACGCCGCAGGCGTGGAGCCGGTCCGAATGGATCGAGCAGACGCTTCCCGTGTGGGCGAAGGTGTGCGACCCGATCGCGACCCGCATGGTCGAGTCCATGGGCGGGGCGCTCGGCGGCGACGAGATGCCCGCCGACATGCAGGCGATGGCCGGCCCGCTGATCGGGATGGTCAAGCAGATGGCCGGTGCGATGGTCGGCGGCCAGGCCGGGCAGGCGCTCGGCGCGCTGGCCCGCGAGGTGACCGGCTCGGCCGACGTGGGCCTTCCGCTCGCGCCGGACGGCGTCGGCGCGCTGCTGCCGGCGGGGGTCGAGGAGTTCGGCTCGGGCCTGGAGGTCTCCGGGGAGGAGGTCCGCCTGTACCTGGCGCTGCGCGAGGCCGCCCACCAGCGGCTGTTCGCGCACGTCCCGTGGCTGCGTTCGCATCTGCTGGGCGCGGTCGAGGAGTACGCGCGCGGCATCACCGTCGACCTGTCGGGCATCGAGCAGGCCGTCCAGGGTCTCGACCTGAGCAACCCGGAGGCGCTCCAGGAGGCGCTCGGCGGCGAGATCCAGCTCCAGCCGGAGGAGACGCCGCGGCAGAAGGCGGCGCTGACCCGCCTGGAGACCGCGCTCGCGCTGGTCGAGGGCTGGGTCGACACGGTGGTCAACGAGGCCGCGCAGGGGCGGCTGCCCGGCTCGGTCAAGCTGTCCGAGGCGGTGCGGCGGCGCCGCGCGACCGGCGGCCCGGCGGAGCGGACGTTCGCGACGCTCGTCGGCCTGGAGCTGCGGCCTCGCCGGCTGCGCGAGGCGGCGACGCTGTGGCGGACCCTCACCGAGGTGCGCGGAGCCCAGGGCCGGGACGCGTTGTGGGACCACCCCGACCTGCTCCCCACGTCCGACGACCTCGACGACCCGGAAGGCTTCGTGCACGGCCGCGACGAGATCGAGGGCCTGTCCGATCTGGACATCTCGAAGTTCACCAAGCCGAGCGAGGAAGGCCCGCAGGAAGGCCCGGAAGAGGGCAGGGCCGGCAAGCCGGACGACGAGGGCCCCGGGAAGGGCGACGGCTCGGATAAGGGCGATGGCCCGGGCGACGGCAGGCCCCGAGCATGAGCCGCTCGCGCGAGTCGCGCGTGCGGGGCTGCCGGTACGCGCCTGGGTCGTCCACGAACGCGATCAGGCGCCGCATCGCGCGAACGGGCCTGTGCTGGCATCGGCCGGTCGACCAGGAACGGCGGCGCCGCCATCCCGCCAACTCCCGCTACCCGCGCGTGGGCCGCACGTGAGGGAACCGTCGCGCGGGTTCGTCGATGACGGGTCGGGACGCGCGGCCGGGGGCGGGGTCTCGGGTGGAGGGTCGTCGGCTCCAGGGTCCTTGTACGGGGACGCCGTCCGTGTTCTGTCCGCCTGGCGGGCGCCTGATCCTGGTCAGGAGGAGGCCAGGCTGGAGTTCCTGCGGCATCTGGAGGAGCACCCCGCGGACGGGATGTGGCGGGAGTGCGCGGACGGGCACATCACCGCCAGTACGGCCGTGCTCGACGCGTCCCGGACCCGCGTGCTGCTGACGCTGCATTCGAAGATCAAGGCGTGGCTGCAGCTCGGCGGGCACTGCGAGCCCGGTGATGTCACGCTGGCCGGCGCGGCGTTGCGGGAGGCGACGGAGGAGTCCGGCATCCGGGGGCTGCGGCTGCTGCCCGAACCGGTCCAGCTGGACCGGCACCGGGTCGGCTGCCATCCGCAGGGCACCTGGCATCTGGATGTCCAGTACGTCGCCATCGCCCCGGAGCGGGCCCGTCACGCGGTGAGCGACGAGTCCGACGACCTCGGCTGGTTCCCCGTGGACGATCTTCCGGAGCCCACCGACGACGCCGTCCGCGAGCTCGTGGCGCGCGCCGTCAAGAGTTGAGCGGGTGGCCTTCGAGCAGCGCGCGGGTGTTCTCCCAGCCTTCCAGGCCCGGGTCGAGGAGCCGCAGGTCAGCGGTGGTGCGGAGGCGGTGCCAGGCGGGTCCCTGCGGGACCAGGCCGGGGCGCGGGGCGGCGGCGCGCAGCCGGGCCAGCGCGTCCGGGGTGTCGAGGTCGACGCCTTGCAGGGCGGTGTCCAGCCACTCGGGCAGCGGAAGGCGTGCGGCGAGGGCGACCAGGCCGTCCGGGCCGGTGGCGCCGTCGGCCTGGCAGGCGGCGGACGGGGCGCTGCCGAGGGCGCGGAACAGCTTGCCGAGCAGCAGCGGCGGCAGGTCGGGCGCGTCCGGCGCGACCAGCGCGGCGGCGCCGGCGCCGAGGGCGTGCAGCGCGGCGAACGCGCCCGCGAGGGTGGATTCCCGGACGATCGGCGTGCCGGGCCAGGTCACGGCCTCGGCGTCCGGCTGGTCCGGCGGGTCCAGGACGAGGGCGGACGTCACCAGTTCCAGCCCGGCGACGACTTCGTAGGTGTCCTCGAGGAGGGCGAGCCGGAACTCGCCGGGGTCGATCCCGGGCGGGACGTCCGTCTGCCGGGCGGGGAGCGACAGCACCGCGGCGAAGCGGGGCTGGCCTCCGGGCGCCGGGTCCGGGGCGTCGGTCACCCGGCGACCTCGTGCGGGAACTCGCCGCCGGGGTGCAGGCCGTCCCCGTGGTGGATGTCCCCCGGATCGGCGCCGCCCGCGATCTCTCCGTCGGGCGTGTCCGCCTCGAGGGGCAGGTGCGCGGCGGCGGCGACGCCCTCCAGGTAGCCGCGGGCGCGGTCGGCCTTCGGGTAGTTGCCGACCAGTTCCCAGAAGTCGGCGCCGTGCCCGGGGATGAGCAGGTGCGCCAGCTCGTGGACGAGAACGTAGTCGACGACCCAGGCCGGCATGCCGCGCAGGCGGGTGGACAGGCGGATGGTGCCGTCGTCGGGGGTGCACGATCCCCAGCGGGTGCGCTGGTTGGCGACCCAGCGGACACTGACCGGATCGGCGCGGCCGTCGAGGTAGCGGCGGGACAGTTCCCGGGCCCGCGCCTGCAGGTCGGCGTCGCTGGGCCGCCGGCGGCGTTCGCGCTCCTCGAGCCGTTCGAGAATGGTGGCGATCCATTGCTCCTCTTCGGCCTTGCTCAGCCTGGACGGAACCATCACCACCACCTTGTCGCCATCGCGGTAGGCGGACACGGTTCGCCGGCGTCTAGCGCTTCGGCGGACCTCAACGTTAGGGGGCACGCCTGAACCGTACTCGAAATTTTGCGCGCCCCATAGGGGGTGATTGACGTTGCCGCAGGTCAGGCCCTATGTTTTAAGGAGCCGTTCACAGCGGCACTGTCCCGGCTTTACTCGCCGGTGAATCGCGGGCTGCGCTTTTCGCGCTGTGCCGCGAGGCCCTCCAGCATGTCCGCGGACGACATCGTGACGGGCTGCGCGAGCGATTCCCAGCGCAGCGCCGACTCCATATCGGGGTGGCCTCCGTTCGACAGTGCGACCTTGGTGAGCCGGGTCGCGACCGGTCCCTGCGCGGCGATCCGCCCGGCGACGGTGAGCGCCTCGGCGAGCACGTCGGCACGCGGGACGGCGCGGTTGACCAGGCCGTGGCTCGCGGCCTCGTCGCCGGTGAGGGCGCGCCCGGCCAGCAGCATCTCGCGGGCCAGTGGCAGGCCCGCCACCTCGGGGAGCAGCCAGGTGGCGGCCATCCCGGGGTGCAGCCCGAGTGCGGCGAACGGGGCGAGGAGCTTGGCGCCGGACGCCGCGTACCGCAGGTCGCAGGCCAGCGCGAGGCACAGCCCGGCGCCGACGGCGTGCCCGTTGACGGCCGCGATCGTCGGTACCTCCAGATCGCGGATCATCAGCCACGTCCGGTAGAAGGCGAGCATCTTGTCGCGCAGCGCGGGGACGGCGACGGCGTTGGTGTCGGCGAGCCAGGACAGGTCGCCACCGGAGCTGAACGCGCTGCCCGCCCCGGTCAGCACGACGCACCGGACGTGCGCGTCGGCGCCGATCTCCTCGATCGCCGCCTTCCATGCGGCGGTCATCTCGTCCGACATCGCGTTGCGGCGCCCGGGGTCGTTCAGCGTGAGGACGACGATGCCGCCGGGACGGCGCTCGACCAGCAGCACGTCCGCGCTCTCATCGGACGTGTCGGCGATCTCATCGGACATGGCCCGCACCGTACCGCGCGAGCCAGGGCGCACCTCCCCCGGACCCCCTCGTAAACGCTCCCGGAACCGCCCGCATGGTCGGTGGGCACGGCGGGACCGCAGCGGGCAGGCAACGGCCGGCGCCCCAATCGCGCAGCTCAAAGACCTCTTCCAAGATCAGGAAGTTGGCACATACCACGGCGCGCGGACCGCCGCAGTCTGGCGGCACACCCCTCACCCGGCGTGAGAAAGCGCACACTTACCACGTTTTCGCAGGTCACGATTGGACGAAAGTTCGGTCGCCGACGATTGTCGCTGGTCAGTGTGGCGTTAACGACAGTCGATCACCGAGAATGGTCGGCGTGAGCGATCTTCCCCGCCGCGCGGTGACGCGGTCAGCAAAGCTGGCGTCCCTCCCCATCGGCTTCGCGGGCCGCACCGCGCTCGGCATGGGGAAGCGCACCTTCGGCAAGCCCGCCGAGGCCGTCGCGACGGAGATCCAGCAGCGCACCGCCGAGCAGCTGTTCAAGGTGCTGGGCGAGCTCAAGGGCGGGGCGATGAAGCTCGGCCAGATGCTGTCGATCTTCGAGGCGGCGCTGCCGCCGGAGATCGCGGGCCCGTACCGCGCCACGCTGACCAAGTTGCAGGAGGCCGCTCCCCCGCTCCCGGCGGCCACCGTCCACAAGGTCCTGGCCGAGTTCCTCGGGGAGGACTGGCGGGTCTACTTCGAGTCGTTCGACGACGAGCCGGCGGCCGCCGCGTCCATCGGGCAGGTGCACCGCGCCGTCTGGCACGACGGCCGCGCCGTCGCCGTGAAGGTGCAGTACCCGGGCGCCGGGAAGGCGCTGATCAGCGACTTCAACCAGCTCGCCCGGCTCGGCCGGATGTTCGCCGTGCTGATGCCCGGCCTGGACGTCAAGTCGATGCTCGCCGAGCTGAAGGAGCGGGTGGCCGAGGAGCTCGACTACACGATCGAGGCCGAATCCCAGATGGTCTTCCGGGACGCCTACAAGGACGACCCCGACTTCTACATCCCCGAGGTCATCGCGCAGGACGGCAACATCCTGATCAGCGAGTGGATGGAAGGGACCGCCCTCTCGAAGATCATCAGCGAGGGGGACCAGGAGACCCGCGACCACGCCGCCCTGCTGTACTGCCGTTTCCTGTTCTCCGGCCCGAAGCGGTCCGGGATGCTGCACGGTGACCCGCACCCCGGCAACTTCCGGCTGCTGGAGGACGGCCGCCTCGGCGTCCTGGACTTCGGCGCCGTCGACCGCATCCCCGGCGGCTTCCAGCAGCGGCTCGGCCTGCTGCTTCGGATCGGCACGATGGCCGACATCGACGAGATCGAGGAAGCGCTGCGCCGGGAGGAGTTCATCCGCGAGGGCGTGGAGGTCGACGCCGAGTCGCTCCAGGCGTTCCTGGCCCCGGTGACCGAGCCGTTCGTCACCGAGACGTTCAAGTTCAACCGGGAATGGCTGCGCGACATGGCCGCCCGGGTCACCGACCTGCGGCCGTCCAACGTGGTCCGGCAGCTGAACCTGCCGCCCGAGTACGTGATCATCCACCGGGTGCTGTCGGCGGGCACCGGCGTGCTGTGCCAGCTGGAATGCGAGATCCCGGCCCGCGGCGAGGCGCTGGCATGGGTTCCGGGCTTCGCCGACGACGCGGACGGCGAACTCGTCTCGAGCTGACCCGGACCTCCCCGAACGCCGGCGGGGCCCCGCGCACCGATGTGG
>NZ_SMKK01000345.1 GCF_004348425.1 Actinomadura sp. 7K507
GGCCGATGGGCGGGCCGACGGGGCAGGGCATGCCCATGGGCGGTCCGGGCGACCCCGGATACGGCGGCTATCCGCCGCCCCAGCGCGGAAACTCCGGCGGCGGGACGAGCAAGCCGCTCCTCGCCGCCGTCGCCGCGCTGGTGACGATCGCGGTCGGGAGCGTGGTGTTCGTCGTGTGGCCGTCGGGTGACAGCTCGTCCGCCAGCACCAGCACCAGCAGTTCCCCGTCGCCGGGCAACACGCAGGTGGCGCAGAAGGACGAGATCCCGGCCGAGACCAAGCAGCAGGCGGCGGTCCTGAACAAGGTCCTGGACGACAGCGCCGCGACCCGCAGCGTGCTGGGCGGCGCGCTCGGCCGGGCGGGCAAGTGCAAGACGCTGCCGCAGGCGATCAGAGGGTTCGAGAAAGTCGCGCAGCGGCGCCAGAACCAGCTGAGCCGCACGCGGAACCTCGAGGTCGACAAGCTCGCGAACGGGGAGCGCCTGCGCGGGTCGCTCGCCAACGCGCTGACGGCGTCGCTGCAGGTCGACCAGGTCCTGCTGCGGTGGGCACAGAAGAACCAGCGCAACTGCAGGGGCAAGCCCCGTCCGTCGGCGGCGCAGGTCCCCGGGCGCGCGGCCATCGAGCGGCGCGCGACGACGGCGAAGCAGAAGTTCGTCGTCCTGTGGAACCCCGTCGCCAAGAAGACCGGCCAGCCGCAGCGAAGCTGGAAGCGAGTCTGACGGCCGGTCACGACCCGGTTGCGACGTCGGGACGGACCGCCCGCGCCGGTTGACGGCGGAGTATCTTGTCACCGTTTGTACCTCGCGAGGTAGGGGGCCTCATGCGGTGTCCGGGCTGCGGAAGCGACACCACTCCGGCGTTGCCCCGGTGCACGCGCTGCAACGCGCCGCTCAACTCACCGCCGGGCGGGGACGCGACGACCCTCGACCCGCACGGCGACGCGACAGTCGGCGACCTGCAAGGCGAAGCGGCCACCGCCGACCCGCAGGGCAGCGCGACCACCGGCGACCCGCAGGCCAGCGCCACCCGCAGCCACTCGCAGGGCGAGGAGGCGACCATCCACGACCCGCACGGCCCCGCGACGACCCCTCATGCGCGGGGCGAGGAGGCGACCGCCGGCGACCCGCTGGGCGGCGGCACGCCCGGCCCGGGTGAGCAGGCGCCTCCACCCTCGGGCGGGCCGGTGCCTCCGTCATGGGGTGCGTCGCCGCAGGGGCCCGCGCAGGGGCCCGTCCAGTGGGAGTCCCCGCCAGGCCAGCCGCCGCCCGGCCCTCCGCCTGGCCCGCCGCCCGGCCAGGCCCCGCCGCCACCGCCGGACGAGGCATCGACGCAGCTCTCCCCGGAACCGTGGGGCCAGCCCGCGCACTGGCAGCCGTCCGGCCTCCCACCGGACTACACCACGCCCATGCCGCCGTCGGACGAGACGACGACGCACCTCGCCCCCGAGCCGTGGGCCGAGTCGGCGATCTGGCAGCCGCCCGCACCGCCGAAGAAGAGCAACATGCCGTACTTCCTGGCCGCGGCGGGGGCGGTGCTGCTCTTCGGGGTGGCCCTCGGCATCGTGTTCTGGCCGAGCGGGTCGGAGGCGCCCGCGCAGCCGGGTGGGGACGTGCCGTCAGCGCAGGGCCAGAGCACCGCGCCCGCGACCGAGGAGGAGCCCGGCGGCGACGTCGACGGGCAGGCCAGGGCGGTGGACGACCTGCTGAAGGACATGGGCACCACCCGTTCCGACCTCGGTGGCGTGGTGGTCGCCGGCTGCCAGACGAGCGGCCTGCAGCGCGTCCTGGACATGCGCAAGGGCCAGTTGGAGAAGGCCCGCGAACTCGACGTGAGCGCCCTCGACAACGGCCCCCAGATGAAGGACGCCCTCGTCCGCGCGCTGGAGGCGTCGACCGAGTCGAACCAGCGTTACCTGGACGTCTCCCCCGGCTGCCCGACCGAGGCGGAGGTAGCGGACGTCAACCAGCGCGCGAGCAGCGCGAAGAGCGAGTTCCTCGGCTACTGGGCGCCCGTGGCCGAGCAGTCCGGCCTCCCCGCCCGCACCGAAAGCGACATCTAAGGGCGGCTCAGCCGATTCCCGCGGTGACGGCGAGCCGCTGAACGGCCTCGGCCAGCACCGACACGCCGGCCACCCGGCGGCCGAGACGCGCCAGTGCGCCTTCCACGCGTTCGGTGTCGGCGTCGCCGGACTCGACCTCCTCCCGGATGTCGGCGAGGTCGCGGCGGGCCCTGCCGGGCTCGTCGAGGTCGGCGGTGTGCGCCTCCAGCAGCCGCTCGACCGCCGCGAGCGCCTCACCGAGCTCCGGCGACGGCGCCGCGTTGATCTGCTGGTTCTGCGTGACGTTGTCGCCCGTGGCGATCTGGCCGGAGACGCTGGCGTTGCCGCCGATGCTGATACCCCGGCCACCTTGCTCGGTCATGTCTCCTCCAGATCGGTCATGGCTTGATGCCGCCCGGTCCGGCGCCGCGCTGTTTGCCGCCGCCGCCTTGCCGCTGGTCGACGCGGCGTCCGGCGGCGACCTGCCCATGCACGGACCCGCCGGTCATGATGACGCCCTCGTTCATGATGACGCCGGCCTGCGCGCGGTACGCGGACACGTCGATGCCGCATTCGCCCAGATAGTCGAGCAGCGCCTCGTTGACGCGCCGTTCGATGAGCCGCGTGTACTTGTCGACGTCGAGTTCCTGGACGAAGTCGTGGAAGCGGTCGTCCGCGGCCAGCTCCCGCACGCTGATCCGCGCCCCGTAGTCGTGGACGAGCTGTGCCGCCGGGTCGGGGCCCGCCTCCGCGGCGAGCGTCGCCCGCACGATCCGCCAGAGGGCCCCGGCGAGCCGGTAGGGCGCGAGCAGCGGTGCGCTGAACAGGCTGGGAAAGCCGAAGACGATCGTCTTGCCCAGCAGCTTCCCGCCGTCCCACATGGGCAGCTCGTCCACGATCTTGAAGGCGGGACGGACGGGCGGGAGCACGGTCGCGGCGAAGTGCCCGTACAGCATCCGTCCTTCCACGGCGAGGTGGACGAAGGCCGACAGCCCGGCCTCCTGGTCCTCCGCCGGGGCCACCACACCGCCGGAGGGGGTGGTGATCGCCCGGCCCCGGGCGCCGATCGAGACGCGCTGGAAGCAGCGGACCCCGGCCTGCGGGTGCCGGATCGCCGCCTCGACGGCCTCCGGCGACGCGGTCGAGTAGGGGACGCGCCCCGCCCGGTCGATCAGCGGGTGCCCGTCATAGACGACGGCGTTGAGGTCGTCCACCGGGCGCGGGCGCTGGACGCACCGGCCGCGCGCCGCGACATGCCATCCGGTGACGAGGCCGTCGATGCGCTCGTTGGGCGGCAGCGGACGCTGCCCGTCGCCCGAGGCCGGCCGCTCGTCGCGCATCTCGTGGAGCTTGGCGCGGATCCGGTCGTGCATGACCACGGGATCCACGTGCACGGAGCCCGCCGGCCCGTCGAGCGGAGCCGGCTTGCCGAGGAGATCTGACGCCTTCCTGTCCAGTTCCAGCACGACGGACCAGACGCGTGCGTCCGGGGAGTGCGGGTGCCCCGCGCCGATGAACGGGTTGTCGCCCGCGTACAGGGTGATGTTGCCGTCCTGGGACGCGCGGACATGGGCCAGTGCACCGGCGAACCGTCCGGCGCCGGGGTCCGGCCCGGGTCCGTGCGCCCCCGGCATCAGGTCCCGGGCGAGACGGCGCAGGACAAGCGCGAGGTGCCCGAGCGCCACGGCGGGCAGCCCCAGCGACAGTGGCATCACGACGAGCAGGAGGAGGGCGGCGCCGAGTCCCACGCTGCCGTACGTCGCGGTGCCGGTCAGGAGTCCAGCGGGCAGGATGTAGACCGCGAAGAGCCCGAAGCCGGCGAAGCTCAGGATCCAGAGCAGCGGCCATGGCGCCAGCACGGCGATGCCCAGCCGCCGCCACCCGGACAGCCGGCGCCAGGGAACGCGGGTCAGCAGCGTCCCGTAGGCGAAAAGCAGGACGTAGGGGACCGCGAGGAAGGGCGCGACGATGAACAGCCCGACCCAGGTCCCGACGAGAAGGGTGTCGCGGACGATGCGCATCCTGCGGGCCTGGCGGGCGTGCCGGATGACCGGTTCGAGGTCGTACCCGTGGGAGGGGACGACCGCGCGATACGCCTCGTCCACGTACTCGTCGATGACCGCGTCGCACAGGTCCTTGTCGAGGTACGTCGCCGCGCACAGGTAGCGGGTGAGGTTCTGCATCGGGCCGGTGCGGGGTTCGCGCATGGCCCCGTGGCGGAATAGGCCGACGCTCGGCGGGCTGCCGGTCTGCACGTCCAAAGGCCGATCCCTCCACAGGCCCGGTGTGGCGGAGAATTCCGTGACGGGCAGAACTTAGCGGCGAGGCGGCGCCGTGCGTGAGTTAATGCCGAAACGGGATTGGATCTTCCGGTCACTCGGTGTCGTCACGGGACTGGCCGGGGAAGGGGAGGCCCTTGGACGGGTCCTCGAAGGGGGCCACGAAGCGGTCGAACCAGCTCAGGACGGGTTCCAGCCATTCGGTGACGCGCATCGTCCCGGCGACCTGGTCGACCTGGTCGTCCTCTTCGAAGCCGATGGCGACGAGCGTGAGGTCCTGGTAGAAGCCCGCCTGGTCATCGTCGCCGTAGAGGGCCGTGAGGGCGATGGGGCGGTTGCGTTCGAGTTCCATCGACAGCGGGTGGCGGCGCAGGGCGCGCAGGCGGTGGCCGAGCTTCGGGTCGGGCGGCTGCTTCAGGCCGGGAAGCTGGTAGTCGAGCGGCGGCGCGGCGGCGTGCTTGTCGGGGACGCCGTCGCCGTAGGGGAAGAGGCGGTCGAGTTCGTGCAGCCACTTGACCTGCGGGATCACCCAGTTCGGGCCGGGCGCGGTGCCCGGCGTGGCGCCGCCGAGGAGACGTCCGGCGACCTCGGCGACGGCCGCCGTGAGCTCGGACGGCGGGTAGACGGTGCGCAGCGACCGCGAGCGCCGCGTCACGGCCCTCTCCAGGACGGTCGCCAGCGCGCACTCGCGGAGGCGCGGAGTCAGGCGGGACCAGGCGCGGCCCAGCTCAGGCGGCACGGCTGGCATGGGGCGGTTCACGACGTGGGACAGCACGAGAGTGTCGGCCCAAAGGCGGAGCCACGCCCATTCGGGTTGACCGGCGACGAGGTCGGCCTCGCGGAGTTCGTAGAGGGTGCAGGCCCGTCCGGAACGGCACTCGCAGCCGCAGGCGGCCGACCGGCGGCCGTCCACCGGCGGCGGCGGGCCGGGCAGCTCCGCCTCGCGGCCCTCCCCCAGCGGGACGCGCACCCGGAGCGGACGGTCCATGCCGTCCGCGAACACGGCGGCGACGCCCGGACGCAGCGACACGACCTCGCGGGACTGGTCGGCGTCCAGGTTCATCGCCGAGCCGACCTGATGCCGGTCGTCGTGGGCGGGCAGCCGGTGCACGACCTTCAGCGCCGTGTTCTTGATCACGTCCGGGACGAGCTTGGTCGGGATCTGCTCGGCGACGATGATGCCCTCGCCGTACGCGCGGATCTCGGCGAGCATGCCCGCGAACAGTTCGACGGCGTGTGAGCTGGTGCGTTCGGGGCCGCGGTTGCGGAGCAGGCGGTGCGCCTCCTCGATGACGATGACGTGCCGGAGAGCAGGGCCGTCGCTCCGGTCACGGCGGCGCTCCCGCATGCGGAGGTGCTCGACGATGCGGATGATGAGCGTCCCCATGAGGAACGCCTTGTCCTCGTCGTTGGCGACGTCCTCGATGGCGAGGACGATGTTGTCGCGGAGCATCCCGCCTATGTCGGCGGGGTGGCCGCCTTCGAAGAACCGTCCTGCTGAGCCGATGCGGAGGGAGCGGAGGCGGACGTCGACGAAGCCCTGCACGTCGGCCATGAGTTCGCGGCCGTAGCCGACGTCCTGGATGACCTGGAGGGCGGCGTTCTGCAGTTGTTCGAGGGTCGGGACGGCGGGCTCGATGAGGGAGCCGGGCACCCCGGCGCCGGTCACGACGTCCCACCCGTTGTTCTCGTAGACGCGCTGGAGCGCCTGCGCCATGATCTGCGGGAACGGCTCCTCGGCATCGAACGCGGCCTGGAACAATGCCCGAACCATGTCGATGTGCGCCTGCACCGGGTAGCCGGGCTCGGGCGCCAGCGGATTCACCGACAACGGCACGGACCCCGGGTCGGACGGGTTCACCACCGTGACCGGCCCGCCGAGATCCTGGATGCGTCCGGCCATGGCCGCGTACTCCGACTTCGCGGGCTCGATCGCCAGCCACGGGATGCCCGCGCGGGTGAGCTGCTCCAGCAGATGCCGGACGGTCTGCGACTTCCCCGCGCCCGTTGACCCCGTCACGAACACGTGCCGGTTGATCGTCGAGCGCGGCACGGTGAGCCGCCCGACCTGCCGATCCTGACCGTCCAGGATGGCGCCCAGCTCGATCTGCACCTCACCTCTCGCCGCAGGTGAGGCCCCATCGGTCTCGGACGTGACGTCGAAGTACCCGGCGTCCAGCACCCGCAGCCCCGGCACCTCCCTCCGCGGCAGCCCGGCCAGCGCCGCGAGCGCCCCGGCCGTCGCGACGAACGGGAACCGCTGCTCCGACTCCGCCATCGGCCGCGCCACGGACTGTGCCGTGACGGGCGCCGTGCCGGGCCGCAGCATCTCCCCGAACGAACCGCTCCCCTGCCCCGACCTGAGCCGATAAGGATGATGGCCAAGCTCCATCGACCCGACCAGCACCGGCGCGATCTGCCCAAGCTCGTCCTGCGTGGCGGCCCCGGCGACGACCCGCACCTGCCACAGTCCCGCCTCGCGGAAGGCGTCCAACTCGGCGAGCCGCTGGTCGGCGCGGGCGACCGCGAGCCGGGCCTGCTCGTCCTCACCGCGCCGCAGCATCCGCAGCTCGTGGTGAAGCTCCCGCATCTCGGTCTCGATCAGCCGCTCGTCACCCGGGTCGGCGACCACGAACCACCCGAACGGCCGCTCCATCAACGTGACCAGCGTCGCCTCGAACAGCCCAGGCCCGGCACCCGCCCCCGAGACCTGCGGGGCAAGCCGCCCAGGACACCGCGTCCAAGCCATCCCCTCGGCCTGCCGCAACCACTCGTCCCCGATGGGAACCCCACGCGCGCCACTAGGAAACAACAGCCCGTAGGACTCCGCCCCAGCCTCCGGCGCACCGATCGGCCCCGCATTGGTGATCAGCTCCAGCGGCGCCCCACCCCCCGCCGACAACCACCCGACAACGAACGGCCGCCCCAGCCGCGCCGCCGACAACGCGGCAGGCAACACACTCACGAAATCCCACTCAGCAGACGCGTCCCGCTGCGGCGCCGGCACAGCCTGAATCCGGTACCAGGGCCCCGGCAACGCGAACTCCGCCGAAGCATCCTGGCGGTTCCGAGCCTCCGGGACGCCCCGCATC
>NZ_SMKK01000346.1 GCF_004348425.1 Actinomadura sp. 7K507
CCACCGAGGCGGCCTCGACAGGACCCCGGCCCAAGCCCACCGACACCTTTCTAAACACGGCCTAGTGTTCTGCGCCTGAAATCCGTTGTGTAAATCTATGCTGGGCCGATGGCGAGGACGGGACGGCCGAAGACGCCGTTTTCAGTGACCGCGGCCGAGCGGGCGGAGTTGGAGCGTGGGGCGCGGGCGGCGACCTCGACGCAGGCGTATGCGTTGCGGTGCCGCATCGTGCTGGCATGCGCCCGGCCCGGGGCGTTCCACACGCATGTGGCCGCCGAACTGGGTGTCTCGCCGCCGACGGTGGCCAAGTGGTGCAGGCGGTTCATCGAGCACGGCCTGGCCGGGCTGGCCGACGAGCCACGCCCCGGCCGTCCGCCCTCGATCCTGCTGGACAAGGTCCAGCAGGTGGTCACGCTCACGTTGGAGCAGACCCCCGAGGGCGCCACGCACTGGTCCAGGGCGTCGATGGCCGAACGGACCGGGCTGAGCAAGTCCACCATCGGGCGGATCTGGCGCCGGTTCGACCTCAAGCCGCACCGGGCCGACACCTTCAAGATCTCCACCGATCCGCTGTTCGTGGAGAAGGTGGTGGACGTGGTCGGGCTCTACCATCATCCGCCCGAGCGGGCCGTGGTCCTGTGCGTGGACGAGAAATCGCAGATGCAGGCGCTGGACCGCTCACAGCCGGTGCTGCCGATGATGCCGGGCATGCCCGAGCGGCGCACCCACGACTACGCCCGGCACGGGACCACCAGCCTGTTCGCCGCCTTCAACATCGCCGACGGAACCGTCATCACCGAACTGCACCGCCGCCACCGCGCCACCGAGTTCAAGAAGTTCCTGACCGCGATCGACAAGGCCGTGCCCGCCGAACTCCAGGTGCACCTGGTCTGCGACAACCTCGCCACCCACAAGACACCCCTCGTCCACGAATGGCTCGCCCGCCACCCCCGCTTCCACGTGCACTTCACCCCGACCGGGTCGTCCTGGCTCAACCAGGTCGAGCGCTGGTTCGCCTACCTCACCACCCAACTCACCCAGCGCGGCGTCCACAAAAGCGTGCAAGCCCTCGAAGCCGACGTCCGCGCCTGGGTCCAGCAGTGGAACACCGACCCCAAGCCCTTCGTGTGGACCAAGACCGCCGAAGAGATCCTCGACTCCCTCGCTCGATATCTGCAACGGATTTCAGGCGCAGAACACTAGCCGAGTGCGGTTGTGAGGTCGTACAGGTAGCGGGACACCGGGCCGAAGGTGAGGAGGCCGCTGCCGCCGCCGGCCAACTCCCCCACGGCAGGGCCGAGTTCGGTGCGCGCGCGTGTCATCGTCTCGCGGTCGTCCAAGGCGATTGCCGCCCGCGCGATGAGGCACCACATGGCCTCCAACAGCAGGTCGTGCGGTGGATCCGGTGCCTTCCGCAGTGCCGCGGCGGCCTCATCGCGGTGGTCCCGTGCCAGAAGAACCAGGGGGCGGGCCCAGGGCTCGTAGGGGCCCCAGTCGGTGTGCGCCTCCGTCTGCGCGGGCCGCCCTTCCCGCATGCGCAGGGACAGTCGCGCCAGCGCCGGCAGTCCGGCCTCGAACCCGGGCATGCCGGAACCGTCCAGGCGCGCGACGGCGTCCCGGTAGGCGGCCTCCACGTCCGCTGCCGGAGCCGCGCCGGACGCCGCGAGCCGCAGCGCCCGGTACCAGGTGGTGAACACCCCCACCAGCGGACGCTCGTAGCGCTCGGCCAGGCCGTCCGCCGCCGCGGCGTGCTCGTCGGCTCCGTCGAAATCGGCGAGCGCGCTGCGCGCCTGGAGCCGGACGAGATGCCCGAGCACCTCGTAGCCGGCCAGGTCATGCCGGACGGACAGCTCCACCAGCTCGGCGCCGATCCCGTCCCGCCGCCGGGCCAGCCCGGCCCGCTGGAACGCCTGCATGAACGCGCCGTTCAGCGCGAACGCCAGCAGCGCGGGATCGTCCAGGGCGCGGGCGATCCGCTCCGCCTCCCGGGCCGCCTCGCGAGCCGTCTCACCGGCACGGACGCCGCCGGTGCCGCGCGACTCCAGGGCGACCGTCGCCAGCAGCCGAGCCCTCGTCGCGTCGTGGCCCCCGGCGGGGAGCGCGGCCAGGGTGCGCTCCGCCGCCGCCACCACCCCGGCCGCCTGCCGCGGGTCGTCCGACCGGGTCCAGATCGCCGGGACGTCGTACGCGCCGATCACTCGCGCGGTCAGCTCGGCGTCGCCCAGTTCCTCGGCCGCCGCGATGGCCGCCATCCGCTGCTCGCGCGCCGCCACCAGCCCGCCGCCACCGGTCACCGCGAGGTTGCGCAGGATCCCGACCGTCGACTCCAGCCGAGCCCGCGCACCGGACGCGACGGTGCGGTCGTAGGCCTCGGCCGCCCGCGCCCATACTCGCGACGCCGCGTCCTGCCCAGGCTCCAGGTGATCGGCTTGGCGAAGAATGTCCTCCTCCAGGCGGCGCAGAGCCGTGCCGGGGTCGATCCCCAGCTGCTCGACGAGCAGCGTCCGCGCCCGGCGCAGCACCGCGAGCGCGTCCCCTTGGCGGCCGGTCCGGTAGAGCGCGAGGGCCAGCAGCCGCCAGGCGTCCTCGCGCCAGGGATGCTCGGCGACGTGCGCGTCGAGATCCGGTACCGCGTCGGCGGCGAGCCCCAGCTCCAGCTTCGCCTCGGCCCGGCGCTCGACGGCGCGCAGCCGCAGCTCGGTCAGGCGCGACCGTTCCGCACGCGCCCAGTCCTCGTCGGTGAACTCGGCGTAGGCGGGGCCGCGCCACCACCCCAGCGCCTCGTCCAGGCTCGTAAGGGACTCCTCTGGGGGACGTGCCGCGGTGCCCACCACCTGCTCGAAGCGCCAGGCGTCCACATCGTCCGCCCCGGCCCGCAGCGCGTACCCGGGCCCCTCGGTGACCAGCAGCCGGGACGGCGCCCGCGGCGGACGCTCGGGCTCCAGAGCCCGGCGCAACGCCGCCACGAACGTCCTGACCGCGCCCACCGCGTCCGGCGGCGGGTCCAGCCACAGATCGTCGACCAGCCGCGTCACCGGGACGACCCGCCCGCGAGCGAGGATCAGCCGCGCCAGCACGGCACGATGCTTCGGCCCCTTCAACGGGACCACGTCACCGGAGCCGTTCCAGGCCGTCACCGGCCCCAGCACCCCGAAAACGACGTCCACGCAGGCCACGCTATAGCGCGCTCATCGGATGCTCATTCACGCCCGGCAGCCTTGGGAGCATGCTGAACATCAACGGATTCGAATACAAGCGCGTCCCCGTCGCCGAGGGCGTCTCACTCAACGTCGCCATCGCGGGCACCGGCAGCCCGGTCGTCCTTCTGCACGGCTTCCCGCAGACCCACCTGATGTGGCGCCACGTCGCCGCCGACCTTGCGTCCGACCACACCGTCATCTGCCCCGACCTCCGCGGATACGGCGACAGCGACAAGCCTGCCGACGATTACTCCAAGCGCACCATGGCCGCCGACATCGTCTCCCTGGCCCGCGCCCTGGGCCACGACAGCTTCGCCCTGGCGGGCCATGACCGCGGAGCCCTGGTCGCCTTCCGCGCCGGCCTCGACCACCCCGACACGATCACCCACCTCGCCTGCCTCGACATCCTGCCGACCCTGGAGATGTGGGACGCGATGCACGGCGTCACCGCCGCCGTCGGCTTCCACCTCTACCTGATGGCCCAGCCGCCCGGCCTGCCCGAACAACTGATCGGCGGCGCTCCCGACGCCTTCTTCGGCCACTTCCTCGACCTCTGGGGGAACGACCCGTCCGCGATACCCGCCGACGTCCGGGCCGCCTACCTGGAAGCCTCCCGCAACGCGATCCCCTCGATCGTCGCCGACTACCGCGCGTCCGCCGGAATCGACGTCGAGCACGACCAGGCCGACCGCGACGCAGGCAACCGGCTGCGGATGCCGGTCACCGTCCTCCAGCAGGACTGGGGCGCCGCCCTCGGCTACGACGCCGTCGCCCTATGGCGCGCATGGGCCGCCGACCTGGACCACACCACCATCCCCTACGGCCACTTCATGGCGGAAGAGGCACCGGTGGAGGTGGCCGAGGCCCTCAGAGCCCTCCTGTCCCGCTGACGGTGGTTTCGGCGCGACTGTCGTCGTCGGTCACCTCGTCGTCCTTGGCGGGCGTGCCGATCCGAGGACGGTCGCGCAACAGGACCAGGGAGAGGATGACGAGGCCGGTCATGAGCACCGCCCCGAGCGCGCCGACGACGTTGAGTCCGCTGGTGAAGGCCTGCTGGGCCGTTTCGATGAGGTCGTCGGCCATTGCCGGGGGCAGTTGGTCGGCGGCCGCCAGCGCGCTGCTGAGGGTGTCGCGGCCGGCGTCGGCCACGGAAGGCGGGACGTCGGCGGGCAGTGCGCCCGCCATCTCGTCGCGGTAGACCGCCGTGGCGACGGTGCCCATGACCGCGACGCCGAGCGCGGTGCCGAGTTCACCGCTGGTCTCCGACATCGCCGCGGCGGACCCGGCCTTCCGGGGCGGGACGGAGCCGACGACCAGGTCGGTGGCCAGCACTCCCATCGGGCTGAGCCCGAACACGGCGATGACGCCCGCGCCGACCAGCAACCCGATCCCCGCGGTGGCCGACACCTGGGTGATCAGCAGGAATCCGAGCACGGAGACGGCCGCCCCGCCCGCGATGACGACGGCCGGACGCACCGCGCGGGCGGCGAACGGGGCGAGCATGGACCCGATCAAGGACGCGAGCGCGAGCGGAATGATCCACAACCCCGCCTGCATCGCCGAGAGCCCCTCGACCATCTGGAGGAACTGCGGGAAGAGGAAGAAGATGCCGTTGACGGCCATGATGCCGAACAGCAGCAGGGTCAGCGCGGCGGTGAAGGAACGGTCCTTGAACAGCCGTACGTCGACTAGGGGAGCCGCCAGCCCGCGCTGCCTCTGCACGAACACCACGCCGCTGACGAGCCCGGCCAGAGACAAGAGGGCCGGTGTCCAGGCGAGCCCGTTGCCGGCGAGTTCTTTGAGGCCGTAGATGAGCGGCAGGATCGCCGCCAGTGACAGCGCCACGCTGCGCCAGTCCATCCTGCCCGGGTCGGGGTCGCGGTACTCCGGCAGCGTGAAGGGCGCCGCCAGGAGCAGCAACACCATGATCGGCACGGCCAGGACGAAGACGGACCCCCACCAGAAGGACGCCAGCAGCACCCCACCCACGAGCGGGCCCACGGCGACGCCGAACGAGAAGGTGGTCACCCAGATGGCGATGGCCACGCTGCGCTGGGACGGCTCGAGGAACATGTTGCGGATCAGCGCCAGGGTGGACGGCATCAGCGTCGCTCCGGTGATGCCGAGCAGCGCCCTGGCCGCGATGAGCATCTCGGGGCTGGCGGCGTAGGCGGCCAGGAGCGACGCCAGGGCGAACGACGCCGCACCGATCATCAGCAGCCTGCGGCGGCCGATCCGGTCCCCGAGGGTGCCCATGGTGGTGAGGAATCCCGCGATCAGGAATCCGTAGATGTCCATGATCCAGAGCTGTTGCGTGCCGCTGGGCCGGAGGTCCGCGCTCAGGTCCGGGATCGCCAGGTACAGCACGCTGAGGTCCAGGGCCAGGACGAGGAGGGGCAGGGTGAGCACGGCCAGCCCGATCCACTCCCGTGTTCCGGCCCGCGGTTGTGGATCTGACGTGGTGAGCGACGCCATGCGGTCTCCCTCTGAGCGGTGATCCGTTTAGTTACGATCCGAACCGTAACATAAGGCGTAGACTGGTCCCATGGCAGCAGAGTCCGGACCCTCGCTTCCGTCACCGCACGGCGGCCGCCCCCGCGATCCACGGATCGACACGGCGGTGCTCCAGGCCACGCTGAGCGTCCTCGACGAATCCGGCTACGGGCGCCTCGCCCTGGAGGAGGTCGCCCGCCGGGCCGGCACCACCAAACCGGCGATCTACCGCCGCTGGCCCAACCGCCAGCGGCTCGTGCTCGCCGCCCTGGCCACCCGGCTCGGCGCGGTGAGCACCCCCGACAGCGGATGCACCCTGTGCGACCTCAGCGAAGGCATCAACGTCTTCATCGAGGTGTTCCGCGGAATCCACGCCGACGTGCTGGGGCCGCTGCTGGCGGACTGCACCTCCGAACCCGGACTGCGCGACACCTTCATGGCCACGCTGTTCGACCCGCCGCGGAACGCCGTCGCCCAGATGCTCGACCGCGCGGCCGCCCGCGGAGACCTGCGCGCGGACATGGACCGCGACCTCGTCCTCGACATGCTCGGCTCACTGGTGCACTACCGCGCCCTGTTCGGCCATGCCCTCACCAGCGAAACCGAAGTGGAGGGCGCGGTCGTCGCCCTGCTGCGCGGGATAGCCACCGACTATCCCGCGCTGATGGAGCGCAGCCGCCAACTCGCGGGCGACCCCCAGTTCCACGCCACCCACGGCTGAAACTCCCGCGATCACGCTCCCGCGATCACGCTCCCGCGATCACGCTCCGGTCACCGCAAGGAGCCCTAGGAACCGCCGAAGTATTTTTCGAGGCCCTTCGCGACGGAGTCGGCCATGCGCTGCCGGAACGAGGCATCGGACATCTTGCTCGCGTCGCCGGGGTTCTGCATGTTGCCGCACTCGATGAACACTTTCGGCACCGTCGCCAGGTTCAGCCCGCCGAGATCATCGCGTTCGTCCAGACCGTTCTCCCCGATGTAGGTGGAGTACGCCATGCCGGTCCCGGAACGGTAGGCATCGCGAATGTCCCTGCCCAGCCGCACGGAGTCGTCGACGATCTCCTTGTTCCCGCCGACCGGCAGCGGCGCGATGACATGGAAGCCGTGCCCGGACGCGGCGGCGCCATCACCGTGAATCGAAAGGGCCGCGTCGGCATTCGCGCGCTTCCCGGTCGCCGCCCGCTCCGTGATGCACGGCCCGACACCGGAGTCGTTCTCCCGCGTCAGCGTGACCTCGGCGCCTTTCTCGCGCAGCACCTTCGCCAGCCGGTTGGACACGTCCCAGGTGAAGGCGTGCTCGGTGTAACCGTCCGGAGTGCTGGTGCCGGACGTGTCGCAGGCCTTGCGCCCGTTCCCTACCGACACCTGCTTGTTGATCTCGTCCGGATGGGACGCGTTGCCCCCGTTGTGACCGGGGTCGAGCACGATCCCCTTGCCCGCCACCGAAGATCCCTCCGAGGCCGTGGGCGATGCGTCGTCACCCCCGTCGCCTCCGTCGCCGCCTCCGGACCCGCACCCGGCCAGCACGCCGAGGCACAGCACCGAACCCGCGATCGCCCGACCGCGCCGAAATCTCCCCATCAGGCCCGCCTCCCCCGCTGACGGTCACGTCCCCGAATGAGTCTGCACCGCGACCGAGCCGGTCAAACGACTTCGGGCGAGGCGGTCAACCGACTTCGGGC
>NZ_SMKK01000347.1 GCF_004348425.1 Actinomadura sp. 7K507
GCTCTCGAATATCTCGAAAGGCATCGGCCCGACGACGACGTTCTCGGGCGGGCCCTGGCCGGTGAGTTCGCCCGGCGGACCGCCGCCGCCGAGTTCGCCGACCGGGCCGCCGCCGGGCGTGCCGGCCCACCGGCGACCCCCGTCGCACCGGACGCCGCCGGGCCCCGCCGCCCCGGTACCTGACGGTGGTGCTCACAGCGGCCGGGGGCGCGCTGCGCGGCTCCTCACCGACCACGCCGGGCGCGGGGGCGGTAGCGGCCTTCGGTGGTCGGTTCGGCGAGGTTCGCGCGGGCGAGCGTTTCCAGGACGTCCTTCGCCTCCCGGTGCGGCCAGCGGAAAGCGCGCGAGAGCTGCCGGGCGTCGGCCTCCACCATGGCGTCCAGCAGGGTCAGTGCGGCATCTTTCCGCCGCTCCGTGACGGGACGCGGATCCAGGTCCGGGAACGCTCGGGTGGTCACCTCGATGACGCAGCTGGGCCAGCCGGGGCCGTCCTGGGCGGTGCCGTGGTTGGTCACCAGCAGGGCGCGGCCCAGCTCGTCCAGGACCTTCTGGGCGGAACGGGAGTTCAGCCCGTGGTCCTGCCGGATGACCCGCATCGACGTCGGGCCCTCCGCCTCGACGCGGGCCAGCACCGTCCGCGCGGTGACCGACAGGCCGGGGATGGCGAGGACCGTCTCGGGAGGTGACGGGAGCAGGAGGGACAGCAGGCGGGGGGACAGCAATGACTGGCGCCCGAGCGCGAACCGGCCCACCCAGGCGCGGCCGAGCGCGGGAAGCTCGTCCTTCCAGGTCCACATGCGTTCGAGGTCCTCGCCCCAGCCTGCCGCGAGGCGCGGGCTCGCGTCGTCGCGGGCGGCCTCCCGCAGCGCCGGGAACGTCGCGCCGGAGTCGCCGAACAGGAGCGCGAACCCGACGTCGTCGATGAAATCGGCGGCCTCGTCGATCGTGGCCAGCGGGGGACGATCCATGCCCCAGCGCTTGAGCCGGAGTTCGTGAAGGGCGCCCACCGCCCCCGCCGAACCGCGGGCGTCACCGTCCGTGCCGTCGTCCTCGGGCCTCGTCACGTTCGGAACCTATCGATCGCCACCGACATCTCCTCCGGCCCGCTTCCGGCCGCGCCGGCCCGCCCCGCCCGCCGGTTCGCAGATGGAGCGACCGCTGGGCGGGAGGCGTTGGCTTCCATGGGTATGGACGGTGTAGGAGGGATCATGGAGGTACGACTGCGCAGGGTGTACGAGCCGGTCTCGTCCGACGACGGGAAACGGATCCTGGTCGACCGGGTGTGGCCGCGGGGCCTGTCGAAGGACAAGGCCCGCCTGGACGAGTGGGAGAAGGACGTCGCCCCGTCGACGGAGCTTCGCAAGTGGTACGGCCACGACGTGGACAGGTTCGACGAGTTCACCCGCCGCTACGAGGACGAACTGGACGAGCCCGAACGCGCGGCCGCCCTGGACCGCATGCGGGAGTCCGCAGGCCAGGGCCCCGTGACCCTGCTGACCGCGACCAAGGACATCGACCACAGCCAGGCCGCCGTCCTGGCCGCTCGCCTCCGCGGTGCAAGCGGCGGCGGCTGACCTGCCCTCCCGCCGGGCGGGGGGGTCCCTCTCCACGCTGGGCGCGGCCCGGCTCGCCTTCTGCCGCCTTCTCGCCGCCGCGGCGACCCGAATCCGGGGTCGAACCGGCTCGGACCTGCGGCGGGGCCTGTCACAGGCGGTGAAGAAGACGTTTTAGAGTGGAGGGGTCTTCGAGGAAGGGATCTTCAAATGCCGTTGGCCCCCCGCCTGCCGGCCCCACCCGAGATGTTGTCAGCTCTGGAGGAAACCTATGAGAGGGTGCTGCGGCGCGACCCAGGCGAGGCGGAGTTCCATCAGGCCGTCCACGAGGTGCTGGAAAGCCTCGGGCCGGTGCTGGCCGCCCGGCCCGGCCTCGCCGCCGCCAAACTGGTGGAACGGCTGATCGAGCCGGAACGGCAGATCATCTTCCGGGTGCCGTGGCAGGACGACCAGGGCCGCGTCCACGTCAACCGCGGCTTCCGCGTGGAGTTCAACGGCGCGCTCGGCCCGTACAAGGGCGGCCTCCGCTTCCACCCGACCGTGAACCTCGGCATCGTGAAGTTCCTCGGCTTCGAGCAGATCTTCAAGAACGCGCTGACCGGCCTCGGCATCGGCGGCGGCAAGGGCGGCAGCGACTTCGACCCGCACGGCCGCACCGACGAGGAGGTCATGCGGTTCTGCCAGTCGTTCATGACCGAGCTGTACCGCCACGTCGGCGAGCACACCGACGTCCCCGCCGGCGACATCGGCGTCGGGACCCGCGAGGTCGGCTACCTGTTCGGCCAGTACCGCCGCGTCACCAACCGGTGGGAGGCGGGGATGCTCACCGGCAAGGGCATGCTGTGGGGCGGGTCCGCGGGCCGGACGGAGGCGACCGGCTACGGCAACGTGCTGTTCACCGCCGAGATGCTGCGTCGGCGCGGCGAGGACCTGGACGGCCAGCAGATCGTGGTGTCCGGCTCCGGGAACGTGGCGATCTACACGATCGAGAAGGCGCAGCAGCTCGGCGCGAACGTGATCACCGTGTCCGACTCCAGCGGCTACGTGGTGGACGAGAAGGGCATCGACCTCGACCTCATCAAGCACGTCAAGGAGGTCGACCGGGGCAGGGTCGCCGACTACGCCGACCTGCGCGGCGCGTCGGCCCGGTTCATACCCGGCGGCAGCGTATGGGACGTCCCCGCCGACATCGCGCTGCCGTCCGCGACCCAGAACGAGCTGGGCGGGGCCGCCGCGACCGCGCTGGTCCGCAACGGCGTGAAAGCGGTCTCCGAGGGCGCGAACATGCCCACGACGCCGGAGGCCGTCCACATCTTCCAGGAGGCCGACGTCGCGTTCGGCCCAGGCAAGGCCGCCAACGCCGGCGGCGTCGCCGTCAGCGCCCTGGAGATGCGGCAGAACGCCAGCCGCGCGTCCTGGACCTTCTCGCGCGTCGAGGAGGAACTCGGCGCCATCATGACCGGCATCCACGAGATCTGCTACGAGACCGCCGAGCGCTACGGCGCCCCCGGCGACTACGTCGTCGGCGCCAACATCGCGGGCTTCGAACGCGTCGCCGACGCGATGCTCGCCCAGGGCCTCATCTGACCAGGCCCAACGACTGAAGTTCGTACTCAACGACGGAACGGCGCCTTCAACGGCGAGGGCGACGTCCCCGTCCCCCCGAACTCCCGGCCTCACCACACCTGGTTCGCACGCTGCGGGGGATCTGGGATGGTTCTTCACACGGCGTAATGGCACGCGAACCCCCGTGCCGGGTCTGCTGGCGCAGGTCCGGGGCATGGATGAGGCGTGGAAACTCGTTCGCGTCGGGCCCGCCGCAGGCTCGTGCTCTGGACGGTCCTGCGCACGTCCCTCACGACGGGCTGCCTGCTGGCCGTGTACTTCGCGGCGCCGCTGAACAGGCCGGTCACGGCCGCGACGGGGGTGGCGCTGGTCCTCGCGCTGGCGGCTCTCGGCGTGCTGATCGCCTGGCAGGCCCGCGCGATCGTCCGCTCGCCGTCCCCGCGGTTGCGCGCCATCGAGGCCCTGGCCACGTCCGTCCCTGTGTTCCTGCTGGTGTTCGCCGCGTGCTACTGCCTGCTGGGCCATGACGGCCCGTCCGCGTTCTCCGAGCCGTTGACGCACGTGGACGCCCTGTACTACGCGATGACGGTGTTCTCGTCGGTCGGCTTCGGTGACATCGCGCCGCGCTCCCAGGTGGCCAGGGTCCTGACGACGGTCCAGATGATCGGCGACCTCGTCATCCTCGGCCTCGTGGCCAGGATCTTTCTGGAGGCCATGCGCCGCGGTGTCGAACGCCGCGGGTGAACGACCGGCCCGGCAACCGACCGCTACCCTCTTGACTGATGGCTTTCTTTTATAAGATAGTCCCACCAATGCGGATCGCGTTGGGAGGCGCTCATGCGGGTTGCCGAGGCGGTGGCGGGGGCGCTCGCCGCGCGGGGCGTGTCGTGCGTGTTCGGGGTGCTCGGCGACGGGAACCTGCCGATCCTGGACGTGCTGGTCCATGAGCACGGCGTCGACTACGTCGCGGCGGCGCGGGAGGACGGCGCCGTCCTGATGGCGGACGGGTACGCGCGGGCCGGAGAACGGCTCGGTGTCGCGACCGTCACGCACGGGCCGGCGCTCACCAACGCGATGACCGCGCTGACCGAGGCCGCGAGGGCCGGGACGCCGCTGCTGCTCATCGCCGCCGACACACCACCAGGCGACCGCCGGAACCCGCAGGACATCGACCAGGAGGCCGTCGTCCGGCCGACCGGGGCGGGCGTGCAGCAGGTGCATTCGGCGGAGTCGGCGGTGGGGGACGTGGTGCTCGCCGTGCGGAGGGCGTTCACCGAGCGGCGGCCGATCGTCCTGAACGTCCCGACACCGCTGCTGGGCCTGGAGGCCGCGAAGGGGCCTGGAACGTTCCGCGAGGATCGCACGCCCGCGCCGCTGCCGCGCCCGGAGGAGGTGGCGCGGGCGGCGGCCGTCCTCGCGCGGGCGGAGCGCCCGGTCATCGTGGCGGGGCGCGGGGCCGTGGGCGCGCGGGAGCAGCTGGTCGCGCTGGCCGAGCGGACGGGTGCGTTGCTCGCCACGACACTGAAGGCCAAGGGCCTGTTCGCCGGTGAGCCGTTCGACGCCGGCGTGTGCGGGGGCTTCGCCACGAAGATCGGGCGTGAGCTGATCAGGGGCTCCGACCTGCTGCTCGCGGCGGGCGCCGGGCTGAACTCGTTCACCGTCGACGGCGGGCGGATGCTCGCCGGCGACCCGGTGATCGTGCACAACGACGTCCGGCCCGAGGCGTTCGGCGCCTGGACGCCCGCCGACCTGCGGGTCCTCGGGGACGCGGGCGCCTTCGCGGCGATGCTCGCCGAGACGGCCGAGCCGAGGACCGGATGGCGGACGGAAGAGACGGCGCGGCGCCTGGCCGCGTACTCCTACGAGACCGAGTACCCCGACGGCAGCGACGAGACGGGCCTCGACCCGCACACGGTGGTGGCCGCGCTGGAGCGGATCGTCCCGCGCGAGCGGACGCTGGTCGTCGAGGGCGGGCACGCCGCGCTGTCGGAGCCGAGCCGGGGCCTGTCGGTGCCCGACCCGTCGGCGTTCGTGTTCCCCGTCAACTTCGGGTCGATCGGCCTCGGGCTCGCGTCGGCGATCGGCGCGGCGACCGCCCGTCCCGACCGGGTGACCCTGGCCGTCACCGGCGACGGCGCGCTGATGATGAACCTCGCCGAGCTGGACACGGCGGTGCGGCGGGGGCTGCGGCTCGTGGTCGTCGTCATGAACGACGGGGCGTTCGGCTACGAGTACCACAACATGCTGCACCGGGGCATGGACACCGGTCTGTCGCTGATCCCGCGGCCCGACTTCGCGGCGGTGGCCCGCGCGTTCGGCGCGCGTGCCGTGACCGTCCGGACGCCCGGGGAGCTGGACGACCTCAAGGGACTGATCGCCGACCCGTCCGGGCCGGTGCTCGTCGACGCGCGGCTGACCAGGGCGGTGCGGACGCGCTGGTTCGCCGAGCACGAGAACGGGCTCGACCCCGCCGAGCCGGAATTCCGGCCGCGCTACCGGTAAGGAGGCACATGTTCACCCGAATGGACGAGGGCACCCGCGAGGAGTGGATGCACATCCGCCGCGAGACCCTCAAGACGCAGGACGACGCACCCGACCGGGTGCTTCCGATGCTGGCCGCGCTGTCGGCGTTCAGCGACGGGTTCGCGGTCGACCAGCTCCAGCACTCGCTGCAGACCGCCGCGCACGCCGAGGCCGCGGGCGCGGGTGACGAGATGGTCGTCGCCGCGCTGTGCCACGACATGGGCAAGGTGATCTCCACGGCCAACCACGCGGCGGTCGCCGCCGAGATCCTGCGGCCGTACGTGTGCGAGGAGGTCTACCAGGTCATCCACGCCCACCAGACGTTCGAGGCGGCGCACTACGGCCACCACTTCGGCTGGGACCCGGCGGAGCGGGAGGCGTTCAGGGAGGAGCCCTGGTACGCCGAGGCCCTCCGGTTCGCCGACGAGTGGGACCAGGTCGCCTTCGACCCCGGCTTCGACACCCCGCCGATCGAGCATTTCGCGCCGCGCGTCCGCCGGGTGTTCGGCGGCATCCGGACGATCACGAAATGACGGGGGCCGTGTGAGCCGGGCGGGTGCCGGATGAGCCGGGCGGGGACGACGCGCGCCGTCCTCCAGCGCGCCCCGCGCCACTTCGACCTGGTGGAGCTGCCGCTCCCGGACATCGGGCCGGACGAGGCGCTCCTGCGCGTCGAGGCGTGCGGGATCTGCGGGACGGACGTGGAGGAGTACAGCGGCGCCCTGTTCGACACCATCGGCCCGACCTCGCCGTTCGTCCCCGGGCACGAGCCGGTCGGCCGGATCGCGGCGATCGGCGCGCGGGCGGCGCGGCGCTGGCGCCTCGCGGAGGGCGACCGGGTCGTGGTCGAGCCGGCGCTGCCGTGCGGCGCGTGCCGCGAGTGCCGGACCGGCCGGTACGTGCTGTGCGCCGGATGGGACCACTACCCGATGAGCTACGGGTTCGTGCCCGCCAAGATCCCGCCCGCGCTGTGGGGCGGGTTCGCCGACCACATGTACCTGCACCCCAACTCGGTCGTGCACCGGGTACCGGACGCCGCCGACCCGAGGATCGCGGCGACGTTCAACGCCCTGGCCGCCGGGGTCGAGTGGGCCGTGGAGGTGCCCGGCACCCGCGCGGGCGACTGCGTGGTCGTGCTGGGCGCCGGGCAGCGGGGGCTTGCCTGCGTGCTGGCGGCGCGGGCCGCCGGAGCCGACCCGGTGATCGTCACCGGGCTGGCGTCCGACCGGCACAAGCTCGACCTCGCGCTCGAACTCGGCGCGACCGCCGTCGTCGTGGCCGACGAGCCCGAGGCGGACGAGCCCGAGGCCGACGGGCCCGAGGCCGACGGCGGGGTGCCGGCGAAGGTACTGGAGCTGACCGGCGGTGTCGCGGCCGACGTGGTGATCGACGTCGCGTCCCATGATCCGACGACCGTGCTGGACGCGATGACGATCGTCCGGCGCGGCGGGACGGTGATCCTCGCCGGGCTCAAGGGCGGCAAGCCCGTGCCCGGCTGGGTCAGCGACGACGTCGTCACCAAGGGGCTGCGGGTCCAGGGCGTCCGGGCGGTCGGGCACACCTCGTTCCGCCGGGCCGTCGCGCTGATCGAGGCGGGCGGCCACCCGCTGCACCGCCTCGTCACGCACACCTTCGCGCTCCAGGACGCGGCCGAAGCCATCGAGACGCTCGCCGGGAACCGTCCGGGAACCGCGCCGGTCAGCGTCGTCATCACTCCCGACCCCGACCC
>NZ_SMKK01000348.1 GCF_004348425.1 Actinomadura sp. 7K507
CAGGCCCGTCCTCCCCCCGACGGATGATCGATGCGCCGTGCACTGCCCCTCGCCGTCTCCCTCTCGGGGCTGCTCCTCGCGGGCTGCGCTGACGCTGGGAAGGCGGTTCCGGCCGATCCGCCGACAGCCGGGGCCGGTGGTTCCGCCCGGCCCGCGAAGTCCGAGGGGGCTTTCGCCAAGGAAGGCTGGTTCGGCGGCGCGGACGGGTTGCACGCGCGCATCGCGATCAAGGGCGTCGAGCGGCGGGGCGCCAAGTCGGTGTTGCTCTACAGCGTCACATCTCTGGACTCGTCCACGAAGTCCGTCACGTTCGCGATCAACCTGCTCGACCCGGTCGGACGCCGGCTCTACAAGCCCACCGGCTCCACGAGCGGGGACGGCTTCGCGCCCGGCACGACCCGCGAGATGGCCGCCGAGTACCCGGCCATTCCGCAGAACGTCGAGAAGATCACGGCCCTCACTCCCGGCACGGCGGGGGAGTTCACCGGCATCCCCGTAACCGGCACCCCCACAGGCGCGAGTACTCCGACGGCCCCGAGTACTCCCACGGGCGCGAGCACCCCCACGAGTCCGGGAACCGGTACCGGTGGAGCGTCCGCCCAGCCGAGCACCAACCCGGCCGTCCTGTACGACGTCACCGAGGACGGGACCGAGGACGATGCGGCCAGTGCCTCCCCCAGCACGTCGGCTGGTTCTCCCAGCGCGACAGCCGGTTCTCCCAGCGTGTCTGCTGGATCTCCTAGTGCGTCGGCCGGTTCTCCCAGTGCGTCGGTCGAATCGCCGTCGGTGACCGTGAGCGGTGGGCGCACCGGTACGCCCGCCGACTTCCGCCCGCAGGACGGTGAGAAAGTCGCCAGCCGCTCCGCGCGGTTCGGGGAGGCGAAACGGCGCCTGGAAGTCAAGCCGTTCTACCGGGACGGCGCCTACATCGTCGCCGTGTTCGACATCGTCAATGAGGGCCCGAAGCCCACTCCGGCAGACGCCTCTTATGCGCACAAGGATTACCCGGGAGGCGTGTTCACCTCGTTCTCCATCCAGATCCCAGAACGCGAAGAGGTCTACCGCGCAGTCCGGGTCGGCCTTGAATCACCAGGTGCGCCCAGCGCCTACGTTGCCCCTGGACGCGCCGTCTTCCGAACCGGAGTGGACCAACCCGTCCGCGGCTTCGTCTACCTGCCAGCGCCATCGGAGGACATAACGTCCGTCGTCTTCGACGGTGGCCCTTTCGGGAAGGTCAACAAGGTCCCAGTGACGTAGGCACGGACGATCCGAACGGACAGGCGCGCGAGAAAGGTATGGGGCCGGTGCCGATCGGGCGGCACCGGCCCCACAGACCCTTGACCGACTAGCTCCAGGCGAGCATGCGGATCGGGTCCTCCAGCATGTCGCCGACGTCACGGAGGACCCGCGACCCCAGCTCGCCGTCCACGATCCGGTGGTCGAACGCCAGCGACAGCGTGGTGACCTTCCGGATCGCCAGTTCGCCCTCGTGCACCCACGGCATGTCCCGGATCTGGCCGAACGCCAGGATCGCGGCCTCACCGGGGGTGAGGATCGGGGTCCCGGTGTCCACGCCGAACACGCCCACGTTGGTGATCGTGATCGTCCCGTCGGACAGGTCGGCCGGGGACGCCTTGCCCGCCCGCGCCTTCTCGGTCAGCGCGCTGATCGCGCGGGCCAGGCCGGGCAGGTCGAGGTCCTGCGCGTCCTTGACCTTCGGGACGATCAGGCCGCGGTCGGTGGCCGCCGCGATCCCGAGGTTCACGTAGCGCTTGACGACGATCTCCGCGCCGGATGGCCCGTCCGCCCACGTGGAGTTCACCTGCGGGTTGCGCGCCACGGCCGTGAGCAGCGCCCGCGCCACCAGCAGCAGCGGGGACACCTTCACGTCCGCGAACTCGGGCAGTTCGCGGAGCCGCTTGACGGTCTCCATCGTCCGCGTCACGTCCACCTGGAGGAACTCGGTGACGTGCGGTGCGGTGAACGCCGAGCCGGACATCGCCGCCGCGGTCGCCTTGCGGACGCCCTTGACCGGCACCCGCTCCTCCCGCGGCCCGGCCTGCACGGGCACCTGCGGCTCCTGCGCCGTCGGCGTCCCGGATTGCGCGGCCAGGACGTCGTCGCGCGTGATCGAGCCCTGCGGGCCCGAACCCGTGACGGTCGCGAGGTCGACGCCGAGGTCCCTGGCCATCTTCCGGACGGGCGGCTTGGCCAGCGGCAGCCCGTTGCCCACAGGCTGTGGACGAGGGGTCGGTGGCGCGACCGCCGCAACAGGCGGCGCCCCGTTCGTGGCCTTGCGCGGACGGCGCTTGGTCGTGCCCTCCTTGACCCCGTATCCGACGAGGACGGGCTGGCGCTTCGGCGGTTCCTCGGGCGACGGCGACACCATGCCCGGCTCCTCGACGCGCGGCACGCCCTCTTCCTTGATGGCGGCCGCCTGCGCCGGAGGTTCGGACACCGGCGTCGCCACGCCGCCCGCGCCGTCGGCGTCCACGGAGATGATCGGCTTGCCGACGTCCACGGTCTCGCCCTCGGTGACCATCAGCTCAGTCACCACGCCCTCGAACGGGCACGGCAGCTCGACGATCGCCTTCGCCGTCTCGATCTCGACGATGGTCTGGTTGATCTCGACCGTGTCACCGGGCTGGACGTGCCATTTGACGATCTCGGCCTCGGTCAGGCCCTCGCCGACGTCCGGCAGTTTGAAGATCTTCGGCTGGCTCACCGGCGTCACCACGCGAAGGTCCGGTCGACCGCGTCCAGGATGCGGTCGAGGTCGGGCAGGTAGTGGTCCTCGTTACGGGAGGGCGGGTACGGCGTTGAGAATCCGCCGACCCGCAGCACCGGCGACTCCAGCCGGTAGAAGCACTTCTCGGTGATCCGGGCGGCGAGTTCGGCGCCGAACCCGTTGAACACCGGCGCCTCGTGGACGACGACGCAGCGTCCCGTCCGCTCGACCGAACCGACCACGGTGCCGATGTCGAGCGGGTTGAGCGAGCGCAGGTCGATGACCTCCAGCGACCGTCCCTCCTCGGCGGCCGCGGCGGCCGCCTCCAGGCAGGTCTTCACCGACGGGCCGTAGGCCAGCACGGTCACGTGCTCGCCCGGCTGGACGACCCTGGCCTCGTGGAGCGGCGCCCAGTCCGTCGACTCGACGTCGACCTCGGCCTTCTCCCAGTACCGCCGCTTCGGCTCGAAGAAGATCACCGGGTCGGGCGAGGCGATCGACTGCTGGATCATCGAGTACGCGTCCGCCGGGTTCGAGCACGCGACCACCCGCAGGCCGGCCGTGTGCGTGAAGTATGCCTCGGGGGACTCCGAGTGGTGCTCCACCGCGCCGATGCCGCCGCCGCACGGGATCCGGATGACGACCGGCAGCGACAGCGCGCCGAGCGACCGCATCCGCATCTTCGCCAGCTGCGTGATGATCTGGTCGGCGGCCGGGAACACGAACCCGTCGAACTGGATCTCGCACACGGGACGGTAGCCCCGCAGCGCCAGCCCGATCGCCGTCCCGACGATCCCCGACTCGGCGAGCGGCGTGTCGATGACGCGCTCCTCGCCGAAGTCCTTCTGCAGCCCGTCCGTGATCCGGAAGACGCCGCCGAGCTTCCCGACGTCCTCGCCCATCATGAGGACCTTCGGGTCGTTCTCCATGGCCTTGCGCAGGCCCTCGTTCATGGCTTTGCCGAGGGTCAGGGTGCTCACTTCGCCTCCTCCTCGAACGAGGCCAGGTAGGCGGCGAACTGCTCCTGCTCCTCGGTCATCATGGGGTGCCGGTCCGCGTACACGTTGTCGAACATCGACAGCGGTTCCGGGTCCGGCAGGGCCAGGCACGCCTCCCGCAGTTCCCTGGCCATCTGCTTGGCCTCGTCGTCGACCTTGTCGAAGAACCCCGAGTCGGCCAGGTCGTTGCGCACCAGGTACGCCTTGACGCGCTCGATGGGGTCCTTGAGCTTCCACGCCTCCTCTTCCGCCTTGAGGCGGTAGCGCGTGGGGTCGTCCGTCGTGGTGTGGGCGCCCATCCGGTACGTGTAGGCCTCGATGAGCGTCGGGCCCTGCCCGGTACGGGCGTTCTCCAGAGCCTTCCTGGTGACGGCCAGGCAGGCGAAGACGTCGTTGCCGTCCACCCGGAGGCCGGGGAACCCGAATCCGTTGGCCCGCTTGTAGAGGGGGATCCTGGTCTGCCGCTCCAGTGGCTCTGAGATGGCCCACTGGTTGTTCTGGCAGAAGAACACGACGGGCGCGTTGAACACCGAGGCGAACACGAACGACTCGTTCACGTCGCCTTGCGATGTCGCCCCGTCCCCGAAGTACGCGATCGTGGCGCCCGCCGACGAGGTGCCCAGCACGCCGTCCCGCTGGATGCCCATCGCGTACCCGGTCGCGTGCAGCGTCTGGCTGCCGATCACGATGGTGTACAGGTGGAAGCCGTGGTCGGCGGGATTCCACCCGCCATGGCTGACGCCCCGGAACAGGCCGAGCAGCTTCAGCGGGTCCACTTCCCTGCACCACGCCACTCCGTGCTCCCGGTACGTCGGGAACACCATGTCGTGCTGGGTCAGCGCGCGTCCGGAGCCGATCTGCGCCGCCTCCTGCCCCAGCAGCGACGCCCAGATTCCTAGCTCGCCCTGCCGGGTGAGCGCCACGGCCTCCAGGTCGATCCGGCGCACGATCACGAGATCGCGGTACAGATCGCGGACTTCCTCGGTGCTGAGGTCCAGGGGGTAGTCGGGATGCTCGACGCGCTCGCCCTCGGGGGTGAGCAGCTGGACGAGCTCTGGCTCGGCGACCTCGGGGATGTCGGGTGCGCCGCGCGCGGAGTCGATCGTCATCGATGACACTCCTCGTTCGGGGCCGGTGCACGGGATCGCCGCGCGTCCGGCCGATGTCAACGGCTCGAAGCCCCGGTAAGGGACAAAAGCCGCTAATGCCATCGTGGCAGACATCACACCTCGTGATGCAAGTCCCGCCGTCCGAGGTCCTACCCCGAGCCAGATCACCTGACCCAAACGTGGCACACGCCACCCGCCCGGACCGCGCGCCCGGCGGTCCGGATCACGGGCGGCGGCTCATTCGCGGGACAGGGCCCGGGTGGCGCCCGCGGCGACCGTCAGGCCGAGGAGCAGCCCGGCGGTGACGATGAACATGGCGATCCACTGGTAGACGCCGTCGGGGGAGAACACCCTCTCCTGTCCGAGGTCGCCGATGGGCAGGAGCAGGTCGAGCGTGTAGATGAACGGGTTGAAGTGGGGGGTGTCGTCGGAGTTCAGGATGGCGGGCTTGTGGAAGGAGAAGACGATCGTCCCGAAGGCGAGCAGGCCGATCAGCCAGCTCGCGGCGCGGAACGGGCGGTAGCCGTAGCCGACCAGGATGTCCTGCAGCCACCCGACGATCTTGCGGGGGAGCCCCTGGGTCTGGCGGCGGTCCCGGGCCTTGGCGAGCAGGACCGAGCGCCCGTCGGAGTCGAGGCCGAGCGAGCGGTAGGTCTGGGCGAGGCGCTCGTAGGGCTGGGGCGCGTAGCCGTCGGTGTCGCGGTGCAGCCAGTCGAGGCGCTGGCGGGCGGTGAGCGGCGGTTCGAGCGTCTCGTACTGCAGGCCGTCGAGTTGCAGCCGCGCCGGCCATGACGCGGCGTCGTCGCGCAGCAGGCTGATCCGGGCGTAGGACAGGTCGGCGATGCCCGTGATCGGCTCGGCGGTGCGCAGCAGGAGCTCCTCGGCCTGGAGGCGCTGCACGCTGAGCGCCGTCCCCTGCTCGTTGCGCAGGTGGGCGTCGCGCAGGCTGAGCTGTCCGGTGACGCGGGCGCCGGCGAAGCTGACGGCGCCGACCGCGCTGAACCCGTCCGAGCAGTAGACGTCGGTCTCGACGGCCAGGTCGTCGGCGTTCAGGGCGGTGCGTTCGGGCGCCGACAGCCGCGCGCCGACGAAGGACAGGTAGCCGCCGACGCGGGCGCCGCGGAGCCGGATCTCGCCCTCGGAGGTGAACCCGCCGTCGCAGAACACGTTCGCCGCCACGTCGAGGCGGCTCGCGTACAGGGCGGCGCCGGACGGGTTGTGCAGCCGCGCGCCCCGGAAGATCAGCTGGCCGCCGACCCGGGCGCCGGGCAGCCGGACCTCCCCGTTCGCGGAGAAGCCCTGGTCGCAGTAGACGTTGGCGTCGACGGCGAGGCGGTCGCCGAGCAGCGCGTCCCCGCCCGGGTTGGTCAGCTGGACGCCCGACATGTTGAGGATGCCGGTGATGTTGGCGCCGTCCAGCCACAGGCCGCCGGAGATGCGGCTGCCCTCCAGCCACAGGTGCCCGTCGACGCGGGTACCGGACGCGATGAGGCCGGGCAGGCGGCACCGCATCAGGTGGACGCTGTTCATGCTCGCCCAGTACAGGTGCGGCGCGTCGTCGAACGTGCATCCGGTGAGGGCCAGGGGGACGCTGACCTCCGCGTGGCCGAGGTTCAGCGAACCGGTGATGCGGGCGCCGCCGAGGCGGACCGCCGCGACCTGGCCCGGCTGCGGCTCCACCGCGCCGACGAGCAGCGCGACCAGGACCTCGGCCCTGACCACCCGCTCGCTTCCCCAGCGGTCGGCCTGCCCGAGGTCGTCGTAGGCGGGGTCGCCGGACGACAGGTCGACGGATTCACCTTTCGGGAAAGCCTCCCAAAGACGACGTTCCGGACGGGTCAGGTCCTCGATGTTCATCGATGGCTCCGGGGGTTCATAAGTGTTGGTGGGTGAGTGTTCATGAGTGATGTGGGGCGTGCCTATGAAGCCGGTGGGATGGGTTGGGTACACCGGGCTTCGTTCGCTGCGTAGCGGTGGCGGGAGGGCGTGTGGCGGGGGCGCCGACGCGACCGGTGCGCGCCCAAGTCGATTGCATGTTCGAAGATGATGACTTAAAGTATCCGTCATGCCGCAGCCCGTCATCATTGAAGGAGTGGACGCCGTCCCCGCGGCGGCCCACCCCGGCGTGGACGATGCCATCTGCCAGATCGGGCAGACCCCGGCACAGCCCGCAGGGCGGGGTGGGCGCCCACGGCCCCTGCGGCCGATCGATGCGCCGTTCGTGGCCGCCGGCCCGTCCGGGGTGGCGATCCGTACCCGGCTCAAGGGCCTCACGGCACGGGACGAGAACGTGCTGCGGGAAGTGGGTGTGCATCTGGGATCGCTGGCCGGCCGTGACCTCAAGGCCCGCTGCGAGGCCGGGACGGCGCATGATGCGGACGGGTGGGCGGTGCGTAAGCGGGGGTTGACGGGTGGCT
>NZ_SMKK01000349.1 GCF_004348425.1 Actinomadura sp. 7K507
CCCCCACCCCCGACCGGCCGACCGAGCCCCGAACCATCGGCGAACTCGCGCACCACCTCCGCGTCACGCAGGCGACCGTCCGCAACTGGGAACGCGTCGGCATCCTCACCCCCGCACGAGACCCGGCGACCGGATACCGCGTCTTCCAGGCCCCCGACGTCCGCGACGCCGAACTCGCCCACCTCCTCAGACGCGGCGGCTACCCGCTGACCCACATAGCCACCGTCGTCCACCAGATCCGCACGGCCGGCGGCACCGGCGAACTGTCCAGCGCCCTGGACGACTGGCAGCGGAGGCTCACCACCCGCGGCCTGGCCATGCTCAACGCCGCCACCCACCTCAACGACTATTTGAACCTTCTCCACCGTCCCGAGCCCCAGCACCGTCCCTGAGACGCGGCGGGACGTCAGTCGGCAGGGGCGGCTTTGCGGGCGAGGACGAGGCGGTAGCGCGGGCTGCCGTCGTCGCGCCGGCCCAGGGGAGGCAGCGGGACGGTCGTCACGGTGAATCCGGCTGCCGTCAGTTCGTCGCGGACCTCGTGCAGCGGCATGGTGCGGTAGTACATGACGAACGGGGGACGCCACACGGCGTTGCGGACCCGCATGGCCAGGTCGAATCCGAGCAGCGCCCAGTACTGGGCCGACGTGACGGGCGGCGGCGCGCCGATCGGGAAGGCGAGGAGGCCGCCGGGCCGCAGCGCGCGGTGGACCCCGGCGAAGAGCGCGGGCCGTTCGGCGGGCAGTAGGTGCCCGAGGGCCCCGAAGGTGACCGCGAGGTCGAAGGACTCGGTGAAGGGCAGGTCGCGGACGTCCGCTCGGACCCACTCGGCATCCGGGTGCGCCTCGCGCGCCTGCGCGAGCATGCCGGCGCTGAAGTCGACGCCCGTGACGCGTCCCTGGCACAGGGGGCGAAGGGTACGCATGCCCGCGCCGGTGCCGCAGCACACGTCCAGCCCCTGGCCGAACGGCCCGAACGGACGCAGCGCGTCGGTGGTCGCGTCGAGGATGCTTTCGGGGGTGCGGAAGGGCGTCGCGTCGAACTTCGGCGCGAGCAGGTCGTAGCCGCGCTCGACCGAGGACAGCGACTGGATCGCCAGCTCACGCAGAGACGGACCTTGAGGCGAGAACACCGCCCAAGCGTACGTCGGCCCGCAGGAAGCCACCCCATCCGCCGCTGGGCCGCACCCGGCCCGGGGGAGGCCCGGGTGCGACCGAGCGCCGATGAGGGCCTCGGCGTGTGGGTCAGCCTCCTATTCCGGTGAGGGCGACCATGAGGGGGAGGCCCAGGATGATGAGGATCGCGCCGAAGATGTCGAAGGCGAAGCCGGAGCGGATCATCGTCGTGATGGGGACGACGCCCGAGCCGTAGGCGATCGCGTTCTGCGGGGTGGACACCGGGAGCATGAAGCCGAACGAGGCGGCGAACGTGGCGGCCAGCGCGGGGACGAACGGGTCGACCTGGGCGGCGACGGCGATCGGGATGATGATCGGGACGACCACCGCGGCCGAGGCCGTGTTGCTGGTGGTCTCGGAGATCACGATGGCCAGCACGGCGGCGAAGGCGGTGATGAAGAACAGGCTGGTCAGGCCGAGGGCGTCGTAGGCCGAGTCGCCGATGGTCTTGGCCAGGCCGGTGTCGGCGAGCAGGGAGCCGAAGATGATGCCCGTCCCGAACAGCAGGATCGTGCCCCAGTCGATGCGGGCGGCGTCGCTCCAGTTGAGGGCGGTCTCGCGGCGTTTCCAGTTGGTGGGCAGCAGGAACAGCAGGGACGCGCCGAGGACCGCGACGACGCCCTCGTCCAGCCGGTCGCTGATCGTCTCGTAGAACGAGGACTCGGTGCCCGCCACCAGCGCCACCACGCCGGGGAAGATCCACAGGGTGACCGTGACCGCGAAGGCGATGAGCGTGGTCTTCTCCGCCCGGCCCATCGAGCCGAGGCTCTCGCGCTCGCCCCGGACGTACTCCTCGACGCCCTCGATGCGGCGGATCTCGGGCCGGTTGAGCAGCAGCAGGACGACGGCGAGCACGACGAACATCACCGCGCACAGCGGCAGGGCGGTGAGCATCCACTGGGCGAAGGAGATCCGCTCGCCGGTGGCCTCCTCGATCAGGCCGCGTCCGATCAGGTTGGGCGGGCTGCCCACCGGGGTCAGCAGGCCGCCGACGCTGGCGCCGTAGGCGAGCATCAGGATCAGGGCCGCGCCGACGCGCAGCCGGGCGGGATCGAAGTCCTCGGCGACCATGCCGCGGTCCTGCAGCATCTTGGCGATGACCGTGAGCAGTCCGAGGGCGGTGGGCAGCAGCATCGCGACGGTCGCGGTGTTGGACACGAACGCCGACAGCACGCAGGTGATGGCGCCGAACGCGATGATCAACCGGAAGGTCGACCGGCCGACCCCGGGCAGCGACAGGATGAAGTACGCGAACCGCCGCGCCACGCCGTGCTTCAGCATCGCCTGGGCGAGGATGAACGCGCCGATGAAGGTGAAGATCGTGGTGGAGCCGAACGGTTCGAGCGCGTCGTCGGCGGGGACGACGCCGAACACCACGATCGCGCCGACCCCGATGAGCCCGCCGACCGGGATCGGCACCGGCTCGGTGACCCACATGACGATCACGCCCAGCAGGATCCCCGCGAGGGTCTGCTGGGACGGCGCCATGTCCAGCGGCAGGAGCAGGAAGACGGCGGTGACCAGCGGCGCCAGCCAGAGCCCCGTGGTGCGGCGGCCGCGCTCGAAGCGTTCCTCGGCGGGCGAGAGCCGCTGCTCACCGAGGCTGCGGTAGGTGGCCTGCACCATGAGCGCCTTGGCCACGTCGGTTCGCCCGGACCGGGTGCCGGCGGCCGCACCCGGTGGTCGCGGCTCGGTCTCGTCGGATTCCATGGGAGCACTCCTCGAGCCTGAACCCCGCCTTCATCGGCGGTGTCCTTCGGTTGTTTCGGACCCCCCGTGTCCCAGATCACATTCAAAGTGCGCGCGGTGAACGAATCCAAGACGCGTCGGCTACCGGGTTGAGAGGCTGCGCCTATAGGACGAGGCCCTGGAGCAAGACCCCTCAGGTCAAGTCCCCGGCGAAAAGGAGCTTCGCGTGGACGTCCGGCAGCTGGAGTACTTTCTCGCGGTTGTGGATAACGGGGGGTTCAACAGAGCCGCCGGCGCGCTGTTCATGGCGCAGCCGTCCCTCTCGCAGGCGATCCGCACGCTGGAGAAGGACCTGGGGACGTCGCTGTTCCACCGCACCGGCCGCCGGGTCGTCCTGACGGAGGCGGGGAAGGCGCTGATCGGGCCCGCCCGGCAGGCGGTCCGCAGCCTGGAGGTCGCGCGAGAGAGCGTCAGCGCGGCCCAGGGCCTGCGCACGGGACGCATCGCCATCGCGTCGATGCCGTCCCCCGCTATCGAACCGCTCAGCAGTATGATCCAGGACTTCGCGCAGAGGTACCCGGGGGTGGACGTCGTGCTGCGGGACGCGCCCGTCCCCGGGACGGTCATCGAGATGGTGCGAAGCGGCATCACCGAACTGGGCCTCCTGTCAGCCTGGGAACTGCCGACCGCGCCGGAGGTCGACCTCCATCCGGTGGGGCGGCAGAAGCTGGTCCTGGTCGCACCGGCCGGCGGCCCGTTCGAGCCGGGCCCGCCGCTGCCGCGGGAAAGGCTCGCCGGTCAGCGCCTGATCGCCGGCGAGGACGGCACGGCCATGCGCCGGCTGGTCGAGGAGATCCGCGCGTCCGGCGTGGACATGTCGATCACGGTCGAGACCGATCACCGGGTGGCGATCCTGTCGCTCGTCCTCAAAGGGGTGGGCGTCGCGATCCTCGCGGAGGCATGGCGGCCGCTCGCATTGCGCGCGGGCGCCGTGGTGCGCGAGCTCGACCCGCCGGGGAGGCTGCACCTGGCCCTGGTCAGCCGGAAGGGCTGGCTGAGCCCGGTGGCGGAGGAGTTCCTCACGATGGCCAAAACGAAAGGCCCCGCCGCTAGAACGACAGCCGACCGATAGGCGGGGCCTACAAACCGGATCGGGGATGCGTCTTGGACGCGTCCGCCCGCCGCTTGCTCCAATCGTCCACATGACGAGCGCACATCACCGCATCGCCTTGATCCCGGGCGACGGCATCGGCCGGGAGGTCGTCCCCGCGGCGCGGCGGGTCCTGGACACCGTGTGCGAGCGGCACGGCATCTCCCTCACCTACACCGCGTTCGACTGGTCGTGCGAGCGGTACCTGAGCGAAGGCGCCATGATGCCGGACGACGGCCTGGACCGGCTGCGTGAACACGACGCCATCCTCCTGGGCGCGGTCGGGTACCCGGGCGTGCCCGACCATGTCTCGCTCTGGGGCCTGCTCATACCGATCCGGCGCCGCTTCCACCAGTACGTGAACGAGCGTCCCATCCGGGTGTTCGAGGGCGTGGCCAGCCCGCTGCGCGACGCGCGTCCCGGCAGCGTGGACGGTGGGGTGGACTTCGTCGTCGTCCGGGAGAACGTGGAAGGCGAGTACAGCGAGATCGGCGGGCGGATCTACCAGGGCTCCCCGCAGGAGGCGGCCGTCCAGGAGTCGGTGTTCACCCGCGCCGGGGTCACCCGCATCCTCGACCACGCCTTCGCCCTGGCCGGCCGGCGCGGCGGGCGGCTCACGTCGGCGACCAAGTCCAACGGGATCGTCCACACCATGCCGTTCTGGGACGAACTCGTCGCCGAACGCGCCGCCGCCCACCCCGGCGTCACCTGGGATCAGGAGCACATCGACGCCCTGGCCGCCAAGTTCGTCCTCCGGCCCGAGCGGTTCGACGTGGTCGTCGCGTCCAACCTGTTCGGCGACATCCTCAGCGACCTGGCCGCGGCGGTCGCGGGCAGCATCGGCATCGCGCCCTCGGGCAACATCAACCCCGAGCGCCGGTTCCCGTCCATGTTCGAGCCGGTGCACGGCTCGGCCCCCGACATCGCCGGACGCGGCGTCGCCAACCCGCTCGGGACGATCTGGTCCGCCGCGATGATGCTCGACCACCTGGGCCACCCGGACGCCGCGAACGACATCACCGGCGCGATCAGGACCGTCCTGGCCGACACCGCCGTCCGCACCCCCGACCTGGGCGGCTCCGCCACCACAACCGACTTCACCGACCACCTGATCGAGACCCTGTAAACCGCCCACTCAGCCGGCGAAGGGGACAAGACGCACGCCCATGGCGGCCCTTGCGCTGATCTGGACTGCGCTGACCTGGACTCGGCCGTGTCCGCCGCGCTCGCGCGAACTTCCGGTGCTGGCTTGGCATCCAATTCCAACATCAGATTCATCCCCCCTTGCACCGGAGACCATCATGAACCGGCCGCCACCCGTGATCGCCGCGCTCGTGCTCTTGGGCGGCACCTGGGCAGTGTTCAGCTTGATGCTGGTCTCCGTCATTCCATCGACCCTCGATGCGGCCCGCGAGACCGATCGGACCCGGGCGGCATTGGGTGAGGAGGCATCGGACGGATCGGCGTACGAGTCGGCGTCGACGGAGGCGGGCCTGTTCTTCTTCGCGCTCCTGTTCGTGTTGGCGCTGTTGATCTGGGCGGCTTCGCGGGCCTTGCGCGGCGGCCAGGAGGGACGAATCGGCCTGTGGGTCACAGCGGCGCTGCTGTCCCTGCCGACTCTGGGGCTCACGCTCTGGGCGATCGCGACGGGAGGCGCCGATGTGGCGACCGTCTTCATCTTCATGGTCGCCACAGGTGCGGCAGCGGTGGCGGCGCTTCTGCTGGCACTTCCCACCGCGAACGCCTACTTCCGGAGACCGGAGCGCGTTTGACCGGCCGGTTCAGGCGAGGTCGTCGATCGCGGCGACGTCCTCCTTCGTGAGTTCGAAGCCTGCCAGGTCGAAGTTCGAGGCGACGCGCTCGCGGCGCGAGGACCTGGGGAGGATCACGATGTCGTGTTCCAGATGCCAGCGGAGGACGACCTGGGCGGGCGTCACCCCATGCCGCTCGGCGATCCCGGTGAGGACCGGGCTGCGCAGATCCGTGTTCTTCAAGCCGCTGTAGCCCTCGACGACGACCCCTCGGCGGCGGTGCTCCTCCAGCAAGGCCGAGTCATGCTGCGCCGGACTCCACGGGATCTGGTTGACCGCCGGCTGCTGCCCCGTGGCCTCGGTCAGCTGGTCGATCTGCGCCGGGCTGTAGTTGCTGACCCCGACGTTGCGGGCCAGACCCGCGTCCTTGGCGGACAGCAGCTCCTCCCACGTCGAGACGAACTCGTCCTGCCCGGTCGGCCAGTGGATGAGCCAGAGGTCCACGTAGCCGGTGTCGAGCAGGCGCAGGCTCGACTCCAGGGTGCGACGGGCCTGCCGCGCGTCCTGCGGGCGCAGCTTGGTGGTGACGAAGACCTCCTCCCGGTCCACGTCGCTTTCCTTGACGGCTCTGCCGACGTCCGCCTCGTTCTGGTACAGCGTCGCGGTGTCGATATGCCGGTAACCGACTTCAAGAGCCGAACGCACCGACTCGTAGGCCGTCTTGGGCTTCAGCTGCCACGTCCCGAAGCCGATCAGCGGCAGCGCATCCCCGCCAGGCAGGTTCACAGTCTGAGTCATGCAAGGCATTCTGCCCGGACTGCGTGCCTCGATACGGCGGACGGGCGGCCGATCTCGATCGTTCTACTGCTTGTGGAGGGTGCCGGAGCTGAGGAAGCCGCCCTTGTAGCGGACGGAGGCGCCGTCGTCCCTGAGGGTGAGGGTCTGCTTGCCCACGCTGGAGCACTTGTCGGACGGGACGCTCTTCGTCACCCGCGTCGTCACCTCGAGGATCTCCGGCGTGGCCGAGACCATCTTGCCCTTCCCCTCGCAATGCGCCCTGGAACTCGTGGTCCGGGTGGTGACGATGTCGGACCCCTTCGGCCCTTGTTCGATCACCATCCGCCGGGTCTGGCCACCGACCTTGCCCTCCCACGTCCCGATGAACGCCGCCGGGACCGGGCCCCTCTCCGCCGAACCGGTGCCCGAGTCGCCGTCATCGCCGTCGTCCCTGGGGCTGGACGGTGGGCTGGACCTATCGGGTGTAGACCTCGCCTCCTGCGAGCCGCCCGCGTCCGCGCGTGCTCGGTCGTCGTTACCGGAGCGGGTGGCGACCATCACCAGCACCCCGATCAGGATGACGCTCAGCGCCGTCACCGCCGCGATGAGCGGCAGCGTCGCCGCGCTGCGGCGGGGAGGCTGAGCGGGGGGAGGACGGT
>NZ_SMKK01000034.1 GCF_004348425.1 Actinomadura sp. 7K507
GGGCGGGCAGCGCGGCTGGCACGCGCTGGTCACCGTCAAGGTGCGCGGCGACGTCGAGCTGCCCGACAACTCCGTTGCGACGATCGGCCAGACCAGCCTCCTCGGCGAGAAGTTCGTGCAGCTCGACTCGCCGGAGAACGAGGCCCCGTCCGGGGAGCTCGGCGAGGGCGACCTGATCCCGCTGAACCGCACGACGCGCGGCACCGAGATCGAAGAGGTGCTGTCGGCGATGTCGCTGCTGCTGAACGGCGGCGGGCTGGAGCAGGTCTCCACGATCAGCCACGAGCTGCAGGCCGCGATGGGCGGCCGCGAGTCCACGATCAAGTCGGTGCTGCACCGGGTCAACACCTTCGCCGGGACGCTGGACCGCAACCGGGCCGCGATCACCCGGGCGCTGGACAGCATCGACCGGCTGAGCGGGAAGCTGGCGGCCGAGCGCAAGACGATCCAGGACACCATTGACAAGACGGGTCCGGCGATCTCCGTCCTCAACCGCAACCGGGCCGACCTCACCAAGATGCTCGTCGCGCTGAACAAGCTCAGCCGCACCACCACCAACGTGATCGACCGGTCCAAGGCCGACCTGCTCGCCAACCTCAAGGATCTCGACAAGATCCTGCGGAACCTCAACAAGGCCGGCTCGGACCTGCCGAAGTCACTGGAGACGCTGATCACCTTCCCGTTCCCCGCCACGTTCCAGAACGTCATCGAGGGCGACTACGGCAACGTCCACCTGACCGTCGACCTGGACTTCGAGTCCCTGGGCCGGAACCTCCTCGGCGGCACCGACCTGGAGGGCCTGCTCGGCAGCGGCACGGAGATGCGCGGCATGCTGGACGTGCCGAACGTGACGCTGCCCGAGACCCCGCTGGGCGTGCTGCCGCAGTCGTCCGGCGGCGGTGGCGGCTCCGGGGGCCTGCCCGGCCTGCCCGGCACGAACCAGCAGGGGAACCAGCCATGATCCTCAAGCGCGGCGTCATCTTCCAGCTGCTCGTCTTCGCGGTCATCACGGTCGTCGGCGTGTCGATCGTGCTGGTGAACTACATCGGGGTCGGCCGCGACCTGCTCGGCCGGGAGTACGTCAGCTACGTCGACCTCACCGACTCCGGCGGCGTGTTCACCAACGCCGAGGTCACCTACCGGGGCGTCCCGGTCGGACGGGTCGGGCCGATCGAGCTGACCGACGACGGCATCCGCGTCAAGCTGGAGCTCGAACGCGGCGAGCGCATCCCGCGCGACGGCTTGAAGGCCGTGGTGGCGAACCGGTCGGCCGTCGGCGAGCAGTACGTCGACCTGGTGCCCGCCAAGAAGGGCGGGCCGTACCTGGACGAGGGCGACCCGTACACGATCCCGCGCGAGCGCACGACGCTTCCGGTGTCGACCGCCGAGCTGCTCCAGAACGTCGACTCGCTCGTCGGGTCGGTGGACACCAGGGACCTCGGCGTCATCGTGGACGAGCTGAACAAGGCGTTCTCCGGCTCCGCCGAGGACCTGCAGTCGATCCTGGACGACACCGACCGGATCCTGCAGACGATGGACGAGTCCTACCCCGACACCAAGCGCCTCCTGGACAACAGCGTGACCGTCCTCGGCACCCAGCGCGAGCAGGGCGCCAACATCCGGGGCTTCGCGCGGAACCTGAACGAGCTGACGACCTCGCTCCGCAACGACGACCCGGCCCTGCGCAGGACCGTCGACGCCGTGCCGGGCGCGGTGGACGAGACGCACAAGGCGATCAACCAGCTCGCGCCGACCCTGCCCGTCTTCCTGGCGAACCTCACCACCACCGGCCAGATCATCTCGTCGCGCAAGGCGGGCCTGCGTTCGCTGTTCATCCTCTACCCGGTGACGGTCGCGGGCGCGCAGACCGTCACGCCTGGCGACGGGACGCAGCACCTCGGTCTCGCCCTGAACATCGACTCGCCGCCCCCGTGCACCGAGGGCTACGAGAAGGTGAAGCGCCGCTGGCCGCAGCAGACCGAGAAGAAGAAGCCGCGCCTGGACTCCGGCTGCAAGGCGCCGAACGACGCGCCCACCGCCGTGCGCGGCCCGCGCAACTTCCCGAGCGACGCCATCGCCCCGTACCCGCAGGTGCCGCCCGGCGCCACCGCGGGCGCCGGTTTCCCGGACGGCGGCGCGACCGCCGAGGACGACGAGGACGGCGGCAAGTCGCAGGCCAAGGGCAAGGACCAGGGCGAGGGCAACGGCAAGGCGCCGGTGGCCCCGACCGCGCAGCTGACGAACAACCGGCTGTACCTGTCGTATCCGGCGAACTCAGTCGAATTCGCTGGATACGATCCAACGACCGGTGCGGTCTTCGGACCCGATGGCAAGCGCTACGCCATGCCGCGCAGCGCCGGTACCCGTGAGTTGGGAGAGGAAAACTCGTGGAAGTGGCTCCTGCTCGGTCCGCTGAGCCAGTGAATTCCGGAGGGCGGATCTGATGCGGCGCCGGCTGCCCCTGATCGTGCTGAGCGTCGTCGTGGCCGGCCTGGCCGTCGCGGCGGGCTGGCTCGGCGTGATCAGCCTCCAGAACAAGGAGGAGGCCGACCAGCAGGCGAAGGCGATCCAGTCGGGACGGCAGATGGGCGTCAACCTCATGTCGCTCAACGTCGACACCGCCCAGAAGGACCTGGACCGCATCGTCGACGGCACCACCGGCGAGCTGAAGAACAAGCTGGCGTCCCAGTCGAAGGCCTTCATGGACCAGGTCACCAAGGCCAAGGCCAAGTCGTCGGTCAGTGACGTCGAGGCCGCGCTGGTCTCCATGGACGACGACTCCGCCGAGGTCATGGTCTCCCTGACCGGGACGGTCACCAACGACAAGGTGAAGAACGGAACGCCGCAGTCGTACCGCTATCAGATGGACCTGACGCGGGTCGACGACCGCTGGCTCGTGTCCGGACTGGAGGTTGTCCCGTGACGATGCTCGGCCGGGGCAAGCGCTCCGCGAAGGACAAGAAGAAGCCGCAGACCAAGGCGGACAAGGCCGCCGAGCAGGCCGCCGAGGCGGCCGACCGTGCGGCGACGGCCGAGGAGCGGGCCGCGAAGGCCGAGGAGGCCGCCGAGGCGGCCCGCCTGGCGGAGGAGGCCGCCGCCAAGGCCAAGGAGGCCGCGCGGCTGGCCCAGATCGCGGCCGACGAGGCCGCCGCCGAAGCCGACGAGCCCGAGGACGAGCCGGACGAGGCTCCCAAGTCCACCGAGAAGCCCGAGAAGGCCCAGAAGGTCTCCGAAGTCCCGTCCGACACCGAAGACGCGGCAGAGGAAGACTCAGAAGCCCCAGAGGTGACCTCCGCAGACGCCGAGACCGGGTCCGAGGTCGAGGCCGAGTCCGAGGCCGACTCCGAGGAGTCCGGCAAGGACGAAGCGGAGTCCGGTAAGGACGAAACCGCCGGAGTCGAGGACGCCGAGGAGCCGGCGAAGGCCGAAACCGAAGCCGACGCCGACGAGGAACCGGAAGAGGACGACGGCAAGCCGGCGAAGCCCGCCCGCCCGAAGCTCAAGAAGACCGTCAAGGCGCCGAAGGCGAGCGACGACGACGATGACGACGAAGCCGCCGACGACGACGAAGCGGACGAGGACGACGACGCGGCCGTCACGTCCCGTCGGCGGTTCCGTGCGGGCGGTCTCTCGTCGGTCGTCGGCGTCCTGGTCGTCCTGGCGATCGCGCTGGGGGTCGGCACGACGATGCTCGCCCTGAAGGTGCAGGAGCAGAAGGCGACCGACGCGGCGTCCAAGGAGGCTTCGATGGCCTCGTCCCGCGCGGCCCAGAAGCTGTCGTCGTACGACTTCCAGACGCTCGACTCCGACCTGAAGTCCGCGTCCGCCACGACGACCGGCAAGCTGCGCGGCGAGTACGAGAAGCTCGCCGAGCAGCTCAAGACCGTCGCCGTCCAGCAGCAGGCCGTCTCCACCACGACGGTGATGAAGGTGGGCGTGATCGACGCGTCGCCGGACAAGGTCGAGACCCTGGTCTACGCCAACCGCTCCTCGGCGACCAAGGACGACAAGCAGCAGCGCCTCCCCGAGCCGCTCCGCATCAAGATGACGATGGTCAAGGACGGCGACAAGTGGCTCGCCTCCGAACTGATCGTCCTGTCCTGACCCGCCCCTGACGTACGCGACGGCGTCGGCCGACGACCTCGGCCGACGCCGTCCGCGCTAGGTACACACCGGGGTCTTCCCGCAATAAACTATGGCCTTCCTCACTGCAGGTCAGGGCCCGAAAAGTCCAAGTCCGCTCTTGACTGAGAGGCGCTGAGGGGCGATGCTCCATGACAACGTGATGCATACTGCGGCGCTAGAGTTGCGAGCGGTGTACCAGTCGGCTACACTGCCCCTTTGCGCTGCCCTCTGACTATCCGCGTGTGAGAGCACCCCTGCCTTGGCCCTTTTCGGGCCCGTCTGTGCAGGTCTCGGACGTGGACCGTCTGGCGTGCGTGTTACCAGTTACGCCGCGAGCCCTCGGAAGGACCACTCTTGGCAGCCTCGCGCAACGCCTCGAATACCGCAACCGGTCCGAACCGCGTCTCCTTCGCGCGCATCAAGGAGCCGCTCGAAGTCCCGGACCTCCTTGCTCTGCAGACCAACTCCGTTGACTGGCTGCTGGGCAATGAGAGGTGGAAGGCCCGGGTCGAGGCGGCCCAGAAGGCCGGAAGTAAGAGCGTCCCGACACAGTCGGGCCTGGAGGAGATCTTCGAAGAGATCAGTCCGATCGAGGACTTCTCCGGAACCATGTCCCTCTCGTTCCGGGATCACCGGTTCGAGCCGCCCAAGTACTCCGTCGAGGAGTGCAAGGACAAGGACATGACCTACTCCGCCCCGCTGTTCGTCACGGCGGAGTTCATCAACAACACCACCGGTGAGATCAAGAGCCAGACGGTGTTCATGGGCGATTTCCCGCTCATGACCCCGAAGGGCACCTTCATCATCAACGGCACCGAGCGCGTCGTGGTCTCGCAGCTGACCCGTTCGCCCGGTGTCTACTTCGACCGCGCCCTCGACAAGGCGTCCGACAAGGACATCTACGGCTGCCGGGTCATCCCGAGCCGTGGCGCCTGGCTCGAGTTCGAGATCGACAAGCGCGACAACGTCGGCGTGCGCATCGACCGCAAGCGCAAGCAGCCCGTCACGGTGCTGCTCAAGGCGCTCGGCTGGGACGAGGCGCGCATCCGTGAGCGCTTCGGCTCCTACGAGTCGATCAACGTCACCCTGGAGAAGGACCACACGTCCGGCCAGGACGACGCGCTGCTCGACATCTACCGCAAGCTGCGCCCGGGTGAGCCGCCGACGCGCGAGTCCGCGCAGACGCTGCTGGAGAACCTGTACTTCAACCCGAAGCGCTACGACGTCGCCAAGGTCGGCCGCTACAAGATCAACAAGAAGCTCGGCCTCGACCTGGAGATGCGGCAGGGCACCCTCACCGAGGACGACATTGTCGGCACGATCGAGTACCTCGTCCGGCTGCACGCCGGCGAGGAGGAGGCCACCCTCGGGGCGGTCGCCGTGCCGATCGAGGTCGACGACATCGACCACTTCGGCAACCGGCGCCTGCGCACGGTGGGTGAGCTGATCCAGAACCAGGTCCGCCTGGGCCTGGCCCGGATGGAGCGTGTCGTCCGCGAGCGGATGACCACTCAGGACGTCGAGGCGATCACGCCGCAGACCCTGATCAACATCCGGCCGGTCGTGGCCTCCATCAAGGAGTTCTTCGGCACCAGCCAGCTGTCGCAGTTCATGGACCAGACCAACCCGCTGGCCGGGCTGACGCACAAGCGGCGCCTGAACGCGCTGGGTCCCGGTGGTCTGTCGCGCGAGCGGGCGGGCATGGAGGTCCGCGACGTCCACCCGTCCCACTACGGCCGCATGTGCCCGATCGAGACGCCGGAAGGCCCGAACATCGGCCTGATCGGCTCGCTCGCCGCGTACGGCCGCGTCAACCCGTTCGGGTTCGTCGAGACCCCGTACCGCCGGGTCACCGACGGCATCGTCACCGAAGAGATCGACTACCTGACGGCCGATGAGGAAGACCGCTTCATCATCGCCCAGGCCAACTCGCTGATCAACGACGACGGCACGTTCGTCGACGACCGCGTGCTGATCCGCAAGAAGGGCGCCGAGGTCGAGCTCGTCCCGCCGCAGGCGGTCCAGTACATGGACGTCTCGGCGCGGCAGATGACCTCCGTCGCCACCGCGATGATCCCGTTCCTGGAGCACGACGACGCCAACCGGGCGCTGATGGGCTCCAACATGCAGCGCCAGTCCGTCCCGCTGCTGCGCAGCGAGGCGCCGCTGGTCGGCACCGGCATGGAGTACCGTGCCGCGACCGACGCCGGCGACGTCATCACCGCCGAGAAGGCGGGCGTCGTCGAGGAGGTCTCCGCCGACTACGTGACCGTCATGAACGACGACGGCACGCGGACGACCTACCGCGTCGCCAAGTTCAAGCGGTCGAACCAGGGCACCTGCTTCAACCAGAAGCCGATCGTCGAGGAGGGCCACCGGGTCGAGATCGGTCAGGTCGTCGCCGACGGTCCCTGCACCGACGACGGCGAGATGGCGCTCGGCAAGAACCTCCTCGTGGCGTTCATGCCGTGGGAGGGCCACAACTACGAGGACGCCATCATCCTCAGCCAGCGCCTCGTGCAGGACGACGTCCTGTCCTCGATCCACATCGAGGAGCACGAGGTCGACGCCCGCGACACCAAGCTGGGCCCCGAGGAGATCACCCGGGACATCCCGAACGTCTCCGAGGAGGTCCTGGCCGACCTCGACGAGCGCGGCATCATCCGCATCGGCGCCGATGTCGTCCCCGGCGACATCCTGGTCGGCAAGGTCACGCCCAAGGGCGAGACCGAGCTGACCCCCGAGGAGCGGCTGCTGCGCGCGATCTTCGGCGAGAAGGCGCGCGAGGTGCGCGACACCTCGCTGAAGGTGCCGCACGGCGAGCAGGGCAAGGTCATCGGCGTCCGGGTGTTCTCCCGGGACGAGGGCGACGAGCTCCCGCCCGGCGTGAACGAGCTGGTCCGGGTGTACGTCGCCCAGAAGCGCAAGATCACCGACGGGGACAAGCTGGCCGGCAGGCACGGCAACAAGGGCGTCATCTCCAAGGTGCTGCCGGTCGAGGACATGCCGTTCCTGGAGGACGGCACCCCGGTCGACATCGTCCTGAACCCGCTGGGCGTCCCCGGGCGCATGAACGTGGGCCAGGTCCTGGAGACCCACCTCGGCTGGGTCGCCTCCCGCGGCTGGAAGGTCGAGGGCGACGACCAGGACTGGAAGAAGGCCCTCAAGGCGATCGGCGCCGACGAGGCCGAGCCGTGGACGAACACCGCCACGCCGGTGTTCGACGGCGCCCGCGAGGACGACGTCACCGGCCTGATCGAGAGCACGCTGCCGAACCGCGACGGCGACCGGCTGGTCGGACCGGGCGGCAAGGCGAGGCTGTTCGACGGCCGCACCGGCGAGCCCTACAAGGAGCCCGTCTCGGTCGGCTACATCTACATCCTCAAGCTGCTCCACCTGGTCGACGACAAGATCCACGCGCGCTCGACCGGCCCGTACTCCATGATCACCCAGCAGCCGCTCGGCGGTAAGGCCCAGTTCGGCGGCCAGCGCTTCGGTGAGATGGAGGTGTGGGCGCTGGAGGCGTACGGCGCCGCCTACGCACTCCAGGAGCTGCTGACCATCAAGTCCGACGACGTCCTCGGCCGCGTGAAGGTGTACGAGGCCATCGTCAAGGGCGAGAACATCCCCGAGCCCGGCATTCCCGAGTCCTTCAAGGTGCTCATCAAGGAGATGCAGTCGCTGTGCCTGAACGTCGAGGTGCTCTCCAGCGACGGCATGTCGATCGAGATGCGCGACACCGACGAGGACGTCTTCCGTGCGGCGGAGGAGCTCGGCATCGACCTGTCCCGGCGTGAGCCGAGCAGTGTCGAAGAGGTCTGATCAACTCAAGGGGAAATCTGTTGCTTGACGTCAACTTCTTCGACGAACTACGCATCGGCCTGGCGACCGCTGACGACATCCGCCAGTGGTCGCACGGCGAGGTGAAGAAGCCGGAGACGATCAACTACCGGACCCTCAAGCCGGAGAAGGACGGGCTCTTCTGCGAGAAGATCTTCGGTCCGACCCGGGACTGGGAGTGCTACTGCGGCAAGTACAAGCGCGTCCGGTTCAAGGGCATCATCTGCGAGCGCTGCGGCGTCGAGGTGACCCGCGCCAAGGTGCGCCGTGAGCGGATGGGCCACATCGAGCTGGCCGCGCCGGTCACGCACATCTGGTACTTCAAGGGCGTCCCGTCCCGGCTCGGCTACCTGCTGGACCTGGCCCCGAAGGATCTCGAAAAGATCATCTACTTCGCGGCCTACATGATCACCAGTGTGGACGCCGAGAAGCGCGACCGCGACCTGCCCACGCTGGAGGCCCACATCTCCGTGGAGCGCCAGCAGATCGAGCAGGCCCGCGACGCGCAGGTCGAGGCCCGCCAGCAGAAGCTGGAGGGCGACTTGGCGGAGCTGGAGGAGGCCGGCGCGAAGGCCGACCAGAAGCGCAAGGTGCGCGACGGCGCCGAGCGGGAGATGAAGCAGCTGCGCGACCGCGCGCAGCGCGAGATCGACCGCCTCGACGAGGTCTGGAGCCGCTTCAAGAACCTCAAGGTCCAGGACCTCGAGGGCGACGAGCTGCTCTACCGCGAGATGCGCGACCGCTTCGGCAAGTACTTCGAGGGCGGCATGGGCGCCGCGGCCATCCAGGCCCGGCTGCAGAACTTCGACCTCGACGCCGAGGCCGAGAAGCTGCGCGACGTCATCCGCACCGGCAAGGGCCAGAAGAAGGCCCGCGCCCTCAAGCGGCTGAAGGTCGTCTCGGCGTTCCTCAACACCCGCAACAGCCCGCTCGGCATGGTGCTGGACTGCATCCCGGTGATCCCGCCGGACCTGCGTCCGATGGTGCAGCTGGACGGCGGCCGCTTCGCGACCTCCGACCTGAACGACCTGTACCGCCGTGTCATAAACCGCAACAACCGGCTCAAGCGCCTGCTCGACCTGGGCGCGCCCGAGATCATCGTCAACAACGAGAAGCGGATGCTGCAGGAGGCCGTCGACGCGCTGTTCGACAACGGCCGCCGCGGCCGCCCGGTCACCGGGCCGGGCAACCGTCCGCTGAAGTCGCTGTCCGACATGCTCAAGGGCAAGCAGGGCCGGTTCCGGCAGAACCTGCTGGGCAAGCGCGTCGACTACTCGGGCCGTTCGGTCATCGTCGTCGGCCCGCAGCTCAAGCTGCACCAGTGCGGCCTGCCCAAGCAGATGGCGCTGGAGCTGTTCAAGCCGTTCGTCATGAAGCGGCTCGTCGACCTCAACCACGCGCAGAACATCAAGTCCGCCAAGCGGATGGTCGAGCGGGCCCGCCCGGTCGTGTGGGACGTGCTGGAAGAGGTCATCACCGAGCACCCGGTGCTGCTGAACCGGGCGCCGACCCTGCACCGTCTCGGCATCCAGGCGTTCGAGCCGCAGCTGGTCGAGGGCAAGGCCATCCAGATCCACCCGCTCGTCTGCACCGCGTTCAACGCGGACTTCGACGGCGACCAGATGGCCGTGCACCTGCCGCTGTCGGCCGAGGCCCAGGCCGAGGCGCGCATCCTGATGCTCTCGACCAACAACATCCTGAAGCCGTCGGACGGCAAGCCCGTCACCATGCCCACCCAGGACATGGTCATCGGCCTGTACTGGCTGACGACGCAGAAGGACGGGGCCGAGGGCGAGGGCCGCGCGTTCGGGTCGATCGCCGAGGCGATCATGGCCTACGACCGGAACGAGCTGGACCTGCAGGCCAGGATCAGCCTGCGGCTGAAGGACGTCCCGCCGCCGCGCGACTGGATCGCGCCCGAGGGCTACGACTCCGGCCGGCCGTACCGGCTGGAGACGACGCTCGGCCGCGCGATGTTCAACGAGACGCTGCCGGCGGACTACCCGTTCGTCGACGACGAGATCGGCAAGAAGCAGCTGTCGGCGATCGTCAACGAGCTGGCGGAGACGTACCCGAAGGTCGACGTCGCGACGGCCCTCGACGCGCTGAAGAGCACCGGGTTCCACTGGGCGACCAGGTCCGGTGTCACGATCGCGATCGACGACGTCATCACGCCGCCGAACAAGCAGGACATCCTCGCCGGCTACGAGGCGCGCGACGAGAAGGTGCAGCGGGAGTTCAACCGCGGCCTGATCACCGACGATGAGCGCAAGCAGGAGCTCATCGAGATCTGGAACAAGGCCACCGCGGACGTCGCGGTGGACATGGAGGACGCGTTCCCGAAGGACAACCCGATCTGGATGATGATCCAGTCGGGCGCCCGAGGCAACCCGCTCCAGCTCCGCCAGATCGCCGGTATGCGCGGCCTGGTCTCCAACCCCAAGGGCGAGACCATCCCGCGTCCGATCAAGTCGTCGTTCCGCGAGGGCCTGTCGGTCGTCGAGTACTTCATCTCGACGCACGGCGCCCGCAAGGGCCTCGCCGACACGGCGCTGCGCACCGCCGACTCGGGTTACCTGACCCGGCGCCTGGTGGACGTCGCGCAGGACGTCATCGTCCGGGAGACCGACTGCGGCACCGACCGCACGATCCCGTTCGAGGTCGCCGACAGGATGGCCGACGGCACGCTGGTCAAGCTGGCCACGTCGGAGACCAGCCTGGTCGGCCGCACGATCGCCGAGGACGTCGTCGTCGACGGGACGGTCATCTTCCCGGCCGACACCGACCTGGCCGACTCGGTCGTGTCCCGCCTGGTCGAGGCCGGTGTGGACAAGGTCCGCACCCGCAGCGCCCTGGTCTGCGAGGCCAAGATCGGTGTCTGCGCCGCCTGCTACGGCCGTTCGCTGGCCACCGGCAAGCGGGTGGACGTCGGTGAGGCCGTCGGCATCATCGCCGCGCAGTCCATCGGCGAGCCCGGCACGCAGCTGACGATGCGCACCTTCCACACCGGTGGTGCGGCGGGCAGCGACATCACGCACGGTCTGCCGCGTGTGCAGGAGCTGTTCGAGGCCCGTACCCCCAAGGGTGTCGCCCCGATCAGCGAGGTCGCCGGCAGCGTCAAGATCGACGAGACGGAGAAGTCGCGGAAGGTCGTCGTCGTCCCCGACGACGGGGCCGAGGAGATCGCCTACCAGGTGCCGATGCGGTCCCGCCTCCTGGTCAAGGAGGGCGAGCGCGTCGGTGTCGGCCAGCAGCTCATCGCGGGTGCCGTCAACCCGCACGAGGTGCTGCGCATCCTCGGTCCCCGCGCCGTGCAGCTCCACCTGGTCCAGGAGGTCCAGGAGGTCTACCGGTCGCAGGGCGTGTCGATCCACGACAAGCACATCGAGATCATCGTCCGCCAGATGCTGAAGCGGGTGAACATCCTCGAGTCGGGCGACACCGACCTGCTGCCCGGTGACCTGATCGAGCGGCCGATCTTCGAGGGGCGCAACCGGAACGTCGTGGCCGAGGGCGGGGTTCCCGCCGCCGGCCGTCCCGTCCTGATGGGCATCACCAAGGCCTCGCTCGCGACCGAGTCGTGGCTGTCGGCGGCGTCCTTCCAGGAGACGACCCGGGTGCTCACCGAGGCCGCGATGCACGCCAAGAGCGACCCGCTGCTGGGCCTCAAGGAGAACGTCATCATCGGCAAGCTCATCCCGGCCGGTACCGGCATGCCGCAGTACCGCAACGTCCGGGTGGAGCCGACCGAGGAGGCCAAGGCGGCGGTGTACTCCGTCGGTTCCTACGACGACGGCGCCGAGTACGCCTTCGGTTCGGGTTCCGGCGAGGCCGTGCCGCTGGAGGAGTACGACTTCGGTCAGTACAACCGGTAGTTCACGCACGCACGAAGGCCGCCGCCCGCAGCACGCGGGCGGCGGCCTTCGTGCTTGCGGGCCCGTGCTTGCGGGCCCGTGCCGCGGACGTCAGGGCTCGGATGTGTCGTGGATGAGGCGTTGGACGCGGTCGACGTCCGGTAGCCGCGAGGTGGTGTCGTCCCGTGCCGGGGGCGGTTCGTTCGCGGCGTTCGCCGGGTCCACGAGCCGGCGCAGGCCGGTGCGCAGCAGCGCGTCGCCGGCGGAGGCGACGCCGCTGAGCGCGAGTACCGATATGCCCTGGTCGAGGGCGGCCATGAGCCGCGCGACGTCGTCGGCGGGGAGATCCTCGCCGGGCGGCCGTCGCGCGGCGGCGGCGCGTTCGTAGGCGTCGATCAGTACCTGGGACCGTGCGCGGAGCGAGTCGATGAGGCTGGCGTCGCGGGCCGCGGTCGTGATGAACTCCAGCGTCGCGAGGCCGAAGCCGCGCACCATCTCCGCCGCGTCGGCCTCGCCCTGCTCCGCCGCGCCGGTCTGGCCTTGCTCCGGTGCGCCGGGCTCGCCCTGCTGCGGTGCGCGGTCGTCGCCCGTCTCCGCCGCCGCGAACGGGTCCCAGTCATCGCCGCGCAGCGTTTGCAGGCTGTAGTCCATCACCGCCAGGAACAGCTCCGCCTTGCCGCCGAAGTTCGAGTAGACGGCGCCCTTGGAGAACCCGGCATCGCCCGCGATGGCCTCCAGGCTCGCGCCGTGGTAGCCGTCGCGGGCGAACGCCACCAGTGCGGCCAGGGTGAGCGCGTCGCGGGTCTCGCGCTGGCGCTCGGCGCGGCTCCGCCGCACCCGCGCGGCGGGCGTCGAGTGGCGATCCATGTACGCAGCCTAGTTGACGTACCCTCGGTATCGGGATACCAATAGTATCCAAATACCGACGGTATCTCGATGCTGGGAGGCGCGATGGGCGCGGTGCTGGAGGTCGAAGGCCTCACGAGACGGTTCGGCTCGGTGGTGGCGAACGACCAGGTCGGCCTCCGGGTCCGGCCCGGCGAGGTCGTCGGGCTGCTGGGACACAACGGCGCCGGCAAGACCACGCTGGTCTCGCAGGTCGTGGGGCTGCTCAAGCCGCACGGCGGTTCGATCCGGGTGGCCGGTGCGGACGCGGTCGCGGACCCGGCGACGGCACGCCGCTGCGTGGCGCTCCAGGCCCAGGCCCAGGCGCCGATCGACGGCCTCACCCCCAGGGGAGCGATCGAGATCGCCGGGCGGCTGCGCGGCATGTCCCGGGCCGACGCGAGGGCCGCCGCGCGCACCCTGGCCGACGAACTGGACATCGGCGAGTGGTTCGACCGGCGGGCCACACCGGACGGCGGCGGGCTGTCCGGCGGGGTGCGCCGCCTGACCGCGTTCGCCATGGCCGCGGTCGCGCCGGTGCCGCTGGTCATCCTCGACGAACCGACCAACGACGTCGACGCGGCCCGGCGGCGGCGCCTGTGGGAAACCGTCCGCCGGCTCGGCGACGGCGGGGCGGGCGTCCTGCTCGTCACCCACAACGTCGCGGAGGCCGAGCGCGTGGTGGACGAGCTGGTGGTGCTCGACCGCGGCGAGGTCGTCGCCGCCGGGTCCCCGAGCGGACTCCGGGGGACGGGCGACCACGACCTGCGGCTTGAGCTCTCGCTGCATCCCGGCGGCGCCGACCCGTCCGACCCCCTCACCGATGTGCCGATCCCGGTGACCCGGCGCGTGCGGGCCGGCCGGCGGGTGCTGCTGACCCTCGGCGCGCCCGACGCCGAGGCCGCCGTCGCCTGGGCCACGACCCTGCGCTCGGACGAGCGCATCGAGGGTTACGCGCTGGCCCCCACCACCCTCGAAGACGTCTACCTCGCCGCCACCACCAGGGAGACCGCCACCGATGACCGAGACGAGCACCGATGACTGAGACGACGACCGTCACGACACCCGCGCGGGTGCCCGCCGGGGTCCCGCCCCGCACCGCCCTCTGGACGACCTACGGAACCCTTCTGCGCTGGACCATGGCCCAGACCGGCGCCATGCTGCCGCTGATCATCGTCGTCCAGGCACTGCTGGCCGCCGGCGTCATCCTCGGTTTCGGGTTCCTCATCCCCGGCATCGACACCCGCTCCGCCCAATTCCTCTCCACGGGCGCCCCCACCGTGCTGCTGATGGTCATGGGCCTCGTCATGGTCCCCCAGGGCGTGGCGCAGTCACGCACCAGCGGCACGTTCACCTACCTGCGCGCCCTGCCGGTGCCTCGCGCGTTGCTGCTGCTGACCGACCTGACGGTGTGGACGCTCGTCGCGCTGCCCTCCGTCCTTGTCGCGGTGGTCGCGGCACGGTTGCGCTACGACTTCGCCTACAGCTTCGACTGGCCCATGCTGGTGGCCGCGTCCGTCCTGACGGCGGTGATGGCCGCCGCGGTCGGCTACGCGGTCGCCGTGCTCCTGCCTCCGCTGCTGGCCCAGCTCATCAGCCAGGTGCTGGTGTTCTTCGTGCTGCTGTTCTCGCCGATCACCTTCCCGGAGACCCGGCTGCCCGAGTGGTTCCAGTCGGTCCACGACGTGCTCCCGTTCCGCCCGGCCGCCGACCTGCTCCGCGCTGGGCTGCTGTCGCAGACCTACAGCGCGGGCTGGCGGGAATTCGCCGTCCTGCTGGCCTGGTGCGCGCTCGGGCTCCTGATCAGCGTCCGCGCGCTCGTTCGCCGCGCTTGATGCCTTCCGAGGCCCCGCTCGTCCGGGGCGAGAGGGAGTGCCGGTGGGTGCGGACGGCGAGGACGAGACGCAGGAGTGCGGTGGCGGCACCGGCGACGGCCGCGGCGCACACGGCGGCGAAGGCGTCGGGCACCCAGATCATCAGCGGGCGGATCTGGCCGGACTGCGTCATCGCGGCGACCCCGGGCAGCGCGCCTATCGCGACCCAGGCGGAGGTCACGGTGACGAGGCGTCGCCGTGTGGCGGGGACCGCCGGGCGGCGCAGGAGCAGCGCCGAACGTCCCGCCGCCAGGAGCAGCACGGCGGCCAGCGCGGTGAGGCCCCAGACGGTCAGGTGATGGACTGACGCCGAGGGCGCGGCGGCGGGCTCGCCGCCCGCGAGGAGGAGGGCGGCACCGAAGCCGGCCTGCATGACGGCCTTGTCCTGCATGAGGCCGTAGAGGTTCTGGTGCAGGACGAGGGCGACGTTCTGCCGTGGCAGCAGGAACAGCATCGCCGAGTAGCCGGGGGTTCCGCCCGTGTGCCAGATCGCATCGTCCAGGGGAGCCTCCAGCCCTCCGACCCGCCAGCCCAGTCCGTAGCCCGTCCCCGAGCCTCCGGCGCTGCCCTCCTGACGCATGAGCCGCACGGACTCATCGGTGAGGACGGTACCTGCGCCCTTCCCCGCTCGGAGTTGCAGTGCCGCGAAGGCGGCCAGGTCGTTCAGGTCGCCGCCCAGGTAGCCGTAGGCGGCGCCGTGGTCGTCGTACCCGTCCGAGGTCGCGGCTGGAAACCCCCAGAGGAGCTGGTGTCCGGGCGGCAGGTTCCGCTTCCGGGCCGAGGCGGCGTCGGCGATGGCGCCGTCCATCCCGGCGGGTCCGAGCACGGTGCGCCGGAGGTGGTCGGCGAACGGGCGTCCGGTGACCGACTCGGCGACGGCGGACAGGGCGAGGTAGTTGGCGCTGCTGTAGGCGTACTCGGTGCCGGGAGGCCCGAGCGGCGTCACGTCGTTGAGCGCGTCGAGGCGTTCGGCCGGGCGGGGGCATCCCGAGCCGTGGCAGTCGGTGACCTTGAACGTGGCCGCCGCGGGGATCCCCGCGGTCTGGCCGAGCAGGTGACGGATCGTGACCTCGGACGCGTGCGCCGAGCCTCCGAACCGGAAACGCGGCAGATGATCGACGACCCGGTCGTCCAGCCCCAGCCGCCCGGACTGGACGAGCGTCATGACGGCGGTCGCCGTGACGGGCTTGGCGACCGACCCCCAGAGGAACGGGGTCTCGGCCGTGACGCGCTCGTCGTGCCCGTCCGTCCCCCAGGCCCGCTGGTGGATCGGGCCGCCGGGGCCGACCACGGCGTAGGCGAGCCCGGGTGCGCTGGTGGCCTCCATCCGGTCGCGGACGTAGGCGTCGATCGTGGCGTACCGGTCGGGCTGCGCGGAGGCGGGGGTGATCGGGATGCAGAGAAGGGTTGCCAGCAGGGCCGCGACGAGCCGCCACGGACGTCGGATTCGCATCGGAGGTCCTTGCGAGGAGGGGATAACCGTATCGTCATACGGTTTTACCGTACGACGATATGGTTATCAAGTGCCGAGAACCGCCGATCACGAGCAGCGCCGCCGCCAGATCGCCGTGGCCGTCTGCGACCTCATCTCCGAGCACGGGCTCGACGCCGTCACCGTGGCCCGCACCGCAGGCGCCGCGGGCATCTCCGTCGGCCTGGTGCAGCACTACTTCCGCACCAAGGACGAGATGCTCCTGCACGCGTTCAACCACGTCAGCGCGTCGATCCGGGGCCGGATCGACGAACGCATCCAGGCCGGGATCGAGCACCGGCAGCCCATCTCATGGGTTCTGTCCGAGGCGCTGGCCGAGTTCCTCCCCCTGGACGAGAAGCGCCGCGCCGAGTTCCGCGTCGCCAAGGCGTTCGCCGGCCGCGCCCTCGACGCCCCGGCCCTGGCCGAGATCGACATGGCGACCTCCAGCACGCTGCTCGACGATCTCGCGAGGGCCGTCCACAACGGCAAGGAATGCGGGGAGGTCGAGCCGGACCTGGACCCCCGCCCCGCCGCCGTCCGCCTCGCCGCCGTGACGGAGGGGCTGGCGATGCAGGCCTACCGCGACCCGGCCGAGCTGAACGACGTCGCCCCTGCGATCATCGAAACCGAACTCGCCGCCGTCTTCACCGGCGAATGCCGCCAGTACACCGCGTCCCCGGCATCCCAGGGCGATGACCTGGGCGTTTAGTCGTTTTCTTTGACCTTGAGGGTGTTTTGTCGTCAGATGCCTAGGGCATGGTGACGGCCGTTGGCTGATGTGCACGACGGGGGAGGAAGTATGAAGAGGGTCATGACCGGGGTACTGGTCGCCGCGGCCGTCGGCGTCACCGGTGTGGGCGGTGCGACCGCCGCGCAGTCGTCGCCCCACGAGCCCGCACGCCAGGACTGCCGCACGTATTCGAGCGTCAAGGAGTGCGGCCAGCCCAAGCTGAACGAGAAGCAGCAGCAGTGCGTGACCGCCGCGACCCAGCAGGGCATGACCGAACGCCGAGCCACGGTGGAGTGCCGAGCCTTCGCCTAACCCGCCGCACGCACAAGAAGGGGCCCGTCTCCCGGCGGGCCCTTTCGCGCCATCTGAAGGCTGATCACCGCGACTCTTGGGCCGCCTCCACCGCCTCCCGGACGTCCGGGTCCGGGTCGCCGGCGAGACCGTCCAGCAGCTCGGTGACCCCGGGGGTGGTCCAGCGAGCGACCGCCCACACCAGGTCCTCCCGGACGCCGGGGTCGGGGTGGGCGGCAAGGCGGATCAGCTGGTCGAGCGGGCCCCGCCGGCGCATGCCGAACCAGTGCAGTGCCTCCCGCAGCACGGCCGGGTCTCCCGGGTCGCCGGCCGCCGTCACGCTGGCGAGCAGCACTCTGGCGGGCGGCGGCGGACCGTCCTGCGGATGCGGCAGCCGCTCGCGCAGGCGCCGGGACCCGTACTCTCCGCGTACCCGGCATCCGAAGCAGGTGCAGGGACGGCGACCATGCGCGTCCGGCTTGTACCGCCAGCCCACGACCTGCGGCGCGGCGCGAATCCGGTGCACCTCACGCGGCCGGACCGCCCGGGGTACGAAGACCTCCCACCCGCGCGGGTCGTCCAGCGCGGCGATCCACCGGACCGCCTCGGCCGCGGCGACGGTGGAGCGCGTCCGGTCCCCGTAGTGCCCGACCAGCACCTGCTCGTCGTCGTCCAGCCGCAGGTGGACGGCCACGAGCCTGCCCCGGCCGCCGAAACGGGCCAGTTCACGCAGCCACTGGTGGGTGAGGGTGTACGACCGCAACACCGGGAAGCAGTACACCCCGCGCTCGCCGTCCGGCCCGTGGTCGGCGGCCCGGATCCCGGACCGTCGGATGCGCGGCGCGTTCGCGGCCGACGTCAAATGCACGAACATCGCCATGAACCGGCATGTTAGGTGAGGAAACTGCCGGACAAGGTCGCCCGGTGGAACCGGGCCGGCCCGATCTTCGCCGCACACGGCGTCCGATGGGGCCCGGCGGCGTGGGCTGCGGCGGTACGACTGGAGCTCGCACCGAGCGACGCCGAGGACGACCTGACCGCCCTGCCGACCCAGGGGCTGGCGACCACTGCCCCCAGCCACCGCCGCGACCCCGTCTGGGGCCGCACGGCACTGGCCGCGCTGCGCGGGGCCAGCCTGTCCGCGCGCCGCCTCGGCCACCCGGTCTCGGCCCGGACGATCGCGGCTATTCGGCGAAGCCGGCACCTGATAGCATCTGATGAATATAGCGTAGCTGCTATGGACGACACCTATGTGATCGAAGTAGAGCCCGAGGTACGAGCTTGGCTGGACGCGCTGTCCCTGGGGGAGTATCGACATGTGATGTTCTATGCCGACTTACTGGCTGGCAATGCGACGACACTGGGCGAGCCGTACTCTCGTCACCTTGGTGAAGGCGTGCGGGAGTTGCGTTTCTACATGGGTAGGCAGGCGACTCGCATCACATACTGGCTGGCGCCCGGACGACGTGTGGTGCTCCTGACCGTGTTCTGCAAGACCCGTCCAGTGGAGACCGCGGAGGTCGACAGGGCAAAGCGAGCGAAAAAGGTCTGTGAGGCAGAGCACGGCATGGCGGGCGAGATCTACGATCGCAGAGATCAGTGAGACTGCGGGAGCTGGGTATGAGCGACGAGCACTCCAAGTTGGTGATTACCGATGAGGATCGGCAAAGCGAGGAGTACCAGGCGGCCCGCTATGCCTATGAACTGGGCAAGGCGGTGCGAGAGCGGCGCTTGGAGCTTGGGCTGACTCAGGTCGAGTTGGCGCGCCGGAGCGGTATGACGCAGTCTCAGCTGTCCCGGCTCGAAGCGGGTGGTACGGAACCGACCATCCGGGTTCTCGACCGGCTGGCGCACGCCTTGGACGCGACTCTCGAAGTGGCCTTCGTCCCGCACGCGGCCTGACGCATGACATGACCGGACGTCGGCTTGGCGGGTGGACGGGTCCATGCGGTGTTTGAGGAGGCCGTCCGGAAGCGGGGCGGGCCGGTAGAGCTTGGCCTACGGGGCCGTTTCGGCGGGTGAAGTCGCTGGTTGTAGGCGTTTTTCTTGATCATCTACAGGTTTGGCGGCATGAATGCTAGCGTGGCGCCCTTGCAGCCGGCCACATGCTGGGTGTGCGCAGGGTCGAAGCCGCATGAAGGCTCCCAGAACAAGTGCGCGGCAGGCCCTGGCGGATGACTGTGGACTTTTCGTCCTCCCATGTGCAGAACAGCCACCAGGTGGAGGGACAGCCAATGGGTTTCGACGGTACGAAGTATTCCGACGGCGACTTCTCGGGCATCACCAGCAAGCTGGATGGCGCGTCGGGCAAGGTCGAGGACGGGCCTGACGCTCCCCCCGAGCCCGACGCGGGCGAGGTCACCGGTGAGGTGCTCAGCGCGCTCGGCCTGCTCTCGGGCGGGGCGGCGAAGGTCGCTGAGGGGCTGTCCGCGATGAGCAGCGCCGTCACCGACAACCGCAGGGTCTACATCACCAACGAGGACGGGGTGACGGCGGGCGTCAACCGCGCGGGCTGAGACCACGCCGCACCAGCGCTGGATGGAGGTTCCGGTGACTCTGCAGACCAAAGTCGAAGGCGACCCTGGCAGCATCCGCTCGACGGCCGAGTGGTTGGGGACGATGTCCGGCCGCCTGGACGAGGGCGCTCGGCTGACCCATCAGGCGGGGACGGGGTCCAAGGGCGGCTGGGACGGTCCGGCCTCCGAAGGGTTCCGGTCGACCGTCGAAGGCGTCAGGCCCCGGATCGCCGCGATCGCCGATGAGTACGACGACGTCAAGGGCAAGCTGAACGCGCATGCCGACGCCCTGTCCTCGGTGAAGAAGGACATGGAGCGGGCGAAGACGATCGCGACGGACGCCGGTTTGACCGTGACCGGCGATACGATCCACCCGCCCAAGAAGCCGCCCTCTCCCGAGCCCCTGGGTGACAACCCCTCACGGTCGGAGCGCACGGCGCACAGGGAAGCCGAGGCCGCGGTCACGGAGTACAACGACCAGGAGAAGGCCTACAAAGACGCCGCCGAGATCGTCCGGGCCGCGCGTGAGGAAGAGGACAAGGCCATTGAGAACTTGAAAAGGTTCCTCAACGTCCTGTCCAGGAACGACACCATCTTCACCGGTGACCTGACCTCCGGCCTGGCCGGTGCGGGGTTCGCCGCGTACGCCAACGGGGCCGGCAGGAAAGAGAGCAAGTTCCGCGGCCTGCAGAACAAGTACGAGACGAAGGCGGCCACCGCGCGCGCCAAGTACGACGCGTTGCGGAATCAGCGCATTAACCGGTTCCGGTTCGTCAAGAGGCTCACGAACTCGATCCGGCAGGGCAGCGCATTGGCCTCCGCGCAGACCGCCGCGCAGAGGGCCGCCGGCCACGGGGCCACGGCCAACAACTATGCGGCCAAGGCCAGCAAGTTTGCCAAGGTCGGCAAGGCCGTTCCGTTCGTCGGGGCGGGAATCGCGGTCCTGGGCGGCATCAACGACTACACCTCCGGCCGGGAAAGCGCCGCGCAGGCGGCGACGTCCACCGGGGGCGGGATCCTCGCGGGCGCCGCGACGGGCGCCGTGATCGGTACGGCGATCCCCGTCCCCGTGGTGGGCACCGCGGTGGGCGCGATCGTCGGTGCCGGCGTGGGCCTCGGCGCCAGCATGGCGATCGACGCCAACTGGGACTCGATCAGCTCGGGCGCGGAAGCCGTCGCGGACGGGGCCAAGGACGTGGTCAGCTCGCTCAACCCATTCGACTGAGGCGGTGACGGATGCCTGCGGACAAGCCGGACGAGAAAGACCGTGCCTACGGCGACCAGGGCTGGTTCGAGTCGGATGCCGAGGTCGCCCCCGAGGTGATCACTGGCGGGTCGGACGAGCAGGTCCTGGGCGAGACGGCCTTCGTGCCCACGGAGGTCGAGCTGTCGCCGGGGGACGAGAACGCCATGGTCAAGCTGGTGAACACGGTCGATGGCGAGCTGGCGACCTTGGCGTATTCGTCGCTGGAGGACTTGGTACGTTGCTGCGGCGAGAAGCAGCCGTGGGTCGCGTTCCGGACCGAGAACATCGACGAGCTGCCCGGTGTCGCCGGAGCCGACGTTCTGCTATGGAACGAGGAACTGCCCATGGAGCTACGCCGAGACACCGGCAACGGTGACGCGAGCTCCGACTCCGACCAGGGACGGGACGCGCCACGCCGGGAGCCATGAGGAATCGCGAACCACCACCGCCGGACTCACCGGCCGCTCCACCCACCCCGGGGGAGCCGACCGGCAATATCGCGCCGATCCCTCCGGTCGGGCATGGTCCGGCGCTGGCTTGGCACAACCCGCGCTGGTGGAAGGACGGCTTCCGGCCCGCCATCACTTACGTCTTCACCGTCCTGGTCCTCTTCCTGACCGTGAAGGAGCAGGGCATCGGCTGGATGGGGACGTTCTGGTGGTGGCTGCTACTGGGTGGGATCTCGCTGCTGAGCGTCCCCTACTTCCGTGGCCGTCCGCTCGCCGCCGGGGCCGACTGGTTCCGCCACGGCGGGACATGGGTGAACACGACCGAGTTGGTGTCGATCCGGGCGGCGGCCTACTACGGCTTCAACAGCCTCAAACTTGAGGACGCCGACGGCCGCAGGATCTCGATACAGACCGGAACGATCCAGCAGAACCGCCGCCTCTGGGAACTCGTCCACGACGGAATCGCGCAGTCGGCGCGCAACGGCCGGCTCGCCCTGGACAGGTTCACCCGCAGGACGCTGGACCTGCCCGTCCTGCACACCGATCCGCCCAAGCCGCCCGCGCGGAGCGTGATCTGGGCGTTGTTGCCCTTTTTCAGCTTCGGGCTGTTCACCCCGTTCGCGGTCGGCCGCGCCGCCCGGCGCCTGCACTCCACAAGGCTCGCGCTGGGTTCCGTGGCGTACGCCGTCCCGATTCCGGCCTTCCTGGTCGCGGCGGTCCTCGTGCCGTCTTCGGGCGCGGCGATCGAATGGGCGACCGCGGGCCTGCTCATCGGCCTCCTCATCACGTGGCTGCCGGGCGGCGTCCACGCCTACCGCCTGTGCTGGCGCATCTTCGCCGCCCCCCGAGCCGAGAAGGCCCGCGAACAGATCCTGGCCCGCAGGACCACGACGGAGAACTAGCCGCACCATCGCGCCGTTTCACCAGGTGGACGGGTACATGCGGTGCTTGAGGAGGCCGTCCACCACTTCCGCTGCGGCCTTCGCGTCGCCGCAGGGGGAGAGGTATCCGCGACGTCCGCGCCGAGCCTCGTGGTAGCCCCAGGTGCCGCCTGGCGTGGCGAGGACGCTCACCACGATCCCGATCTCCTCGGTCCCGTTGGCGTAGACGCGTAGAAGCGGGATCGGGGCGGGCCGGTAGAGCTTGACGAACCGCCAGCCCTGCGGCCGCAGCGCCACCGCCAGGGTGTCGAGGTACCGGATGGTGGTCTTTCGTCCCGTTCGCGTCCGCAGGAGCAGTATCGCGCGTTCCGCCCTCAGCACTTCGCCCACGTCAGCTTGCCTCCTTCCAGCAGCGGCCGCGTGCCCCACTCCACCGCGAGCTGCGACACCATGAGCAGCCCGCGCCCGGACGTGGCGGCGTGATCTTCCGGCTGGATCGCCGGCCGCCCCTCTCCGCCGTCCCACGCCTCGATCACGGGACGGCCGTCGCGCTCGTCCCGCAGCACCCGGACGACGATCGGCCCGTCCCCGTGCACCAGGGAATTCGTGACGAGTTCGGAGACGACGACCCGCGCATCCGAGTCGTCCGCGATCCCCCACTCCCGGAACCATTCCGCGACGAACCTCCGCGCCAGCGAGGGCGCCCGTTCGGACGGTTCGAGGACGATCGTCGGCACCTCAGGCGCAACAGCTGTCGGAGGCATCGGGCACCACCTTTGGTCGAGTTCTGCATTCCCAGCGACAGTCAGCCACATTCGAAGTACTCTGCGTCACAAACCGCAGGCCATGCGAGGCAAGTCAGGTTCCGTGCGTCCGCGCCGCTTGGGTGTTGGTTGGGCGCCCTTTACGAGGGAGGATGAGGACATGGCTCCACAGCGGAAGCGCGGGACGGTCTCGCCTACGCTGCTCGCGTTCGGACGCCGCTTCCGGCGACTCCGGGAGGCCAAGGACTGGACGCAGGAGGCCGTAGCCCGGCGCGCGAACGGCGGCATGGGCGTAAAGCCGCAGTACATCGGGGCCGTCGAGAACGGCCGAACCCGCTGCACGCGGGAGTTCGCCGAGACGATGGACCACGCCCTGGACGCGAACGGCGAACTGCTCTACCTCTACGACGACCTCGTCAAGGACGCCACGTTCCCGACGTGGTTCGACTGGCACACCGTCGAACCCGAGGCCATCATGCTGGAGTCGTACCAGCCCCTGCTGGTGCACGGACTGCTCCAGACCCCGGCCTACGCCTCCGCAATTCTCAAGGGGAACAAGGATGCAGTGGAGGCTCGGATAAATCGTCAGAGCATCCTGACCAGGGAGAATCCGCCGCCCCCAGACTTCTCGCTTCTCCAGGACGAGGTATCCCTCCACCGCCTCACCGGCAGTGCCGAGATCATGAAGGAGCAGTGGGAGCACCTGCTCTACATGGCGGAGCAAGGAACAGTGGCCTTGCAACTGGTCCCGAGCCGAGGGGAGCACGTCGGCAACAGCGGGGCCTTCAACATCGCTACCCTGGCTGACCGAACCGAGATCGCCTACGCGGACATGGCAGCGCGCGGGCTGACCATGAGCGACCCAGACGACATTGCGACCCTCCGCAGGACCCTGATGGTGGTTCGATCACTGGCCTTGCCTGTGGATCAGTCCATCGAAATGATTCGTAAGGTGGTACGCGAAAAATGGACCTGACCAAAGCTGTTTGGCGTAAGTCCAGCTACACAACCGCCAATGGCGGTGACTGCGTGGAGCTGACCTCAGTTCCTAGCACGGTTGCCGTTCGTGACAGCAAAGACCCGGATGGGCCGAAGCTGTTGGTGACGCGGCAAGCGTTCGCGGCACTACTCACTGACCTCAAGCGCTAGTCCCGGCTGGTGGACGGTCGATGTGATGGGCCTGAGTAACGCTCTGTGGCGAAAGAGCAGCCGCAGCACCAACAACGGTGGTGCATGCGTCGAGTTGGCTTCCGCTCCGGACACGGTCGTGGTTCGGGACAGCGAGCATCCGGAGGGGGCGAAGTTGGTGGTGACGCGGCGGGCGTTTGCGGTGTTGTTGGCCGGCCTCAAGGAGTACGGCCGGTAGTTCGCAGCGTGGGGCGGCCGCCGGCCGCATCTCGCGGGCGGCGGCCTTCCGCTATGGCCTGCTCAGTCGATGATGGCGGTGGCCTCTACCTCGACCAGGTGGTCTGGGGCGGAGAGGGCGGCGACGCCCAGCAGGGTTCCCGGCGGTACCGGGGTGCCGCCGAGCTTTGCTGCTGCGCGGGCGACCCCCTCTAGGAACAGGTCCAGCTTGTCGGGGGTCCAGTCGACGATGTAGACGGTCAGTTTCGCCACGTCGTCGAAGGAGGCGCCGACTTCGGCCAGGGCGGTGCCGATGTTGAGGTAGCACTGCTCGACTTGGGCGGCGAGGTCGCCTTCGCCGACCGTGACTCCATCGGCGTTCCAGGCGACCTGCCCGGCGATGAAGACCAGCTTCGACCCGGTCGCGATGGACACCTGCCGGTAGGCGCCGATCTGTGGCAGTCCGGCGGGGTCTACCAAGGTAATGGCCATGAGGTCTGCCTCCATACTTTGTGGTTATGCGGACGGTGAGCGGCTTCCGCCCACGAGGTGTTCCTCCCGGAGCGCCACCTTCTGGATCTTGCCGGACGCGGTCTGCGGCAGCTCGCTCCGGAAGTGCCAGCTGCGCGGAACCTTGTACGAGGCGAGCCGGTCGCGGCAGAAGGCATCGAGTTCGTCCCCGGTGAGCCGTGGCCCGTCGGCCGCCACCACGAATGCGGCGACGGTTTCGCCCCATTCGGCGTCCGGCAGTCCGATCACCGTCACCAGGCTGATGCCGGGGTGGGTGTAGAGGACGTCTTCGATCTCGCGCGGGAAGATGTTCTCGCCGCCACGGATGATCATGTCCTTGAGCCGGCCCTCGACTGCGACGGACCCCGACGCGTCCATGGTCCCCAGATCGCCGGTGTGCAGCCAGCCGTCGGCGTCGATGGCCTCGGCGGTCGCTGCGGCGTCGTCGAAGTACTCGGTCATCACGCAGACGCTGCGGGTGCAGATCTCACCGAGTTCGCCGACCCCGGCCACCTCACCGGAGCCCGGCGCGATGATTTTGACCTCGGTTCCGGGGAGCGGACGTCCCACCGTGGCCAGCGTCTCCGTGTCCTGCTCCCCGCCGGCGGTGTGCGTGATGTACGGCGACGCCTCCGTCTGGCCGTACCCGATGCCGACCCCGACCCCGAGATCACGCTGGGCGCGCAGGACCAGGTCGATCGGTACGGGCGCGCCCCCGAGCGTGGTCAGCCGCCAGCTCGACACATCACGCGGCCGGTCCGCCTGCCGTTCGAGCATGCGGATCAGCATGGTCGGGACGCTCAGCATGAGGGTTCCCCGCTCGGCTTCGAACAGGTCCAGCATGAGGTCGGCGTCGAACCCGGCGGGGATCACGTGGCAACCGCCGGTCTGGAGGGCGCCGAGTGTCACCAGCCCGCAGCCCGCGGTGTGGAACAGGGGCATCGGGTTGACCCAGACATCGTCCGGATGTGCGCCTATGACGGTCGCATACCGCCGCCCGTTGGCGACGAGTCCGCGGTGGCTGAGCAGCGCTCCCTTCGGTCGCCCGGTGGTCCCCGAGGTGTATTGGATCTGAGCGGGATCCTTCGGCGCGACATGCGGGAGGCCGTCGCGCGCGCTGCTCTCATCGGCCCGGAGCCCGTCCCAGTCATCGAGGGAGATCACCTCACGCACCTGGGTGCCGTCCCGCGCCGCATTGGCCATCGGCAGCAATTCGGCGGATCGGTACCGTGGCTGGACGACGATGCCGGCTGCGCGGGACTGCTCCAGCACATACGACAGTTCCGCCTGCCGGAAGGCGGGATTCACCGTGACCAGGGTCAATCCGGCGAGCGCGGCACCGAATTCGAGTTGGATCCACTCCGGGCTGTTTCCGGCCCACACCGCCAGGCGCTCACCGGGGCTGAACCACCGGAGCAGAGCGTGGGCGACGCGGACGGAATCCTCCAGCAGTTCTTCGAACGTCCAACGCCTCGCGTGCTCTCCCACGACACCGTCGACGAGTGCCGTCCGATCCCTCCATTGTGAGGCGGCACGTGTCAGAGCGTCCCCGATGGTGCTGTCCGAGTAGCCGGGGTCGGGATCCGCGTGCCAGAGGGCGGCGGGCAGGACCGGGCGGTGGTCCTTCGCCGCGGTCATGTCCTCGCCCCCGCGAGGAATCGACGCGGATTGTCCACGAGAATGGTTTCGATGGTGCGGTCGGCCACGCCCGCCTCGAGCAATGCGGGAATGACCTCCGTGGAGATGAGGCGGTAGTTCCATTTCTCGCCCAGCTGGGGACGTTCCTTCTCCGAGACGAAGTCTATGAAGCAGGACGCATCGTGCGAGACGACGATGCTCTCCCCGTAGCCACGTCGCACAAGGCCCACGAGGGTGTCGATCCGCTGCTGGAGCGGGAGGAACGCGTCGAGTCCGAAACGGTCGAGGCCCAGCATCGAACCGGCATCCGCCAGGCGGCACAGATAGTCCGGATCGGTGCTGTCGCCCGCATGGCCGATCACCACCCGGCTCAGATCGACCCCCTCTTCCGCGAGCACCCGCTGCGCGACCAGCCCGGACTCGGATCCGGCGTGCGTGTGCACGGTGATCGGGGCCCCGGTCTCGACACTGGCCTGCCCGACCGCCCTCATCGTGCGCTCCACACCGGGCGTGAGGCCTTGAGCGTCGATGGCGCACTTGAGGATCGCGGCGCGGACGCCGGTGTCGCCGACCCCCTTCGTGAGGTCCTTGACGAACAGTTCGGTCAGCGGTTCCTCGATGTCGATGAGCAGGCCCGGCCCGCGGCTGAGGAACTGGTGCGGAAGGTCGCTGAATGTGTAGAGCCCGGTCGCGACGACGATGTTCAGGTTCGTCCGTGCGGCGATGCGCTGGACGCGCGGAATGTACCGACCGAGGCCGAGAACCGTGGGGTCGATGATGGTGTCGATGCCGAGGGACTTGAGCTCGTTCAGGTCTCGGACCGCCTGCTCGACCTTCTCCTCCTCATCCCAATCGTCCTGGTAATTCTGCCGGTACTCCTCACCGAGCACGAAGATGTGCTCATGGACGAGCGTCCGGCCGAGCTCACTGGAATCGACCGGCCCGGCGACTGTCTGTATGTCGGTCATGCTTGCCCACCTCGGATTTCACAGGGCCACGACGACGGATTTGGTTTCGAGGTACTGCTCCAGGACGGCGTCGCCCTTCTCCCGGCCCCAGCCGCTCTGCTTGTATCCGCCGAAAGGCAGCTCGGAGCCGAACACGTGGTAGGTGTTGACGTGCACGGTTCCGGCCTTCAGCCGCTTGGCCAGCCGGTGCGCTTTCGACAGGTCGCGCGTCCACACGCCGGCCGCGAGACCGTAGATGGTGTCATTGGCCTGGGCCGCCAGATCGTCGATATCGCTGAACGGGAGCGCCGTGACGACCGGACCGAAGATCTCCTCCCGGACGATCGGATGGTCCCGGTCGGGCCGCGCGATCACACTGGGCTGGACGTAGTATCCGTCGCGGTCCAGCGCGCCGCCCCCGGCCAGCGTCCGGCCCCCCGAGTCCTTGCTCAGATCGAGATACCGGCCGACCCGTTCGAAGTGCTCCGCCGACACCAGCGGACCCATGTCGGTGTCCGGATCGAGGCCGTAGCCCACGGTGATGCCGCGCGCATGTTCGGCGAGGCCTTCGACGACGCGGTCGAACTGGGACTCGTGCACGTAGAGACGGCTGCCGGCGGAGCACACCTCGCCCTGGTTGTAGAAGATCGCAAGCGCGGATCCCGCGATCGCGGCGTCGGCGTCCGCGTCGTCGAGGACGATGTTCGGCGACTTTCCGCCCAGTTCCAGCGACACCCGCTTGAGATTGCCCGCCGCGGCGCGCACGATGCCGCGGCCGACCTCGGTCGAACCGGTGAACGCGATCTTGTCGACGCCGTCGTGTGCGGCCAGGTGGGCTCCGGCGCGTCCCCCGAATCCCGGCACGATGTTGACCACGCCCGGCGGGACACCGGCCTCGTTGAGCAGTTCACCGATCCGCAGGGCGGTCAGCGGCGTCTGCTCGGCGGGTTTCAGGACGACCGTGTTACCGGTGGCCAGTGCAGGGGCGAGCTTCCACGCGGCCATGAGGATCGGGACGTTCCAGGGGATGATCTGCCCGGCGACGCCCAGCGGTTCGCGGGTCGTGTAGGCGTGGAACTCCTGGCCCGGCATGTAGGGCACCGACGGCGTGACCGTCTCCCCGGTGATCCGCCGTGCCGCGCCGGCCATGTACCAGAACATGTCCGCGGCGAGCGGGATCTCGACGGTGAGCGCCGCGCCGGCCGGCTTTCCGCTGTCGAGTGATTCCAGTTCCGCGAGTTCTTCGGCGTGCTCGGCGATCAGGTCGCCGATGCGGTGCACGATGCGGCCCCGCTCGCTGGGCGACATGGTCGACCACGGACCTTCCGTGGCGCGACGGGCCGCGGCCACCGCGCGATCGACGTCCCGTTCCGATGCTTCCGCCACCGTGCTGAGCACTTTGCCGGTGCCCGGATCGATCGTCTCGAACGTCCTGCCGTCGAGAGCGTCGACGAACTCGCCGTCGATGAACAGCCGGTGCGGCCGGGCGAGGAAGTCCACCGCGAGCTTGGGGGGAGTGGTCATGGCTCCTTCTCCGTTCCGCATCAGGCGAGGAACTCGAGGACGCGCGGGATGACGGTGTCCGGGGCTTCGAGACAGGGACTGTGACCAGCGGTCTTGATGCGCCAGAGTTCGGCGTCCGGAATCGCCTCGAACATCTCGTCCGACCAGGCCGGCGGTCGGGCCTGGTCCTGGGTCCCGGAGATGATGAGCGTCCGCGCGGTGATCAGGGGCAGCAGGTCGAGCGCGCTCTCCCGCTGGACGACGCCCCGTGCGGCATGAGCGAGCCTGGGGGAGAGCTCACCGAGACGCTCGGTCCACGTCTTGTGAATGTCGGAGCGCTCCGGGTCGTTGAGAACGGTCGCCGCGAACAGGATGCCCTTGACGAACTCGACGTCCTCTGGGGTGAATCCCTCCCGCTCGAACCTGTCGACGAACGCCCCGAACAGGTCGCGGTTCTCGTCGGTCTCGGCTCCCGCCGACGAGCCCATCAGCACCAGCTTGCCGACCAGTCCGGGTCGGCGGGCCGCCATGCGGACCGCGACGTCACCGCCCATCGACTGCCCGACGATCGACACGGAGGCGAGACCGAGCCGGTCGATCAGGGCGAGCATGTCGTCGGTGCACTGATCCATGGTCACGGTCGCGTCGGCTTCGTCGAGGCGGCCGGCCTGCCCGGGGAACTCCGGCGCGATGAACCGGAAGCGTCCGGCTCCGGCCGCGACGAGGCCTTCGAAAGCGCGCGGGTCGAGGAACAGCGAGTGCAGGCAGAGCAGGGGGCTCAGATGCGATTCACCGGTGTCGATGGTCATGGGACCTCCAGATCGTTCGTGACGAGGGAGCCGAGGCGCGCTCATCGTCCGAGGGTATGGACCAGGTCACAATGATGTCAATATATGAACGAGATTGCAAATAATGAAAGATTCGGTATTTGCCATGTAGTTCATAATTTGCAAGGATTCGCTCCATGACCACTGTCGCTGACGTCATCGCAGGTGCACTGGCCCGTCACGGGGTCGAGACGATCCTGGGCCAGAGCAATCCGACCGAGCTGATGCTCGCCGCCGAGCGCATCGGGATCCGCCAGATCCTTTACCGGACGGAGAACGCGGGCGGCGCGATGGCCGACGGGTTCGCCCGGATCTCCGGCCGGATCGGGGTGGTGGCCGCCCAGAACGGCCCCGCCGCGGCCCTGCTCGTCGCCCCGATGGGGGAAGCCCTCAAGGCGTCGATACCGATGCTCGTGCTCGTGCAGGAGGTGCCGTCGGGCAGCCGCGACCGCAACGCGTTTCAGGAGTTGGACCACTTCGCGCTGTTCGCGAGCGTCTCGAATTGGACCCGGCGCATCGATGATCCGGCGCGTGTGGAGGACACCATCGACCAGGCGCTCACCATGGCCAACAGCGGACGGCCCGGGCCGGTCGTCCTGCTCGTCCCCCGGGACGTCCTCGGAAAGCCGGCCGTGCCCGGACGATTCGCGCGCACCGCGGACCTCGGGGCCTTCCCGCTCGACCGTCCCCGGCCGGACGCCGCCGCGGTGTCGCGGGCGGCGCAGCTCATCGCCGCTGCGCGGTCGCCCCTGGTCGTCGCGGGCGGCGGAGTGCACGGTTCGGGCGCGGTGGCCGAACTGGCCGCGCTGCAGGAGATCGCCCACCTTCCCGTGGTCACGACGAACATGGGCAAGGGCGCCGTGGACGAATCGGGCCCACTGTCACTGGGGGTCGCCGCCAATCTCACCGGCGAGCGCGGACCCGCGCACTTTCACCTCGACCTGATCGGCGAAGCCGATGTCGTCCTGCTGGTCGGTACCCGGACGAATGAGAACGGCACCGAGGGCTGGACGCTGACATCCCCCGACGCCACCTATATCCACATCGACGTCGATCCGCTCGAAGTGGGACGGAACTACGAGTCCCTTCGCCTGTTCGGCGATGCCCGGGCCGCGCTCGGGGACCTCACGGCCGCCCTGGCGGAAACCGATCTCACCGCCCGCGCCGCCCGGTCGGAAGAGCTCAGAGCCACCATCGCCGCCGGCCGTCAGCAGCATTTCGAGGCCGTCACCCCGCTGCTGGAATCGGGCGAGACCCCCATTGCCCCGGAACGCCTCTTCGCGGAGCTCGGCCAGCTCCTGGATTCCGACGACATCGTGGTCGCCGACGCCAGTTACTCCTCTTTCTGGATCGCCGCCCACCTCCTGGCGAAGCGCCCAGGCCAGCGCTTCCTCATGCCACGAGGTCTAGCCGGCCTCGGCTGGGGACTGCCGCTGGCGCTGGGAGCGAAAATCGCCGCGCCCGCGCGACGCGTCATCGCGATCGTCGGGGACGGCGGCTTCGCACACGTCTGGCCGGAGCTGGAAACCGCTCTGCGAGAGCACCTCCCGGTGACCGTCGTGGTGCTCAACAACTCGGTCCTGGGAGCCCAGCGGCATGCCGAGAACGCCGTGTTCGGCGAAACGACCACCGGTGTGGAGTTCGATCCCGTGGACCACGCCGCCATCGCGACCGCCGTTGGCGCCACGGGGGTCGTGGTCGATCACCCGGACGCCATCGCCCCCGCATTGCGCAAGGCGCTGGAATCCGGCCACACCACGGTCCTCGACGTGATCGTCGACCCCGACGCCTATCCGCCCGTCCGGTCGTTCGACGCGTTCACCGACCGGCTCAACGCCCCCCTGCATCGGGCCCACGCCCGTCCAGCAACTGATAGTTTCAAATAGTGAACAGCCCTTCGACGAAGCCGGCCCAGCAGACTCTGCAAACAGTCGAGCGAGCGCTGAGCTTTCTCGAGTACGTGGCCGCCGCCGAGGCCGCGCCGACGGTGCAGCAGGTCTCCGCCGGCCTCGGCTTGAACATCACGACCTGCTACCACCTGATGCGGACCCTGCTCGCGCGCGGCTACCTCGAACGCCGAGCCGATGCCACACTCCGGCTCGGAGCCGGCGTGGGCACCCTGTTCCGTGCCTACCAGCTCGGTTTCAACGTCAACGACAAGCTCGCGAGCATCGTCGGCGAGCTCGCCGGCACGACTGCCGAAACCTCGTTCCTGTCGACCCTCGATGACAGGAACGTCATCTTGAAGGTGCTGGTCGAAGGGTCACAACCGCTGCGTGTCAGCGGGCTCTACGTCGGCCTCACGGGCAACGAGCCACACCGTGCGTCCGGCAAGGCGGTACTCGCCCATGCCGACGCCACGCTGCGGGACGAGATCATCGCGCGCAACATGACCGGTATGGCCCCGACCGCCCAGCGGCGATTTCGCGCGGCCCTGCTACGGGAACTCAAGGACGTCCAGGAAAGGGGGTGGGCCGTTGACATCGACTCCAGCCCCGGCATCACGGCGATGGGCTCCCCGTTCTTCAAGCCTGACGGTTCCATAGTCGGTGCCGTCGGAATCGTCGCACCGACATCGCGTTTCACCGAAGCCCAGGACAAGCTGGTCGGCACGGTGCGCGCTGCATCGGACAAGGCAACGGAAACCCTCGCTCTCGCCCCCTGAGCCCGCACACCGCAGTCGCAACTTCCCCGGCTCGAATGGGTCACGTGACCTGGCGCCGCGCCGCCGGAACGCTTACCTACGCGTGGAAGAGAGCGGAGTGGCCGATCGCCGAACCGGCGAGCAGGATCCTTCAGGGCCTCTTGGCAGCCCTGCTGAGGCTGGACGGCCCGGCAGCCGAGTCCCTGGCCCGGTGGGTCCCCGACGAAGTCCTGCTGCTTGAGAATGTCGCCGCGTTCCTCCGGCGCTGGCGATGTAATGGGCCGTCCTCCTCGCCGTCGCAGTCCTGACCGGTTGTGGATCGGGGCAGAGCCCGGCCATCGCCCGGTTCACGGCGGGGGATGTGGGCGTGACCATCGCGGTCCTGGCGAGCGTGGTGGACGTGACCTTCCGTCCGACCCGGCCCGGCTTTCACATCTACGGTCTTGACCTGCCGCCCGGCGGCCTTGGCATCCCGACGCGGGTGGACGTGCGGGCGGGGCTGGAGGCCACGGGCGCACCCAGCGCGAGTGAGCCCGTGCAGTGGCTGGCGCTGCCGTCACTGGGCGCGCGGCTCCCCGTCTATCCCGACGGGCCGGTCACGATCTCGCTCCCGGTCCGCCGGACGGATCGCACAGTGGAGGTCGTCGTCTCCTACGGGGCCTGCAGCCGTACCGTCTGCCTCACGCCGGTGATCGACCGGGTGACCAAGGTGCGGATCCCCGCCTGAGCGGTCGATTCGGCATCGAATGAGCAGGCCGCGGTATCGGGATACTCTTGCGGGCGGTCCGGTCGATGGGCGGCGCAGGCGGCCGGGAGGCGTTGTGGACGAGTTGACTTTCCTGGCGGTCTTCGGGGGCTTCCTCGTCCTGGCCGGGAGCGTCCTGTTGCTCAGATCCCGGCTGTTCCGTGCCCGCGCGGTGCGCGTTTCCGGGCGGATCACCAAGCTCAACTACATCCCTGGGGAGAACGGGCAGAGCGTCTGGGACGCGACCGTCGAGTTCGTCACCGAGGACGGGGGAGAGATCACGACCGAGGCCGGCGACGTCGGGTCGCTGCGTCTACGTGAGGGAAGCCCGGTCAAAGTCCTGTACAACCCCAAGAAGCCCACTCGGGCCTCAAGCGAAGGCACGTCGATGCGCGGCGCTGGGGTCGGCGGCATGCTTCTCTGTATCGGGCTATGCATCATGCTCGTCCCCGCCCTAGCCCCGCTCTTCCGTCCCTAAGGGGGCTGACGGAACGCAGAGTGGACGTCGCCACGGCCGTTCGCATCACCCTCGCGCGTCGCGATTAGGGTGGGGCGCGGAGAATGGGGGGCAGATGGCGCGAAGACCGCTGGGGCGGTTGGAGGCTGAGGTGCTTGCCGCGCTCGCCGGTGCGGATGATGCCGTCAGTACCGCCGAGTTGCGCGACCGCATCCCCGGCGACCCCGCCTACACCACCGTCAACACGATCCTGTTCCGGCTGTACGCCAAGCATCTGGTCACCCGGGAGCGCGAGGGCCGCCACTACCGTTACCGGCTGGCGGTGGACGAGTCCCGCCTGGTCGCCGACCGGATGCGCGACCACCTGCGGCACGCCAGCGACCCGTCCAGCGTGCTCAGCCGGTTCGTCCAGACGCTCACCTCCGACGAGGAGGAGACACTGCGCATGATCCTGGACCACACGGGCCCGGGGGAAAGCGCGTGATCTGGCTGACGGTCCTGCCCGCCGCGCTCGCGGTGACGCTCGGGGTCGTCCTCAGCGTGGTGCCGCTGCCGCTGCATCCGGCATGGACTTCGCGCCTGCTCGCCACGGTCGCCGCGAGCGCCGTGGCCGCCACGGCCGGGACGCTCCTATTCATCACCGTCAACTACGCCGCGACCCTGTTCCCACGTGACGCGGAGCGGCTGCCCGAATGGGCGCTGTTCGGTGACGACCAGCCCGTGTCCGCCGTCTACGGTGTCCCGGCCGTCGCGCTGACGGGCCTGTACGTCCGCACCATCGTCAAGCTCGCACGTCACTGGGTCGGCGAGGTCCGCAACGCCGCGCGGACCTCCCGGACGATCGTGGAGTCGGACTCTCCAATGGCCATGGCCGTCCCCGGTCGCGGTGGCGGGGTCCTGGTCTCCCGCGGCCTGCTGCGGACTCTCGACCGCGCGCAGTTGCAGGTGGTGTTCCAGCACGAGGCGTCCCACCTGCGCCACGGGCACCACCGCTACCTCGCGCTGGGCGCGCTCGCGGCGGGCACCGTTCCGCCGCTGCGCAGGCTCAACGCCCGTCTGCGCTTCGCGCTGGAGCGCTGGGCGGACGAGGACGCCGCCGAGGCCGTCGGCGACCGCTCCCTCGTCGCCCGCACCATCGCCGAGGTCGCCCTGGCGCACTCGTCCGCGACGCCCTTCCCGGCCTTCGCCGACTCCGGTGTCGTCCAGCGCATCCAGGCGCTCCTGGCGACGCCGCCCGCCAAGAACGCCGTCACGGGCCCCGTCGTCCTCACCGGCGCCGGACTGACCACCGGCTTCCTCGCCTCGGTCGCCTGGCAGGTAGACCACGCCCTGGCCCTCCTATGAGTTGCCCGCGCTCTTCGTAAGGGATGTGAGCGTGGCCGAGGTTGCGGGGCCGCCGCCGGACGCTCCATGGAAGATCGACCGTTGACACCGGGCGCGCGGGGGGAAGGCGCTATTCGGGTGACTGGTCGACGATCTTGCGGAGGGCGGCGACGTGGCCCCGGTAGGCGGCGCGGCCCTTGGTCGTGAGCTGGAGCCACACTCGCTGCCGTGTGTCGCGGACCGCCTTGTGCTGCTCGACGTACCCGGCGTCCATCAGGACGCTCACGTGCTTGCTGAGTACCGAGGCGCTGACTTCCAGCCGCTCCTGGACCAGGCTGAACTCGATCTGCGTCGCCGGGTCGAGCATCGCGCAGATGCGCAGGCGCTGGGGGGCGTGGATGACGGCGTCGAACGCGTCGGCGGACGGGGCCGGCCGGGTCATGACGACCGGCCGCCCGTGAGCCGGTGGTGCGCGCCGAAGACGATGATTCCCGCCCCGACGACCACGGTGATGGCGTCGGAGCTCCAAGGCAGGCCGGTGACGTTCTGCGCGATGGCGTGGGCGCCCAGCAGCACGAGCATGATCACGGCCAGCGGCCACATCTGCCGGCCGGACAGCCACATCAGCACCCGCATCCGCTTGACGACCACGTGCATGAGCGTCGCGAGTCCCGCGCCCCAGATCGCCACCCCGGCCAGGAGTGCCACCATCCCCAACGGTGAGTCCGGAGCCAGCGACACCAGGGGACCGACCGGCGCGACCCAGATCCCGAGGGCGACGAAGTACCACAACGGGGTGCGGATGTCCGACACGGCGGCGCGGGCCTGCTCGGCCTCGCGCAGTGCCGCCGCGGCTTCGCCGGGAGTCGGTCGCGGGTCGGCGGCGCCCGCGTCATCGTGTGTTTCCATATTAGAAACTGTGGCCTTTGGTTTCCGGTATGTCAACTCACGACTTTCCGGGACGGCAAGTGACAGGCCGACCCTTGCCGTCCCCGGTCCTGTGGTGTTCGCGCTGGTGGAGGGACAATGGTGGGGTGGCTCCTTGGGTCCTGCACGTTGATCTGGACCAGTTCATCGCCGCCGTCGAGGTGCTGCGCCATCCGGAGCTTCGCGGGCGGCCGGTCGTCGTCGGCGGTGACGGCGATCCGGCGAAGCGCGGCGTGGTCAGCACCGCGTCCTATGAGGCCCGTGTCCACGGCGTGCATTCCGGGCTGCCGCTCCGCACGGCGGCGCGGCGCTGCCCGGACGCCGTGTTCCTGCCCGTGGACAGAGAACACTACGAAGCCGTCTCGGACCAGGTCATGGCGGCGTTGCGGAGCTTCGGCGCCGTGGTCGAGGTGCTCGGCTGGGACGAGGCGTTCCTGGCGGCCGACGGCGATCCAGAGGCGATGGCACAGCAGATCCGCGTCCGGGTGCGTGCGGCGACGGGACTCGAATGCACGGTGGGCATCGGGGAGAACAAGCTCCAGGCGAAGCTGGCAACCGGTTTCGGCAAGCCCGCCGGGATCTTCCGCCTCACCGGGGAGACCTGGTTCGAGGTGCTCGGCGACCGGCCGACGGATGCGCTGTGGGGCATCGGAGCCAAGACCGCCAAGCGGCTCAGGGGCCTCGGCATCGGCACGGTCGGCGAACTCGCGGCGGCCGATCCGGGCGTCCTCGCCGGGGAGATCGGCCCCACGATCGGCCCGTGGCTGGTGCGACTTGCCCAGGGCCTGGACGCCTCGCCGGTGAGCGACGCGCCCCACATCCCGCGTTCCTGCGGCCGGGAGACCACGTACCAGCACGATCTGGACGACTGGCAGGACGTGCGCCGCGAGGTCGCCCGGCTGGCACGGCAGGTCGCGCAGGACGTCGCCGACGACGGAAGGAGCGTCGGGCGCGTCATCGTCAAAGTCCGGTACGCGCCGTTCATCACCCAGACGCACGGCCGCACACTGGACGCGCCCGCCACCGAGGCGGACCGCATCGAGGAAGCCGCCCTCGCCGCCCTGGACGGATTCACCAGACGACGGCCGGTACGCCTTCTGGGCGTCCGCGCCGAGTTCGCACGCTGACTAACCGCTGTAGTACCGCGCCTCGGTGCCAGGAGGGAGCCCGAACGCACGCGCCGCCTCGTCGTCCGGAGGGTCCAGTCCCTCGCCCAGACGCTCGCGGCGGTCGAACTCGGCGACCCCGCGCGCGGAGAACACGCGCTCCAGGGACGGACGGAATCCCGCGCCGTCGACCGGCCTCGCCACGTCCCGGACGACCGGCGCCCCACCGCCGTGATCCAGCGTCACCAGCAGCGGTGTGCGCGTCCCGGCATGGGTCAGCAGACCGTCGCCCTCCCGCGCGTAGTCGTTGCACACGGCCTCCACCGACACGCGCACCTGGGAGCCGCGCCGCTCGGTCTCGATCGGGTCCTCGGCGCAGAACCAGCGCGGCCGCAGCCGCTCGGGCAGCGAACTCGGCCACACCACCGCGCGGCCGCTCTCAAGAAACCGGTCGATCACCGGCAAGGCGGTGCCGGCGAGGTGCCGGTCGACCGGCGGGACGGGCGGCCACACTCGCCAGGACTGCCGCCAGGCCATGACACCGGTGGCGAGCACCGCGACGGCGACGACGGTCAGCCACGTCCTCGGTTTCATCGCCCGCAATTCGCAACTCGCTCTGTCGGTAGATCTCGCCACATCATCGCGCGAAGGTAGCAAGCGCGGGGCCCCACTGCCCGGGAGCGGCCGGACGGGCGCATGATCTCCACGATCCGGTCCGGCTCAGCCTCGCCGCTCCGACCGTTCAACGGCCGACCGGTCCGCTGGGCGGGTCTGGCCGTGCACCTGCCGCCTGCGCGGGCGCCGCGTTCTCCAGGTCGTCGATGGTGCCGGACATGATCGTGCGGATGTGCTCGGTGATGTGCGGGAGCGGCCAGTCCCACCAGGCCAGGGCCAGGAGGCGGTCGACGTCCGCGTCGCCGTAGCGGCGGCGGACGAGCCGGGCGGGGTTGCCGCCCGCGATGCCGTAGTCGGGAACGTCGTCGACGACGACGGAACCGGAGGCGATGATCGCTCCGTGGCCGATGCGGACGCCGGGCATCACCATGGCCCGGTAGCCGAGCCAGACGTCGCTGCCCAGCACGGTGTCACCCCGTGCGGGCAGGCCGGTGACGAGGTCGAAGTGCTCGGCCCAGGACCCGCCCATGATCGGGAACGGGAACGTCGAGGGGCCGTCCATGCGGTGGTTGGCGCCGTTCATGATGAACCGGACGCCCTCGCCCAGCGCGCAGAACCTCCCGATGACCAGCTTTTCCGGCCCGTAGTGGTAGAGCACGTTGCGGGTCTCGAACGCGGTCGGGTCGTCGGGGTCGTCGTAGTAGGAGAATTCCCCGGCCTCGATCAGCGGCGAGGTGATCAGCGGCTTCAGCAGCACCAGACGCGGCTGCTCGGGCATCGGATGCACCACGGTCGGGTCGGCGGGAACGGACGGCATGAAGAAGGGCCCCTTTCGGAAGAGGTGTCTGCGGGTCTGGAGGACGTCAGGTCTTGGCGGCGGACGCCGCCGGCCGCATGGCCATGTGGGTGCCCTGCCAGCGCCGGCGCAGCCGGCGATCGTGGCTGACGATGACGATGGCGCCGTCGTACCCGTCCAGGGCGGTTTCCAGCTCCTCGACGAGGGCCGGCGACAGATGGTTGGTGGGTTCGTCGAGCAGCAGGACGTCCGACGGCTCGGTGAGCAGCCGCGCCAGGGCGAGACGCTGCCGCTGCCCAGCGGATAGCAGGCCCACCGGCACGGAGAACCGGTCGCGGTCGAACAGGCCGAGGGACAGCAGCCGTTCGGTGTGCTCGGCGGCGTCCCCCGCCCGTCCACGGGCGAAGGCGGCCAGCACGGTCTCGTCCGGCTTCCCGGGGCGCGGCTCCTGGGGGAGGTGGCCGGTCCTGGCGCGGCGGGTGACGCTCCCGCTGTCGGGGGCGGTCTCGCCTGCCAGGACGCGGAGCAGGGTGCTCTTGCCCGCCCCGTTCGGTCCCGTGATCAGCAGCCGCTCGCCCGCGTCGACGGTGAGGCTCGTGCGGCCGAGCCGGTCCGTGACGGCGATGCCGGCGGCGTCCAGGACGGTGCCCTCAAGGCGGCGGGCCCGGAGGACGGGAGTGAACCGCAGCGGCTCCGGCGGGGGCGGGACCGGGTCCGCGAGGAGCCGGCGCAGCCGCTCCTCGGCGTTGCGCACCCGGCCGGCCAGCGACTGCTGTACCCGGCCGCCCGCCCGGTCGTAGGCCATCTTGTTGCCGTCCTTCATCGGACGGCCCGGGGCGACCTGGCGGGCGGTGGTCGCGGCGGCCTCGCGGAGCCGGTCGATGTCGGCCCGCCAGCGGTCGTGCGCCTGCGTCCAGCGCCGCCGGGCGGCCGCCTTCTCCGCGAGGTAGCCGGCGTAGCCGTTGCCGTACCGGTCGACGGTGCGCCGGTCCGCGTCGACCTCAAGCAGGCTGGTGGCGACGCGTTCGAGGAAAGTCCGGTCGTGCGACACGGCGACCGTGGTGCCCCGGCGGGTGCGCAGGTGTTCCTCCAGCCAGCTCAGGGCGTCGTCGTCGAGATGGTTGGTCGGCTCGTCCAGCAGCAGCACCTCCGGCGCGGCCGCCAGGACGGCCGCCAGCCGCAACCGGACCTGTTCGCCGCCGGACAGGCCGCCCACGGCACGGTCACGGCCCACCAGTCCCAGGCCGAGGCCATGCAGGGCGCGTTCCACGCGGGCGTCGGCGTCGTAGCCGCCGCGCAGTTCGAAGACGGACGTCAGTTCGCCGTACTCGGCCATGCCCGACTCGTCGCCGCCGGCCATCGCCGCCTCCAGGCGGCGCATCCGCCCCTCGACGGCGCGCAGGTCACTCAGCGCCCGGTCGATGACCTGCTGGACGGTCGCCTGCGGAGGCAGCCGCTCGTCCTGGGCGAGATAGCCGACGCCGCCGTCGGCATGGACGACGACCTCGCCCTGATCGGGCCGTTCGCGCCCGGCGAGCAGACGCAGCAGGGTGGTCTTGCCGGATCCGTTCTCACCGATGATCCCGGTGCGCTCGCCCGCGGCGAGCGAGCAGGTCACCGAGTCAAGGACGGGCCTGCCGTCGAAGGACTTGCTGACCGCGAGCGCGGTGATCTGCGTGGGCATGCGGGCACTCCGAAGCATTCGGGAACGAGGCGGCCCTCGGGGACCGCGCGGCCGGGTGAACGCTTCGGACGAGCATCGACGACTCCACTAGTGCGACAACTGTTACTTTAAGATGGTGCCATGACGCCGCCTCCTCCGCAAACGGACCACCCTCGATGACTCCTCCAGCACCACGCCCAGAGGCCGGCCCGCAGGTGCCGCCGCCCCGGCGCCGCCCCGGCGGCCGCACCGCCCGCATCCGCACGCAGGTACTCGACGCGGTTCTCGCGGAGCTCGCCGAGCACGGCTACGACGGGCTCACCATGGAAGCCGTCGCCACCCGCGCCGGTGTGCACCGCGCGACGGTCTACCGCCGGTGGGGCGACCCCGGCGGCCTGCTCGCCGACGTCCTCGACGCGGCCGGCGACGACGACTGGCGACCGTCGGACACCGGCTCACTGCAAGGCGACCTGGCGGCACTGAACGATGAGATCCAGACGGCGCTGACCGCACAGCCGCCGGTCGTCGCGGCCCTGATCGCCGCCTCGTTCCGGTCCGAGAAGGCCGCCCACGCCCAGCAACGGCTCTGGGAGGACCGCTACGCCCGCTGCGAGATCGTCGTCAGCCGAGCCGTCCAGCGCGGTGAGCTCCCGCCCGGCACCGAAGCCCGGCCCCTGCTGATCGCCGCAACCGCGCCGCTGTACCACCGGCTGGTGCTCCTGCGGACACCCCCCGACCCGCAGCTGCCCGGCCACGCCGCCAGAACCGCCGCCCTCGCCGCAGCCGCCGGCGCCTTCGCCGCGCCCGGCGACACCTGACGGGACTGGGTGACACTGACCGGCGAGGCGGAAGCCCAGGCCGCGGTCACGCGAAAATGCCGGCGTTGCTGCCGTCTTCGAGCAGCTCCGGCCAGAACCGGTAGTCGTCCTCGTCGCCGGCGGGACGGCAGGCGACCGGGTCCGCGGCCGCCAGGATCCGCGTCAGCTCCGCGATCAAGGAAGCCTCCGCGGCGATGAGGTCGTGGACGGGGTCGAGGAGCTGCACCTGGCGGATCAGCCACTGCGCGAAGGCCGCCGTCGAGACGTCGACGCTGACCGGGCGGTGTGTCCCTTCCGGCCTGAACCAGCCGAGGAGCCGCCCGGTGGCGCCCTCCATCACCAGGTCGATCTCATCGGCGATGGAGCCCAGCCGTATGAGGTTGTCGACAGACTCACTGAGCGTCTCGCCGTCATCGACGAAGTGGCCGCGGAAGTAGTCGGTGAAGAGGTCGGGATAGGCGTCGCGGTTGCTGTGGAAGTAGTCGGTGAGCGTCTGCGGCAGCTCGTCGAGCATGCAGTAGTTCGGCTCCGCCAGTCCGTGCTCGCGCAGGAAACGCCGTGTGGGTTCGTGGGTGAGCACATCGGGGAGGTCCGCGTCCTCGTATAGGCGGAGGTCGTCGTCGAACGCCTCTGCCAGGAGACCGCGAGGCAGGTCCAGCGCGAGATCTTCACCCGGCCCGGCGACCCGGCCCAACGGCGAGATGTAGGCGGCCACCCTCCAGTGCGCGGAGATCCCGTTGGAGACGTCGAGCAGCCTGGGGTTGTGCTCACGGATCACGCTGAGCATGGCCTGGGTCATCTCGGCGACCACCGCCGCTCCCCGCCGCCCGGCGAACCGCGCGAACTCACCCTGGTCGCGGTGCATCCGGGTGACGGCGGCCATCAGCCCCACCAGCGACGGCAGATCCGAGGCGAGCAGCTCCGGTTCCATCCCGCCATTGCTCAAGAGGCCGAGGTAACCCTCGTAGACCGCTCCGGTCGTCCCGTCCAGCAGCACCGTGGCGCCCTGCTCGCTCACGGTCCCGAGCACCAACATTTCACCGATCTCCTTGGGCAACGCCTTCGGCGAGACCTGAGCTGCGGTGCGCATGTCACCCGCGGAATCCAGCCGCAGGTTCGCCGCCTCCCGCGGCAGCCCGACTTCCGCCAGCCACCGCCGCGTCGGCTCATGCGCCACCCCGGCACCGGGCACGCGCACCACCGCGTCCACCCCGAAGGTCTCCAGCAGCCCCTCATAGGTCATCCGCATAGCGCCCATCGCGGATGACTACCACAACAAGTCCGCCCGGTACCGGCGCTCAGCGGGAACGCACGCCTTGGGCCCCGGCGGGAGTGCGAGCGGCGCTGACGGCTCCCGTTAGTCGAGGGGGAGGGGGCGGCGGGGGACGGGAGCGGACTGGAGGATCGACGTCGTCGTGCGGGCGTACGGGGTGAAGCGGTCGAGGATGGGTTCGAGTTCCTCCACCGTGTGCAGGTGGGCGATGAAGTAGAAGCAGTCGTCACCCGTGATGCGGTGGCATTCGACGATCTGCGGGATCTCGTCGGCGATCTTGGGGATGCGGCTCAGCTCGCGAGGGCTCGGGCTGACGCGGACGAGGACGGCGATGGGGAAGCCCAGGGCGACCGGGTCGACGGTGGCGTGGTAGCCGGTGATGACGCCCGTGTCCTCAAGGCGCTGGACGCGTTCGGCGACCGCGGGCGCGGACAGCGCGACGCGGCGGCCCAGCTCGGCGAGGGACGCGCGGCCGTCCCGCTGCAGCTCCGTGAGGATCCGCAGGTCGATCGGGTCGAGCGGCTTGGGTTCGTAGGCGCGGCCGGGGCGGCCCCTTCGGTTCGCCATTCCTCCAACTTACGGACCGGCCGACGATACGGCCATGTCGTTTCCGCCCTGGACGTACTTCGTCGGCAGCGCGGTCTTCCACTATCTGGGGCCCTCGTTCGCCGTGCTGCTGTTCTCCCGCGTGGGGCCCCTGGGCGTGGCCGGCCTGCGGATCTGGAGCGCCGTCCTGGTGTTCCTGCTGTGGCGCCGCCCATGGCGCAGGTTCAGCCGGGAAGGGTGGCGGACGATCGTGCTCTGGGGCGCCGTCCTCGCGGGGATGAACTCGTCCTTCTATATGGCGATCGCGCGGCTGCCGCTGGCGACGGTGGCGGCGATCGAGTTCCTGCCCGTCATCGGGCTCGCCGCCCTGGGGGTGCGGACCGGCCGTAACTTCGCCGCCCTCGCGGCGGCCGTGGGCGGGGTGTGGGTCCTGATGGACGTCCGGCTCGAGGGGGAGCCGCTCGGATTCGCCTTCGCGTTCGCCAACGCGGGACTGTTCGCGCTGTACGTGGTCGTCGCGCACAGGGCGGCCCAGTCGGACGCCGGGGGCATCGACGGGCTGGCCATGGCGATGGCCGCCGCGACCGTGTTCGTCCTCCCGCTGGGAGGCGCGCAGGCCGCGACCGTGCTCGCGGATCCGGTGGTGCTCGCCGCGGGCATAGGTGTGGGCGTCACGTCGTCGGTCGTTCCCTATGTGTGCGACCAGCTGGCGATGGCGCGGCTCAGCCGTGCCACGTACGCGTTGATGGTCGCCCTACTGCCCGCGACCGCGACCGTGGTCGGATTGGTCGTGCTGCGGCAGGTGCCCACCGGGGCGGAACTCGCCGGGGTGGGGCTGGTGATCGCCGGCGTGGCGGTGCACCGTGGAGAACGTTGAGAGGAGTCGGCATGGAACAGGTACGTCTCGGCACGACGGGGATGAAGGTCTCGCGGATCTGCCTGGGAATGATGAGCTACGGCGATCCCGCCGTGCGGGCATGGGCGCTGGAGGAGGACGCGTCGGAGCCGATCGTCCGGCGGGCCGTGGACGCGGGGGTGACGTTCTTCGACACCGCCGACGCCTATTCGCTGGGCGTGAGCGAGGAGATCACCGGCCGCCTTCTCCCGAAGCTCTTTCCCCGGAGGGACGACTACGTCCTGGCCACCAAGGTGTACGTGCCGATGGGGTCGGGGCCGAACGAACGGGGGCTGTCGCGCAAGCACGTGATGGCGGGCATCGACGCGTCGCTGCGGCGGCTCGGCACCGACTACGTGGACCTCTACCAGATCCACCGGTGGGACTACGAGACGCCCATCGAGGAGACCATGGAGGCCCTGCACGACATCGTGAGGTCGGGCAAGGCACGCTACATCGGCGCGTCCAGCATGTACGCGTGGCAGTTCGCCAAGGCGCAGCACGTAGCGGAGACGCGGGGCTGGACGAAGTTCGTCTCCATGCAGAACCACTACAAATAGTACTGCACTTCATGCAGGTTTGCTTCCCGATCTCGTTCATCACTGAGAGTGAGATGCTCGGCTCCCCGGTCAGTATCCCGCCTTGATCTGAGACATTGCTTTCTGTCATTGATATGCCACATAACGTGGACATTGGCGAGATGTGCGAACTGGGGGCGGGTAACCCGATACCGTCTAAGCACCTCCGGAACTCCGGACCTGTCGGCGAGATCTCGTCAACAGGCGGGATTCTCTGAGCCTGTCGGCGGAATCTCGTCAACAGGTAGGGAGGAGGTGATCTGGTGGGCAGGCGTCGTTGCTGCTGTGAGCATCGTTGTCGCTGTGGAACTTGGCGGGTGGTCTTGGCTGCCGCTGGTTTCGGGCGACTCGGGCTCGCTCTCGCGCGCTACGTGCGGGAGCGGCTGAGCGGCGAAAACCCTTGGTCGCTCCTCTGAACGAGGTGACGACCAAGGGCGTCCGCCGATGAGGGGCCTTGCGGCTTACGTCTGACGGGACGGCCGCAAGGTCCCTTCTTCGTGTCTGCCCTGCTCACAGGCTGGGAGACGTCTATCGGATGCTGTATCGAAGGTAGCAGATGGACGCATCGTTTACCGTCTTTTACGTGCCTTTCACATCGTTAGGAAAGGTTTGAGTCGCATCATCTGGGATGGCAGTGCAAAGGCGTTTGATAGACGTGTGCCTCATGACTCTGGAGCGATCCGGACACCAGTCCCGGTGCAACGATGTGATGTGTGTCACTTTTGAGCCCTGTGCGACCATACGTCAGCAGTCATCAGCGGACGCCACCGGACGCCACCGGACGCCAGCGGTCACCAACGGACAACCCCACACAGCGCGAAAGGCCCTACGGGCAGGGGCTTGTAGGGGTTTGGTTGTCGCGGATCCGTGGCATTCTTGATCACGGAGTCGCGCGAGCGTCTTCGTGACAGGCCGAGTGGCATGCCGGGTCGGCTCCGGCACCGGGGTTCCCGTGAGGGGACCTCACACCAACAGAGAGCCGTACGACATCGCATCTACGCACGGGCAGTTGCCCGCCGGGGTGGGCTCCCGGCACCGGAGATAGGCGCCAGGCGGAAGGCGTTCCGCTGAACAAGCCTCACACACCGATAGCCCTTACCAACTTCTCTCAGATACGCCACTCGCCGAGAAGCATCTGACCATCTGGGTTGGCGCAAGCATGCCCGGCGTCAGGTGCTCCGGTCCCGGAGCAACACCGCGCGCTCTTTCCGCCGAGAGAAGGAGCGACCAGGGTTGGAACCCAGTCCGGAAGCCATCGCATGGGGCAAGCGCCAGGCCGAGCGCTCCCCGCGCTGGACGGCTGCCAAGTGGCGCCAGGTCGGGACGATCTTCGGGGTTGTGCTGTCTCCCGAAGGCGCCCCCGCCGAGCAGGACCAGGACGCCGACGACCAGACCCCCGAGACGTTGCGGGACGCGGCATGAACGCCCCGCAGATGCCCGAGCTACCGCCCGAACTAGAGGCCGCCGTCCAGCGCGCCGCGATGCCGGATTTCGACCGCTGGCACCAGATGATCCGCTCCGCCGGAGGGTGCGAGCAGCCGGTCAGGCTGCGCGGGGAGCGGATCACGCTGGACGGCGAGACCGGCGAGCTGATCGAGTCCTACTCGACGGCCGATGAGCCGACCGGCTACCTGATCACCGCGTGCGGCAACCGCCGCGCGTCCCGCTGCGCCGCGTGCGCCGAGGTCTACCGGGACGACACCTACCACCTGATCATCTCCGGACTCACCGGAGGGAAAGGCGTCCCGGAGGAGGTCAGCGACCACCCGCGCGTGTTCCTCACCCTCACCGCACCGTCGTTCGGCGCCGTCCACGCCCACCGGTCCAAGGCCGGGAGGACCCAACCATGCCGACCCCGACGAGACGACCCGCTATGCCCGCACGGCCGCCCCGAAGGATGCCGAGCCCGCCACCGGCCCGACGACCCGCAGGCAGGGCAGCCGATCTGTGCCGACTGCTACGACTACCCCGCCGCCGTCCTATGGAACGCCCACGCCCCCGAGCTGTGGCGACGTCTCACGCTCACCGTGCCGAGGTTGATCACGGCCGAGCTTGGCATCACCCACAAGGCCCTACGCGAGCAGGCCCGCGTGTCCTACGCCCGCGTGATCGAGTACCAGCGACGCGGCCTGATCCACTTCCACGCCGTCGTCCGCCTGGACGGACCGGACGGCCCCGACCAGCCCCCGCCGCCATGGGCCACCGCCGAACTCCTGGAGCGCACACTTCGCACCGCCGCCGCACAAGTCGAGGTACCGGCCCCGCACCCGGACGAGGCCAGCCCACCGTTCACCCTGCGGTGGGGTCGCCAACTCGACACCCAGGCGATCCAGGTCGCTGCCGAGCTGGACGGCATCGCTGACAAGCACGTGGCCCGCTATATCGCCAAGTACGCCACCAAGGGCGCCGAGGACTCCGGCACCGTAGACCGCCCCATCCGCTACGCCACACAGATCAACTCACTGAAGGTGTCCGAGCACGCCCGCCGCATGATCTGGACCTGCTTCACACTCGCCGACCAGCCTGCCTACCACGACCTACGGCTACGCCACTGGGCACACATGCTCGGATACGGCGGACACTTCTCCTCCAAGTCCCGCCGCTACTCGGTCACCCTCACCCAGCTACGCCAGGCCCGCGTCGACCACGCCGCCGAGGCCGCCCGTCAGGCCGAAGGACGACCAGAGCCCGACCCGGACCGCAGCACCGTGACCACGGGGCGATGGAAGTACCTCGGAAGCGGCCTCATGCACGGCGAACACTTCTGGGCCGAGCAAGCTCGCAACCGTATTCAGCAAGCCCGAGCCATCCGCAACCAGCACACAGAGCGTGACGAGGAGCGAAAGGCGAGCTAGCCAGGACCACCCGACGTCGAGGAGTTTCACTACAGAGTCAAGGCGGCCCTACGGGCCGCACGCACGGGGCCGGGGACGGGTGCCGCAGGCCGGTTCCGTACTTGCGCGGGGACCCCTCGCGGGGGCCGCCATCGGGCCATTGCGGGCAGGCCAAGTGCCAGCCCGTTCGCCGTGAGGCTAGCGGCCCCCGCCCCCGCGCAAGTCCGGAACCGTCCAGCTTCAACGCGCGGCATGTCCGACGCATGAGGCTTGATCTCGATGAGGGGAGCGCGGGGGCGGGTGCGTGGTTGGGCCCGTCCACCGCGGGGCGGGACCGTGGACGGCCGCCGCGCCTTGCGCGTGCGGCCTGGGGGCCGTTCGCGGCGCGGCCCCGACCACCGCCCCGCCCCGCCGTGGACGGCCCGCACGTACCGCACCGCGCAACCCGAGGTAGGCCCCCGCGAAGGCCAGGCGCACAGGGGGCGGGCAGCGGCTTCCATGCCGGGCGACGCTTGAGACGGAATTGCTGACACGGCGCCGGCTGACTCCCTGCGGTCGCCCCTGCGGGGTGGCCTACGGCCATCGACCGGCCCCGACCATGTCAGCACGCAAGAGAAGCCGCGGCCCTCAACTCAGCGATCAAGTACGAGGCCCCGCCTGTCTGCTTCGGGGGGAAGGAGACAGGGGGGGCCAGTGACGACGAGCAGCGGCCCAAACTCCCCAGCAGAGCCACGCGCGTCACCACCAGGACGAGGAACAACCCCAGAGCCCACCCCAGGGGTCATCCCTCATGCGGCCTACCAGGTGCCGGGGAACATGCGGTGCTTGAGAAGGGCGTCGACTTGATCGGCCGCCGCTTTGGCGTCGCCGCAGGGAGCCAGGTAGCCGCGCCGACCACGCTCGGCAGCGTGATACCCCCACGCGCCGCCGGGAACGGCCAACGCCAGGACGCCGAGGCCGACGTGATCGTCAGGGCCGCTGGCGTAGACCCACAGCACCGGCGCCGGGAAACCCTGGGAACGGTAGAGCCGAACCAGACGCCAGCCACGAGGCTCCAACGCCACGGCCAGCAGGCTTAGATACCGCTCCGCCGCAGCGCCGCCCCGCAGCGTCCGCCACCGCAGGACATGCCGCTCCACCTGGACACTCCAAGGGCGCACTTGGCCCACGTTCTTCCCCTCCATGATCGGTTGCGTCCCCGGCGCCCGCACCCACGGCGGCAGCGGGGAGGAACTTGTGTCGGGGCCACGGCCACGCCGCAGGGTTCTCGACTGCTTCCCGCAGCTCACGAGGGTTGGCCGCTTCCACGAGCCGCGCCCCCTGCGGCGACGGCACCATGGCCCACCATGCGCCCGTGGCATGCCCGTACCAGGTCACCACGTCGGGCAAGGGCGGCCTATCCATCGGCCTGTGCGGCGAGCTTGCCTTTGACCGCCACGACCACATCGGGCATGTGCGCGTCATCGGCCGGAGCGATTGCACCGCCACCGGGGAAGGTGAACCACAGCTCACCGCCGCAGACCGCCCGCTGATCACACCGCACAACCACCGGCGACCCGAATGCGGACGGGACCGACAGCAACGGATCCGACTCGGCCACCTCCACCGCGTACCCATGCGACTTCAGCGCTTGCGCCAGCGCCCAGACGCGTAGCCGCCGGGCCTCTGTCACCTCGGTTGTCTCCGTTGCCATGGACTGTCCTTTCACAGTGCCGGGGATGGACTGGAGCAGCCGCAGCGGATGCCGATCTAGGTTGACCGGCGACCCATGCCGCGCTTTCCATGGCATTGAGCCTGTCTTTCTCGCCGGATCTCTCAGAGGCACCAGCCGGGGGGCCAGGGAGGGGCCAGACTGGAGGCAGG
>NZ_SMKK01000350.1 GCF_004348425.1 Actinomadura sp. 7K507
TCCAAGGACCCCCCGCATGAACAGAACCAGGCGCCGGCTCGCCGCCACCGTGGCGGGCCTGGCGATCGCACCACTCATCTCCGTGATCCTCCCGGCGTCCGCCGCCCATGCCCACGGCTACGTCTCCGCACCGATGAGCCGGCAGGCCCAGTGCGCGGCGGGCATCGTCGAGTGCGGCGCCATCCAGTGGGAGCCGCAGAGCGTCGAAGGGCCCAAGGGCCTGCGCAGCTGCAGCGGCGGAAACGCGCGGTTCAGCGAACTCGACGACGACGGCAAGGGCTGGCAGGCCACCCCGGTCGGCAACTCGGTCACCTTCACCTGGACGTTCACCGTCAGGCACCGCACGGCCGACTACGAGTACTACGTCGGCGGCAGCCGCGTCGCGGTCGTCGACGGCAACGACCAGCAGCCGCCCGCCACCGTCTCCCACACGGTCGACCTCGGCGGCGTGACCGGACGGCAGAAGGTCCTGGCCATCTGGAACATCGCCGATACCGGCAACGCCTTCTACGCCTGCATCGACGTGGACGTGCGGTAACAGCACGCGGCTCGCCCCCGGCCCGCTCCTGGGGGCGGGCCGCCTCCGTTACTCCGGGTCGCCAGTGCCGGTGCCGGTGCCGGTGCCGGTGCCAGTGCCGGGGCCGGGGCCGGTGCCGGGGCCCGTCCACGGAGGGCGCGGGGCGTTGAGTTCGAGGCGGACGCCGACCATCCGGATCACGAAACAGGCCGCGACGGCGATCAGAGCGGCCGCCAGGCCGTAGAGGTCGGCCTTGACCGCCACGACCGTGATCGCGGCCGCGACCAGGGCCGGGATCGCGTACAGGTCGCTGCGCAGCACCGAAGGGATCTGCCCGACGAGCGCGTCCCGCACCGTGCCGCCGCCCACCCCGGTGACGACGCCCAGCAGCAGCGCGGGCCCGACCCCCAGCCCGTGGGTCAGTGCCTTGCTCGCCCCGATGACCGCGAACGTGCTCAACCCGACCGCGTCCAGCACCGTGATCGGCATCTCCAGCCGGTTCAGGAACCTGCTGCCGACGAACGCGAGCAGCCCACCGCCCGCGGCGAGGGCGAAGTACGGCCAGTCCACGAACGTGGCGGGCGGAAGGGAACCGATGATGACGTCCCGGATGACGCCGCCGCCCAGCGCCGTGATCATCCCGAGCCCCACGACGCCGACCACGTCCAGCTGCGTCGCGCGCACGGCCGTCAGCGCCCCGTTCAGCCCGAAGGCGAACGTCCCGGTCAGATCCAGCGCGAGCAGCAACGGCGGTTGGGTGCTCATTCCCCCTACCTAACCACCCCCCCGGCCGGCGAGACGGCCACCAGCCCCGCCGGCGGCACCGCCGGCTATGGCTTGCGTCCTACCCCGCAGTAGCCGGACACCGCGGCGGGCTCACCCCAAGGGACGGCCTCGGGACGCCACCGTGACATCGACACCAGCCCGGGCTCCAGCAGCTCCAGCCCGTCGAAGAAGCGGAGGATCTGGTCGCTGGTGCGGGGCGTGAGGGTCTCGGAGGCCTTCTCGTTCCAGGCGTCCTGGGCTTCGGCGTTGGCGTCGGCGGCGGTCTGGTCGCCCAGGTCGAAGGTGGCGTGGGTGAGCGCCATGTAGCTGCCGCCGGGGACGGCGTCCAGCAGGCGCATCACGAGCCGGTGGACCTCGTCGAAGTCCGGGATGAAATGCAGGATCCCCAGCAGCATGACCGCCACCGGGCGGCCGAAGTCCAGCGTCCCGGCCGCGGCGGCCAGGATCCGGTCGGGGTCGCGCAGGTCGGCGTCGATGTAGTCGCACGCGCCCTCCTCGCTGCTGGCCAGGAGGGCCTGGGCGTGCAGCAGCACCAGCGGGTCGTTGTCGACGTAGACGATCCTGGACTCGGGCGCCGCCCGCTGCGCCACCTCGTGCGTGTTGTCCATGGTCGGCAACCCGGTACCGATGTCGAGGAACTGCCGGACGCCCGCCTCGCCCGCCAGATGGCGCACCGCGCGGCCGAGGAACGCGCGGTCGGTCCGGGCGATGTCGATGATCTCGGGAAAGAGCCGCTGGTACTGGTCGCCCATTTCACGGTCGACCGGATAATTGTCCTTGCCGCCGAGGAAGTAGTTCCACACCCGCGCCGAGTGCGGCACCGTCGTATCGATATGCGGAAACGAGCCTTCGGCCACGGCGACCATCTCCCATTTGCCTGTCCGGTTTCGCGCAAGCGTAGCCGGGCGGGCCCTAACGCCGCAGAACCTTCGAGCGGGCCGTTTCCAGGAACACCCGCAGTTCGTCGACGCGCAACGCGTACGCCGCGACGACGAATACGGCGCCGCCGACCGCGCATCCCGCGGGCAGCGAGAGCAGCGCGCTGCCGACTCCGCCGGTGAAACCGCCGAGGAGCCAGGCCACCGCGCCGCCCGCAGCCGCACCCGGGATCGCCGCCACGTGGAGCAGCGCAAGTGTGCGGGAGATGCGGCGCCCGTCCAGTCCGTGGAGGCGTTTCCGCAGGATCTGGCCCGCGATCAGGAAGCCGACCACATAGTAGAGACCGTGCCCGATGGGCAGGTAGATGACGATGTGCTCCGGCGGTGCCAGGTACAGGACCGCGAAGCCGGAAACCGCGTGAATGGCGACGGGAGCGAGGGCGATGAGCCCGGGTGTCCGGGCGTCGCCCAGCGAGTAGAAGACCCGCAGCATCAACTGGAACAATGTGAACGGAATGAGCGACACCGCGAACATCATCAGCACGTAGCCGATGACGTGCGCGTCGTCCACCGAGGCGCTGCCCCGCGCGTACAGGACCACCGACAGCGGCACCGCGAAGACCAGCATCGCCACCGACGCGGGAACGAGCAGGACCGACGCCAGCCGCAGTCCACGGGAGAAGTCCAGCCGCACCAGGTCCTTGCGGCCGTCCGCGACGTGCCGGCTCATCTTCGGCAGCAGCGCCGTGATCACCGACACCGCGATGATGGCGTACGGCAACTGGAAGATGACGAAGGCGTTCTTGTAGGCGGTGATTCCCGCGCCGGCCTCCAGCCCGGCCTCGGCCACCCGCGCGCCGGCGCGGGTCGCCACGTTGGTGCTGACCAGCAGGCTGATCTGCGCGACGACGGCGTACACCATCATCCAGCCCGCGTTCCGCATCGCCTCACCGAAACCGGAGCCGCGCAGGTCGAGCCGGGGACGCCACCGGAACCCGGCCCGCCACAGCGCCCACGTCAGGACGAGCGCCTGGAGGATCTGCCCGGCCGTCGCGCCCAGCCCGATGAGCGCGACCTGGCCGTCGGTGATGCCGTCCGGCGTGCGGCCGGGCCCGGCGGTCCACAGGAACAGCAGCGCCGTGGTGATGATCGAAAGGTTGTTGACGACCGGCGCCCACATCGGGGCCCCGAAACGCTGGCGGCTGTTCAGCATGGAGCTGATGACGCCGCTCGCTCCGACGAAGAAGATCTGCAGCAGCAGGAAGCGCGCCAGCGTGACGGCGACCTCACGCTGGTTGCCCGTCCACTCGCCCGCGTAGACGGTGATGAGGACCTGCGCGCCCAGCACGGCGAGGAGGGTGATGGCGGCCAGGGCGAGCAGCGTGACCGTCATGAACCGCTGCTCGGTCGCTACCCCGCCGTCCGGGTCGTTCTGCCGCCGCTTCACCAGGAAGGGCACGAAGACGCTCGCCAGCAGACCGCCGATGAGCAGGTCGTACACGGCGAACGGCACCATGTTGGCCGTCTGGTAGGCGTCGCCGAGCAGTCCCGTGCCGAGCGCGGCGACGATCGCCGCCGTCCGGATGAACCCCGTCGCGCGGGACACGACCGTCCCGACCGCCATGACGACGCTGGAGCGGGCCAGCGACGGCGCCGCGTGCGCGGCGCCGCCGATCTCCTCGCCCTCCTCGCCGGGACGGTCGGCGGTGCCGAGGTCACCGTAGTCGCTGGGGTCGTGCCGGACCTCCAGGCCCCGCTCCGGCCGGGTCGGGGGTTCCCGCCGTTCGATGGCGTCCAGGACGTCGCCGGGCATGAGGACGCGGCGGGTGTACCGGCCCGCCATCTCGTCGCTCTTCAGATGTCCGGCCTCAGTGGGGCCGAGCTCTGGTGCATCGTCGCGCTGCACCATGGTCTCCTCGGGGCGCTGGTCACATGTGCGACCGAGACGATTCCACAGAAAACCGACGGCCGGAAATCGAGACCGATCTGCTCGGCGGAGCCCCCGCGCCCGGACCTCCACCCCACGCCAGCCGGACCTGCGGCCGCGTCGCGGCCCGCGTGGGGCCCGCGTGGGGTCCGCGCCCTACCGGGCTAACGCCGGGTGACGCTCCCGAACTCCTCGCGAATCGCCGCCCAGTACGCCAGATCCTCCCGGTCGGCCTTCCTTCCCCTCCTCCGCCGGCGCCACAGAACCTCCCCGCCCAGCGCCGCCGTCCGGTTCTCTCCCGGCGGCGGAAACGGCGGCGGTGGCGGCCATGCGGAAGGGATCGGCGACAGAGGCCGGGTGGAGGGAGCGGCGAGGCCGGACGGCTTTGAAGGGGCCGGCGCGCCCGGCAGGTCTGGAGCGGCCTGCGGGGACGGTGACGGGACGTGCACGGGTGGGGAGGTGGCCGGGGTCGCCACTTCCACCTTCCTGCGGGTGCCCCAGGCCGCGGTGCGCAGGGTTGCCAGGGACCAGAGCCGGATGGGTAGGAGCAGGAAGATGTGCATGAGGCCGTAGATGGGGGCCAGGGCGAAGGTGCCCAGCTTCTCGGGGAGGTTCATGCCCTCGCGGCGGAGGTCGAGGTAGCGGACCGAGCGCAGGTAGCCGAACGTAATGATCATGGTCAGGTACTGGACGACCAGCACGTCGCCGTACAGGAGCGGGCGCAGGATCAGCGAGTAGACCAGCGTGGTGGTGAACACCAGCCAGGTCGCGAACTCGATGCCCGACAGCAGGAAACCGATGGGACGGCTGCGCGGGAACGTCCTCAGGCACCAGAGGGTTTCGCGGAAGAACGACCGGTTCCAGCGTGATTGCTGGCGTAGATAATGGCCGAGCCGCTCGGGGACGGCCGTTTCGGCCATTGCGCTGGACTGGAAGCGAACCGATCCTTCGAGAAGGCAGTAATTGGTGAGCCGGCGGTCGTCGCCGACCACGGCGGGCTGGCCCAGGAAGGTCTGGGCGCGGAAGTCGTCGAGGTACTTGTGGACGATCCAGCCCCGGTAGGCGGCCAGCGATCCGCAGCAGCACAGGACCGTGCCGAGCATGGAATAGGCAGCGCGCTCGTACAGGAAGGCGTTGGCGTAGCGCAGCTCGATCAGGCGGGTGAGCAGGTTGATCCGGTGGTTGGAGGCGAGCACCATGCCTGTGGCGCCGGTGACGCGTTCGTCGGACATGGAGGCCAGCAGTTCGGCGAAGGCGCGGGGCTTCAGGACGGTGTCGCTGTCGACCCCGATGTAGATGTCGACCTGCGGGACGGCCGTGAAGCCCCTGGCCAGAGCCTCGCGCTTGCCCATGTTGCGCGGCTGGCGCAGGACCAGCAGGTTGATGCCGCTCCGGGCGAACTCCCCAATGTGGGCCTCGGCGACGCGGGCGGCCTCGTCGGTACGGCTGCCGTCATCGACCACCGTCACGGTGCCCGGCGGGAGGGTCTGTTCCATGATCGTGATGAGGCAGCGGCGGAGGATCTCGGGGTCCTCGTTGTAGATCGGAACGACGACCGCCGTGCTCGGGGCGGGGCCGACCGCGCGGTCGCGGTACGGCCGGTAGAACATCGCCAGGGTCAGCTTCAGGGTGAGGAGGGCGAGCAGGAAATGGCCGAGAAACCCCAGTTCGTCGGGGGTGGCGTAGAACCAGGCGATCACCCCGAAGACGGCGAACGTCAGCAGTCCGCCGATTCTTTGCGCCATTTAAACCTCCCAAAAGTCTCAGGCTAAGACGGCATGGGAGTTAATGAAGTGTATTGGCAATGATAAAGACGCTTCGGAAATTCACCCGGATCTTAGTAAACGTCCGGCGGGGTAATGGCGTTTGATCGGCGGGTCCGGCCCGTGTGACTCTTGGGGGCTCTATGCGTTGGACCGCAGTCGCGCCGGCCGCCGTGGCCGTGGTCGCACTGGGCGCAGGCGGCGGAACGGGCGCCTCGGCCGTGGCGGGCGGGCAGGCGGCGCCACCGGCGGCCGAGCGGGTCGCGTCGCCGGACGTCCAGCGGTGGAAGAAGGTCTGGGGGGACGAGTTCGACGGCACGGGGTTCCCCGAGGGCTGGAAGTCCGCCGAGGGGAACGGGGACAACGGCTGGTCGCACGAGTCACTGCACTACAACCTGGCGCGGAACGCGCAGCGCAACGGCGCCGGGCAGCTGGTGATCACCGCGGACAGGGAACCCGCGTCGACAACGCTCCAGTGCTTCAACGGCCCCTGCCGGTACACCTCGGCGCGCATTCAGACCAAAGGCGTCTTCGAGCAGAAGTATGGGCGGTTCGAGGCGCGGATGAAGCTGCCCGTGGGCAAGGGCATCTGGCCGGCGTTCTGGATGCAGCGGTCCGACCCCTACGGCGAGATCGACGTCGTCGAGACCGTCGGCCACCGGCCCGAGATCGTGTACGGGGCCGCGCATGCGTCCTTCGGGGTCTGGGGCAGGGGGCAGAAGGAGCTGCCGGAATCGTTCGGCGACGACTACCACGTCTACGGTGCCGAGTGGAACCAGGACAAGATCGTGTGGTCCGTGGACAGCGCGCCGTACGCCGAAGCTCGGCTCTTCTTCGGGTGGCCTCTCGGCGAGCCCCTCTACTTGATCCTCAATGTCCAGGTCGGTGGCATCTGGCCCGGGCCGCCGGACGCCGGTACGCCGTTCCCGGCCCGGATGCTGGTGGACTGGGTCCGGGTCTACGAGCCCGCCTGACACGAGCCGCCGCCGGCCGCCACCGCCTCGTGCCGGGTTCATCGGTCCAGGCGCCAGCGCCACGCGACCCGAACCTCTACATTACCGACACTTGTGTCGGATAGCTTCAGAAGATGGCGGGGATGGCGTCAGACTTGACGTTCAGCAGCAGCTTGCGCATAGTGGACTCCTAACCGACAACAGTGTCGGTTAGCGTCGCCCCGGTGAGGAGAGCGCCGTGAAGGCCAGGACATCGCGTCGCTGCCCATCGCCTCCGCCCCGGACGACCC
>NZ_SMKK01000351.1 GCF_004348425.1 Actinomadura sp. 7K507
CTCCTGTATGACCGCGACCACGAGATCTACATGGTGATGGAGCTCGTCCGCCGAGATCCGGGCCCTCGTCCAGCGCATGCTCAAGTCGACGCAGAAGGGCAAGAACGTCGGCCACTGCGTCCGGTACATCGGTACCGGGATCAAGGAAGAGTTCGGCTCGGGCCGGTCCACTCCGCCGATCACCCTCTGGCAGGCCGGAGAGCCCGGTGCGGTGAGCGAGGGGCTCGTCCCCGGGGACCGGCATCTGACACGCTGACCCTCACGGCCGGTGCCCCGGTCGTGGCGATCGACGGCGAGACGCAGCTGACCGCGCTGCACGAGCTGTCCGACGCCCCGGAGCGCTTCGGGCTGACGGCCGCAGACCTGGACGCAGTCCGGCTCCCGTTCGAGCTGTACTGGGGTGTCGGTCGAGGACGTCCGGCAGATCTTCTACGACCGCAACGTTGACGGCGTCCCGGTCGCCAAGAACCTCGCGATGTCGATGGACCAGCGCGACTTCGGCACCCACCTGCCCCCACCGCGTCGCCGAGACGGTCAAGGTCGAGCACGAGGGCACGTCCCGCTCTCCAGGCTCGTCGAAACGCGGAAGCGGCAGATCGGCAAGACCGACCCGGAGGTGATCACTCTCTCGGCCCTGCGGGTCCTGGTGATCGCCGCGATCTTAGCCCGGAACGGCATCGCGCAGTCGTCAACGACCGTCCACCAGGAGGACATGCCGGAGAACGTGGCGACCGAGCACCTCGAGCGGGAGGTGGTGAAGATCGTGTCCGAGTTTGCTGGCCGACGTGTTCCGGCACTTTGCCGCCTGGTCGGCGATCTCGGCCCGGCTGTCCCGCGAGCCTGAGCGTCATCGCGCACCAGGTCACCAAGTGGGGCGCGGGACCTGAGCGTTGAGGGGCTGTAGGCGCTGCTCGCAGACGTCCGCTGGGGGCGGCAGGCGCGTTACTGGAAGGGCGTGGCGGCGAGGTGGGGAGCCTCCGGCTCATTGAACTTCGGCGGGGGAGGACTGAAGGGCGCCGGCGGCCGGGTCGCCGACGCGCTGCCGCTGCCCGGCCAGCCCGCTTAGCCGCCCAAATCTGCGGGCCTAGTGACGTGCTGCCCGTCCGGCCTGCATCGATCAGGGGCAAGCCGGACGGTCGATGGTCGTCGGAGGGTCAGGCTGCGCGGCGGATGCGCTGGAGAAGCCACTTCCACTCGGCGGGGGTGAACTCGAGGATGGGGCTGCGGTCGAGCTTGCTGTCGCGGACGCCGACCGTGCCATCGCTGGCCCTGCCAGCTTCGACACATCCGCTGCCGGGATCGCTGTGGCGTGACTTTCGCCATGCCCGGAACTTCTTCGTCATGTCTCCGATCCTGTCTGCTCGGTCAGCCTGTTGGCTACACGTTCGAGGAAGACGATGCTGTCCTCGCGGGACAGCGCTGCCTCTCGCAGACGATCGTACATTCCGGTGTATTGCGTGACCTCGCGTCGTTGGGTGAGGACGAGATCTGTGGATACGGTTTCGATCACCGCCATCGGCGGGTCACCAGGTTCAAGGAATTTGTAGAGGTAGAAGGAAGCCTTGGGGAGCAAGCCTCCTGAGATACGGGCGTCGTGCAGAAGCACGTGGATGTTGATCCGTTCCTCTTCTGAGACCACCTTGAGCATGTGCCGGAGTTGAGCGATCATCGCCTGTGGCGGCACTGCCAGCCGATGGATCACGCACTCGTCCAGGACGGTTTCGTAGGACGGGCCTTGTGGCCGGAGTAGTTCGCGCTGCCGCCGCATACGGGCCTCGACCATGCGCTCCGGGACGTAGTCGATACGTCCCTGGCACTGGTCCAGGTCAACGAGTGCCGAGATGAAATCCGGGGCCTGAAGGACCGCAGGCATTGCTGTTTGGTTGTACTCGCGGACGGCGGCGGCGTTGGACTCGAGGTCTGCGTAGAGCTTTTGGCGTGGCCCGATGGAGACGCCGTACTTGTCCCACCAGCCCTTCTGCGCAGCCTCGCGGGCGAGCTGGAAGAGCCTGTCGTACTCGTCGCCGGTGATTTCGAGGACGTCCAGCATGTTCACAATCTCGGCGAGGTCAGGGCGCCCCTGTCCGTTCTCCAGCCGGGAGATCTTCGTGCGGGAGTAGAACATGAGCTTGGCCAGGCCATCGGTGGTGAGGCCGCGGCTCTCGCGGAGTTTGCGTATCTCGACCGCCAGACGGTGGCGGCGGACGTAGGGGCTCGGCATGACCGTCCTCCCGATATCGCGTCGGTCACGATCCGTTCGGATCACTGACCCTCTGTGTTCGACCACTCGCGAGCAATCATAAGGTCACGCTCGGTCAAACACCCGACACGGCAACACCCCAGCCAATATCCGCACGTCCACACTTCGCACGCCAGGGAGTCGCCCACCCGACTCCCGCCCACCATGTTCACCGAGAGCCCGTATGCCGCATGTGCCTGTTTTTGGGGGGGGTACCTGCGGGTTGAACCGTCGGGATGCCCAGCTTCACCTATCCCGGATAGGGGCATACGAAGGCGGCAGCAAGCCCTGCATCAGCGTTTTCGACATCCAGCGCCTTGGCCCCGCGTCCAAGCCCAAGTGGCGTCTCGAGCAACCTCGGCCGCTGCCTCTAGGAGGCAGGGAAGTCGACTGGCTAGGGCGACTCCCAGCCTCCATCCGTGCCCCGCGAAGGCCTGCGACTGATGTCGCTCCTCGTGGCCGTGTCCTCGTCACGTCCGCCCTCCACGTGAGGCGAATCGGCGCTCTCCCGGGAAAAGAGTGATGACGAGTCGAACTTCCTGGCGTTTTCCGCGGCCTCATTGATCAACTCATCTACGCCGCTCTCACCAAGCTCTGCGTCCGTCATCAGCGCTACGAGGAGCAGCAGCTTCGCACGCGTTTTAGTGACCTGGTCCTCGTTGAGGTGCGAGATATCGGTAAGCATCTTGTCGCCGAGAGCCGAGCGAATGAGTTGCTCGGCTACACGCGGGTTCAGTTGAAGTGCATCGTCTCCGAGTGCGAGGCGCACATCGGCGACATATCGAATCACCTGGGAGAGTGAGAAGGATCGCGCGAATATATGTCGCGCAGCCGCAGTGAACGAATAATGGATGAGAAGTGACAAACCAAGACCGGTCTCGTCGTTAAGTTTCTCCGCCTGCTCGCCCTCCCAGGCGTCAGGTCCTTCCAAAATGAATGCACGCAATGCTGACACATGCAGATCGGTAACCGTGACCAAAGGTGCGCTTGTCAACTTCCTCACCAGTCAATTGGTAGGTGTTTCCGTCACCTCAGTTGCTTGTCCGCCTCAGTTCGCGCCTTGGCGAGGAAAGCGTCGAGTTCATCGCCACTAAAACGAGCCTCGCCAACCAATGCGGCCAGCAGGAGAATCTGAGTTCCGAAGATTGTCTCGCCGTCCAGGCTCTCCATCGATCCCTTCCCTAGGGCGTCGAGGATAACCATTTCTGCTGCATGTGGATCGAGAGCATCTGCTGAATCCGGATGAATCTCTCGCTGATGCGCGATGAAGTTGATGACCTCCGCGTCTTCAGCGACTTCGCCATTTACTACGAACTTGCGATCGACGGCCTCGAAGAACGCTCCTGTCACCAAGGTGACGTAGTTGTTTTTGGCCGCTTCTGTGTCCAACTGATTTAGTCGATTTACATGCTCCTCATCCTGCCCGGCGAGCTGAGCGCGAAGGGTGGCCACTTGGTCGTCCGTTATTGCCATATCCTCACCTTCGAGAGTTCTTGATCTTCATGTACATCTGTCGGGTGCCGCCGATGACCACCACGCCAAGAATTATGCTGTTGGACACAAAGTCTGCAGGGTTCGTTGGCTGGTCGTTAACAGGGCCCTTGCTGCTGGAGTCTCTTACTTCTGCTTGCCCTGTTGGCGGTGGCTGCTTCAAAAAGTCTTTGGCCTTGCCGGCCAATTTTCGAGCGGCGTCAACTCCTGCCTTCGCGCGCTCTGCGCGTTCCCATCGGTCCCTACCGGGTGCATTGAGATCCTGCTCTTCAGGTGTTTCCAGTGGGTCGCCGGTATCATCGCGCAGCTTGTCGGGATCAATCGGGTCGAGATCTCCGCGGGTTGGTTGGTTCTCCGCTCCAGCCGTGTTCGGCCGCTCTGGCGACAGTTCCGTGTCAGCTGCATTCTCCGGTCGATATCGGGGTTCGAAATTGACTCGGCCTCGACTGTCGGAGCGCGCATCAAGGAGTATCGGGTTTGTCTTTCCTTTCCGGTCTGCCTCGTTGGTCTCGTTCGGGGACGGCTCGTTGTCGGTATCTTCGGACTTCTTATCACGGTCGCGGTCTTGTTCGCCGTGAGGTTCGCGTGTCCCCGAGTCTTGGTCTGGTCCTTCGGGGGAGGACGGGGCGTTGTCGGTGGCGGGCTGGTCGCCCGGTTCGTCGGTGTGGGAGCCGGTGTCGGGGGCGGGTTCGGTGGCTTCGGCGTTCTGGCCGGTCGGTTCGTCCCCGGGTCTGGTTTGGGTGTCGATGGGGTCCGGCTGCTCGGTCCCGTCGGCGGGGGCAGTGGGCTGTTCGGCTGCTTCGGGGCGAGTTTGGTTGCCGTCATCGACGGGACCGTCCGAGGTTCGTGGGCCCTGCTCGGTGGCGGGCGGCGGGTCGGTGGCGTGCTCCTGAGGCCCCAACTCACCGGTCGTGGTGCCTGGACGGGGTGCTTGCGGTCCGTTGAGTTGGTCGGTGGTTTGCCCCGCTGGTTCGGTGCGGGGCTCGCTGCCGCCGTCGGTGGGCTTGTCCGCTTCACTGGTGTTCTGGTCCGGGGTGGGCGGCGCTTCGGAGGCGACCCGCCTGGGCCGGTCCTCGGTTCTACCTTCGTCCGTTCCCGGTCTGTTCGCGTCCTGCTCCTGGGCGGAGCCCTCGAGCTTGCCTGCCGGCTCCGCGTTCGCGCCGTCGTTGTCCGACTGCGCCGTGGCGGGCCCGGTGCCGCGTTCTCCGCTCGGCTCGCTCCGGCCGTCCCCGGCCTGGTCGCGTTGTGCGGCGGCGGCCTGTTGTTGTTCGCGGGCGCGGGCGAGGCTTTCCAGGCGGGACGGCTGGCCGGGGGAGCCGGGGTTGTCGGGCGGTGGCGTCCATCGCCGTTCGGATGAGGCGGGCCGGTCTGCGGGTCCGGTGGCAGTGTCGGCGCGCTGCTCACCGGCTTGGCCTTGGGGCCGGTCGCGGTCGGCGGGGGTGCCGGTGCCGGGTTCGCGGCTTCCCGTGGTGCCCTCGTCCTGGGTGCGTGGTTCCTGTTCGCGCTTGTCCGGCCGTCCGGGCTTGCCGGTCCCGGGCCGGTCGTCGTCCTCGCGCTGGTCCAGGCCCTGGGCCTCGGGCTTGCCGGATGCCTCGGTCTTCTCGTTCCCGCTGCCGGTCCGCTCTGAGGTGGCCTTGTCGTCGCGTTCTTCGGCAGGTTTGGGGCTGGTCTCCCTGTCCTGGGTCTCCTGTGACCTGCTCTGTTGCTGTTCGCGGGCGCGGGCGAGGCTTTCCAGGCGGGACGGCTGCCCCGGTGAGCCGGGGTTGTCGGGCGGCGGTGAGTAGGGCCGCTCGGACGAGGCGGGCTTGTCGGTCGTGTCCGTGCGAGTGTCGGTCTTAGTGGTGTCTTCTACGCCCACGCCCGCAGCCCTTTCCCTGGGGGAGGAGAACCGTCCTTCAGGGCATCGGGGGCGGACGGCTCACACGGGGTGTGCCTTGACGCGCGGGGCTGACGCCAGGGCCACACCGGCCACCATGAAATCGCGCACATCCGAACTTTGCACGCGCCGATTTAGAGCACTCGATACCGTCTATGCGTTCCACGTGGCACCTCAGTCATTGCGGCGTGTTTTCGTCTTCTGTAAGAGTTGCATGCAGGACGATCAGTGGTGGGGTCACTCAAGATTCAATTGAAGCGCCGTCGTCCTGTTTGGCGGAGTTTGTGCCGGATGGGCTGATCGGACGTCATGCGGTCACCCGACGGCAAGCGTCGTCCTGACTAGGGCACCGCGGGCCTTCGGGGGCTACGGGTTCCCCTTTCAGGCGCCTTGAGGCGCGGTTGCTGAGCCGCCAGGCCCTCGCTTTGGTGATCTCGCGGGGACTGGGCCATCCGTGCGAGCGGGATCGATCCCTTCGCTTGCCCGATTTCCGGCCGAACGTCGTCCTGGGCTCCGACCCATCGAAGGCGTCGATCTTGAACGACTATGAGTCGATGACGCGCGTGCGATGAAGACCGGGGAACCGTACTCAACGATTTTGATCCCCCACTGGGGGAGAGGTGCAGCATCGGGGAGGTTCTCGAGGTCTCGGCGCTGTCGCCCGCTGGTCCAGTGGCCATGCTGCGCCTGGTCAGGCGGGCGGGACGTGCTTGAGCGGACGGCGCAGTGTCCAGGCTTGGCGCGGCGAACCGCGCAGGATGGACAGCAGGTGCCAGGCTCGGTCCTTGCGGGTGGGTAGCTCGGTGAGCAGGCTGAGCCATTCCTCGGCGTAGCGGTTCCGGTCGGTGACGGGCAGCAGTGCGCACCCGACGGTCAGCAACCGCCGCGTCAGAACCCCTAACGGCCGTGCCGCACCGGCCACTGCGCGATCCTGTGGCTGGTCGCCGGCCAGCATGGTGAAGACCCGTTCGGCCTTCTGCAGTGCCTTTACCGCCGCATCCGCCGCCGTACGCACCGCCGTCGCCACGGCAGCCGCGTCCAGCGCCGCATGCGCCGCGTCCGCCGCGTGCTTCGCGTGCTTCGCCACGGCAGTTGCGTCCATCGCCGCGTCCATCGCCGCGTCCACCGCTGCCTTCATCGCCGCGTCCACCGCCGCGTCCACCGCCGCGTCTGCCGCGCGCACCACTACGCTCACCGCCGCCTGCACCACGTCAACCGCCCCGTCCACGGCCACGTCCACCGTCACGTCCAGCCCCGCTCCCACCGTGGCCGCCGTGGCGGCCGCTTCGTCCCCCGCGCGCACCGCCACGGCAACCGTGTCCATCACCTTGCGTACCGTGCGCTCAACGTCCATCGGGACCCGCACGCGCGATGCGAATATGTGCGCTGCGTGCTCAACCGCGCTGGCGGAAGGAGGCACGAGGGCGGCGAAGTAGACGCACGCGGCCTGTAGCGCACGCCGGTCAGCGGGGGGAAGGGGG
>NZ_SMKK01000352.1 GCF_004348425.1 Actinomadura sp. 7K507
GTCACGTCGCGCGGCCCCGGGACGGGCGGGGCGAACCGGGGCGGCTCCGGGACGGGAGCCGGGCCCTGCGCGACCTGGCGGAGCAGCCGTTCGGCCTCACCCGGGCTCACCCGCTGGTCCGGGTCCTTGCGGAGGAGGCCCTGGAGGACCGGGGCCAGGGGCCCGGCGTGCTCGATCGGGTCCGGATCGTCCGAGAGGACGGCGGCCATCACGCCCCATACGTCGGGCCGGTCGTACGGGGGGCGGCCCTCGGCGGCGGCGTACAGGGTGGCGCCCAGGGACCACAGGTCCGACGCCGGGGTCGCCTTCTGGTGGCGCGCCTGCTCGGGCGCCAGATACGCGGGCGACCCGACGATGGCCCCCGCCTGCGTGAGCGTCTCGTCGCCCGCCACGGTCGCGATGCCGAAGTCGGTGAGGACGGCGCGGCCGCGTGGCAGCAGCACGTTCCCCGGCTTCACGTCCCGGTGCACGACACTGGCGGCGTGCGCGGCGTTCAGCGCGTCCAGCAGGTCGAGCCCGATCGCCGCGACCCGGTCGGGCGGCAGCCGCCCCTCCCGCGCGATGACCTTGTCGAGGGCGTCGGCCCGGACGAGCTGCATCACGATCCAGGGCCGCCCCTCCTCCTCCACGACGTCGTGCACGGTCACGATGCCGGGGTGGTCGAGCCGCGCCGCGGACCTCGCCTCCCGGAACGTCCGCGCGTACATCCGCTCGACCTGCGCGTCGTCCAGTCCCTGAGGCAGCGACACCTCCTTGACCGCCACCTCCCTGCCGAGCGTGCGGTCGCGCGCCCGCCACACGGCGCCCATCCCGCCGCGGCCGAGCACCTCCACCAGCTCGTAACGCCCCGCGATCACCTGGACCATGGGGGGAGACGATACCGATGCAAGGCGGACACGTGGTTCCGCTCTGCGGGCCCCGCTGCCCGGATTCGCTATTCGGGTTCGCCCTCCCGGCTGGACAGCAGCCGCCGCAGCGAGTCGAGCCGGGCCCGGCTGGCGTGCCCGTCGGTCACCCAGCCGTCCAGGCCGCAGCTCTCCTGCAGATGGTCGCAGTGCGGCGGGCAGCGCTCGGCGGCGCCCTCCGCCAGGTCGTCGAACGCGTTGATCACATGCCGGGGCTCGACGTGCGCGAGCCCGAAGCTCCGTACCCCGGGGGTGTCGATGATCCAGCCGTCCCCGCCGGGCAGCTCCAGCGCGATCGCCGACGACGAGGTGTGCCGGCCCCGCCCGGTGACCGCGTTGACGTGGCTGACCGCCCGCTCGGCGTCCGGGACGAGCGCGTTCACCAGCGTCGACTTGCCGACGCCCGAGTGCCCGACCAGGACGCTCGTCCGCCCCGCCAGGTGGCCGCGCAGCTCGTCCACCTCGCCGCCCCGGCGCGTCACGACGTACGGCACGCCGAGCGGCGCGTACTCGGCCACCAGGGCGCCGGCGTCGGCGAGGTCGGCCTTGGTGAGGCAGAGCAGCGGTTCCATTCCGGCGTCGTAGGCGGCGACGAGCTGCCGGTCGATCATGCGCGGGCGGGGCTCGGGGTCGGCCAGCGCCGTCACGATCGCGAGCTGGTCGGCGTTGGCGACGACGACCCGCTCGAACGGGTCGGTGTCGTCGGCGGTGCGGCGCAGCGACGACGTCCTCGGCTCGACGCGGACGATGCGGGCCAGCGTGTCGGGGGCACCGGACACGTCCCCGACGAGCGCCACCCGGTCGCCCACGACGACGCCCTTGCGGCCCAGCTCGCGGGCGCGCATCGCGGTCACGCCCCGCTCGTCGCCGGATCCCGGATCCACCAGGCAGCGGTACCGGCCCCGGTCCACCGCGATCACGAAACCGGGTGCGGCGTCCTCGTGCGCGGGCCGGCGGCGGGTGCGCGGACGCGACCCGCGGCGCCCGGGCCGGACCCGGACGTCGTCCTCGTCATAGTCGTGCGTTCCTCTGGCCAGTGGTCCGTCCCTGCCGTCAGGCGGGCGCCAGCATCGACGCCCACGACTCCGTGAAGTTCGGAAGAGTTTTGCCCACGGTGCCCGGATTCTCCACCTCAATGCCGGGAACGGCCAGCCCGAGCAGGGCCGCCGCCATCACCATCCGGTGGTCGTCGTAGGTGCGGAAGACGCCGCCGCGCAGCGGCCTGGGCCGGATCTCCAGCCCGTCCGCCAGCTCCCGGACGTCGCCGCCCAGCCCGTTGATCTCGGTGGCCAGGGCCGCGAGCCGGTCCGTCTCGTGGCCGCGCAGGTGCGCGATGCCCGTCAGCCGGGACGGGGAGCCGGCCAGCGCGGCCAGGGCCGCGAGCACGGGCGTCAGCTCGCCCACCTCGTGCAGGTCGGCGGTCAGCCCGGAGAACCCGCCCTGACCGGAGAGTCCGGCGGGGCCGCGGACGGTCAGCCCTTCCCGCCCGAGGGACACCTCCGCGCCCATCGCGCCGAGCAGCCCGCGCAGCGCGTCGCCCGGCTGCGTGGTCTCCGCCGGCCACCCGGGCACGGTGACGCGCCCGCCGGCGACCAGCGCCGCGCCGAGGAACTGCGCCGCGTTCGACAGGTCGGGCTCGATCAGCCACTCGCCGCCCCGGATCGGGCCGGGCGCGACGCGCCACACGTTCTCCTCCGCCTCGACCGCCGCGCCCGCCTCGCGCAGCATGTGGACGGTCATGGCCAGATGCGGCGCCGACGGCACCGGCGGGCCCTCGTGCCTGATCTCCACGCCCTTCTCGAAGCGCGGCGCGGCCAGCAGCAGCCCGGACACGAACTGGGACGACCCGGACGCGTCGATCGTGACCTGCCCGCCGTTCAGCGAGCCCGTCCCGCGCACGGTGAACGGGAGGGCGCCCCGCCCGGCGTCGTCGATCCCGGCGCCGAGCGCCCGGAGCGCGGCGACGATCGGGCCCATCGGCCGCTCCCGGGCACGCGGGTCACCGTCGACGAAGACCTCGCCGGACGCCAGTGCGGCGACGGGCGGCAGGAACCGCATCACCGTCCCGGCGAGGCCGACGTCCACCCGCGCCGGGCCCGCCAGCTCGTCCGGCAGCACCTGCCAGTCGTCGAAGTCGTCCCCGATCCCCGCGCCGAGCGCCCGGAGGGCATCGGCCATCAGCTCGGTGTCGCGGCTGCGCAGCGGCCCCGTGATGCACGCGGGCTCGCCGGCGAGCGCCGACAGGACCAGCGCCCGGTTCGTCATCGACTTCGAACCGGGCAGCGGCACGGTGGCGTCGACCGGGGCATGGGCGACCGGGGCGGACCAATGCGGAGTGGGCATGCCCCAAGGTTATCGGGCCGGCGGCAGTCCCGGCCGGGTGCTCAGAGGGGGATGGTCAGCAGCGTCCCGCCGCTCTGGAGCCGCACCTCGAAGCGGGCGATCTCCTGGCGGGTGAGGCCCGTCCCGCCCTGCATGACGAGCGGCTTGGGCTGGCCCGGCACGCCGTAGCCCTTGTCCGGGACGCGCCAGCCCGCGACGACGCCGCGCTCACCGGTCCGGGACACGGCCTCCAGGCGGCACCGCAGCGGACCCTTGATGCCGCGCAGCTCCAGGCCGACCTGTGTGCCCCACCCCTTGTCGACCAGGCCGACCGCGCCGGACGCGCCCGTGCTCGCGTTCGCCCCATGGAACCTGTCGCCGGTGATGGCCGCGGGCGGCTGCGGCCGGACGGTCTCGTCGTCGCTCAGCACCGTCCCGACGCCGATCCCGGCGGCCAGCGCCGCGGCGGCAGCCGCCGAGCCGACGACGTAGGCGCCGCGGCGGAACCTGCGGTCCTCCTTGCGCCGGCGCCGCATCATGTCGATCACCGGCGCCGGTGGTGCGGACGGCTCGTCCTCACCCCCCTCCGGCGCGGGCCCGTTCCCGCCGGATGCCGCACCGCCGAGCGCGGACAGGACCCGGGCCGTCCCGGCCATCTCGCCGAGCTCGGCCTGGCACGTGCCGCACTCGCGGAGATGGGCCTCGAAGGCCCGCCGATCGCCGTCTTCGAGAAGGCCCAGCGCGTACGCGCCGACGTCGGTGTGCTCGACCTGCGAACTCATGAGGTCACCCCCCTCTCCTCCAAGGCGACCCGCAAGGCGCGAAGCGCGTAGTACACGCGGGACTTGACCGTCCCCACCGGAATGCCGAGGTACTCGGCCGCCTGATTCACCGTACGGTCGCGCAGCACCGTCTCCGTCAGCGCCTGCCGGTGCGCCGGGGACAGCGACTCCAGCGCTTCCGTCACCACGACCTTGCGCAGCAGGCCGTCCATCTCGTCCGCCATCGGGAGGTTCTCCAGGGGGCCGTCGCCGACCTCCGGCGGCCGGACCTCGCGCTGCCGGTGGTTGTCGATCACGATACGCCTGGAGACCGTGGCCAGCCACGGCATCAGCGAGGACGTGCGGTCGTCCAACCGGTCCGCGCTGCGCCATGCCCGGATCATGGTCTCCTGCACCACGTCCTCGGCCCACTGGCGGTCGCCGCCGGTCAGCCGGAGCACGAACGCGAGGAGCGGCCGATGGTACTCGCGGTAGAGCTCCGCGACGATCTCCTCATCGCGCGCGGCCCTGTCGGTCTCAGGGCCCGGCCGCGCCGTGCCGGGGCGGCGGAGCAGGCTCCGCACCCCGCCGGTCTGGCGACCGGTCGATCCGGGAACTGCCATGGCCGGGGCGTCTCCGTTGGGGGGAAGGGGACGGGTCGAATCTGCTGGTCCCTGGCAGTACGGGACCGCCCCGGCCCGCGGTTCAACGGATTTGAGGCTCCTTTAAGGTTCTCTTCGGGAAATCAGCGCTGGACGGCCTGCTTGACCTTGCCGGCCTGCACCGCCGTCCCCGCCTTGACGGTCTTGCCGGCCTTCATGGCCTTCGCCGCCTGCGTGGCGGTCCCGGCCTTGACCGTCTGGCCGGCCCGCGCGGCCCGGCCCGGCTGGGCGGCCCTGCCGGCCTTGAGCGCGCTGCCCGCCTTGAAGTTCTTCAGCGCGCCGCCTGCCTTGCCCGCCTTCTGCGCGCCCGCCTTGCCCGCCTTGGCCGCGCCGCCGGCCTTGCCCGCCTTGAACGCGGCGCCCGGCTTCGCCGCCCTGGCGGCCTTGGTCGCCTTGGCGGTCTGCTTGGCGGCCTTGCGCCCGCCCTCGGCGCGGGCGACGCGCACCTGACGGGCCGCCTCGCGGCGGGCGTCGCGGAGCGTGGCGGCGGCCTCCTTGCGCAGCACCTTGGCGTCCGCGCCGCTCTTGATCTGCGTCTCGCGCGCGGCCCGCCGCAGCTCCGCCATGCGCGGCGGGCGGCGCGGCTCGGTGGCCACCATGAGCAGCGCGCCGAACATGCCCGCGTTCTTCAGGAGGTGGGAGCGCTCGCTGGCGCGGCGCTCAAGATCGTTCTCGCTCCAGAAGCGGTGCTCGGTCGCCAGCGCGGGGACGAGCTGGGCGGCGAGCAGCAGCGTGGTCAGCCGCCGGAACTTGCCGGTCAGCAGCATGGCACCGGTGCCGAGGCTGAGCGCGCCCTCCATCCGGACGAGCGTTTCGGGGTCCTTCGGCAGCCATTCGATCCGGTCGGCCACCGGCTTGACCGCGGGGCCGACCCGCTCGGCGCGCTCGCGCGGGTCGCGGATGGCCTCAAGGCCGGTCATGATGTACGGCGCCGCCACGAACGGGCGGGCCAGGGTCGTGAAGGGTCGCATGACCCGCTACATGCCCATCACGTCGCGGCTCAAGCACGGCAGGATGGGTCCCATGTGCGGACGCTATGCCACCACCCGGGCGCGTCAGGAGCTGCTGGACGAGTTCCAGGTGCAGCTCGACGCCGTCGACGGGGACATCCAGCCCGACTACAACGTCGCTCCGACGAAGCAGGTTCCGGTGGTCCTGAACCGCCGGCCCAAGGACGCCCCCGAAGAGGAGGCGGCCGTCCGGCAGCTGCGGACGGTCCGCTGGGGACTCGTCCCGTCGTGGGCCAAGGACATCTCCATCGGCTCACGCATGATCAACGCGCGGTTCGAGACGGTGCACGAGAAGCCGTCGTACCGCCGCGCGTTCGCGCGGCGGCGCTGCCTGCTCCCGGCCGACGGCTACTTCGAGTGGTACACCCTCCAGGACCAGGGCGACTCGCCGGATCCGGCCGAGGGCGAGAAGAAGGCCAAGAAGAAGAAGCCGCAGAAGCAGCCGTACTTCATCCGCCCGAACGACGGCGCCGTGATGGCGATGGCCGGTCTCTACGAGTTGTGGAAGTCGCCCGAGGACGAGTGGGTCTGGACGTGCACGGTGATCACGACCGACGCGCCGGACGATCTCGGCCGGATCCACGACCGGATGCCGATGATCGTCGAGCCGGACCGCTGGGACGCCTGGCTCGACCCGGCCCTGACCGGAACCGAGGAGGTCCGCGGCCTCCTGGTGCCCGCCATGGCCGGGACAATGGACGCCTACCCGGTGTCAAAGGCGGTCAACAGCGTGAGAAACAACGGTCCGGCACTCATAGAACCCGCGACTTCTGGGGATAGTCCTGGCAACCATTCGGACTGAGTGATTTTCATCCGGCCTGTGACCAGGGGCCGGCACCGGAGCAGCCCCACGAGGATGAAGATTATTCACTTGTTCTGACCGGCGCATTGCCCGGAAGCCCCCGCCGGGAGGAGTTCGCAGGATCGTGGACACCGCCGCAGCCCGTTCCCGCCTCGAGTCCATGATCGAGGACCTGGACCGCTCGATCGCCATTCTTCGCGGAGAGAGCCCCGAGCGCGACAATTCAGCCGCGGACGCCGGGGCGGGCCTGACCGCCCATGACCGCGTGGAGGCCGCCCTGGACTCCCTCGAACGCCACCGCCAGGGCGTCCTCGCCGCCCTGGAGCGGATCGACGACGGCACCTACGGTCGGTGCCTGGCCTGCGGCCACGCCGTCCCCGAAGGCCGCCTGGAGGCCCGCCCGGACGCCTCCCGCTGCATAACCTGCCAGTCCGAACACGACCGCCGCCGCTAGACCGCCAGCGTCGACTTGCGGCGGGCGCTGGCCAGCAGGTGGATGCCCATGGACTCGTCGGGGTGTTCGGCGTTGAGTTCGGTGCGGACCAGGCGGGGGAGGGTGCGGGG
>NZ_SMKK01000353.1 GCF_004348425.1 Actinomadura sp. 7K507
GCAGGTGGGGGCGCGGAGAGGCCAGCGCGGCGTCGAACAGCTCCAGGCCCTGGTCGTTGGTGATGGGGACCATGCCGCTGCGGGCCACGCGGTTGCGGTCGGTGTCGGTGAGGTGGGCGGTCATGCCGGTGACCTCCTGCCAGTAGCCCCAGCCGATGGAGTGGGCCGGCAGCCCCTCGGCCCTCCGGTGCGCCGCCAGGACGTCCAGGAAGACGTTGGCCGCGGCGTAGCCGGCCGCGCCGGGCGGTCCGAAGGTCGCTGCGGCGGACGAGAAAAGCACGAAGGCCTTCAGGGGGTGGTTCCGGGTCTGCCGGTGCAGGTTCCAGGCGGCGTCCACCTTGGGGGCCATGACCGTGTCGATCCGGTCGGGGGTGAGGGCCGTGACGATCCCGTCGTCGATGACCCCGGCCGCGTGGACGACGGCGGTCAGCGGGTGCTCGTCGGGGACGGCCGCCAGGAGATCGGCGAGCATGCGGGGGTCGGCGGTGTCGCAGGCGGCGATGGTCGCCTGGGCGCCCAGTTCTTCGAGGCGGCGCCGCAGCTCCTGCGCCGCGGGGGCCTGGAGGCCGCTGCGGCTGGCCACGATGAGGTGCGTGATGCCGTGGCCGGTGACGAGGTGCTCGGTGATCAGCCGCCCGATGGTCCCGGTGCCGCCGGTGACCAGGACGGTGCCGTCCGGGTCGAGGGCGGCGGGCGCGGCGCCGCGGCCGGTGCCGTTCTCCGCTTCGCCGGAGGCGGGTCGGCGGGTGACGCGCGGAGCGTGCACGGTGGTGCCGCGGATGGCCAGCTGCGGCTCGCGGTGCTCCAGTGCGGTGCCGATCGCGGAGCCGAGGGCCTGGAACCCGGCGGCGCGGCCGTCGAGATCGATGATCGTGATCCGGTCGGGGTGCTCGGTCTGGACGCTGCGGACCAGCCCCCACAGCGGCGACTGGGCCAGGTCGACCGTCTCCGGTCCGCCGGCCGTGGTGCCGCGGGTGGTCAGCAGCACCAGGTGACTCTGGGTGAAGCGGTCGTCGGTCAGGTACTGCTGGACAAGCCGGAGGACGCGCTTGGTGGTGGCGTGGGCAAGGCCGGCCACCTCCTCGCCGTCGCCGTCGCCGTCGTCGCCGGTGCTGGTGCCGGTGCCGGTGCCGGTGCCGGGACAGGGGACGAGGATGATCTGCGGCGGGGCGGTGCCGTTCGCGCTCGCGCCGAGTTCGACGAGGTCGGCGAACGCGCGGGTCGGTGTGGTGAGTGCGGCCTGCAGCGCCCGCGCCAGCTCGGGGTCGTGCTCGGTGAGGACGGCGTAGGGGCCGTCCGGTCCGGGTGGGGGGTCCGATCGCAGGGCCGGCCAGTCCAGGGTGAACAGCTGGTCCCGGGGGGCGGGGCCGGAACCGGCGGACAGGTCGCTGGTGAACGGGCGCAGGTTGAGGGTGTCGATGGTGGCGACCAGACGCCCGCCGGGGTCGGCGGCCGTGATGGCGATGCCGCCACTGCCGTTGTCCCCGCTCCCGGAGGTGATGGCGACCCGCAGCTCGGTGGCGTCGGCGGCGTGCACGGTGACGCCGTTCCAGGCGAACGGCAGGTAGGGGTGCCCGTCCTGGTCGTGGGTGGTGCCGTCGGCGGCCAGGGCGGTGGGGTGCATGGCGGCGTCCAGCAGCGCCGGATGCAGGGTGTAACCGGCCGCGGCGTCCGGGTCGGGGAGAGCGATCTCGGCGAACATGCCGTCCGGGCTGCTCCAGGCTCTGCGCACCCCCTGGAACAGCGGCCCGTAGTTGAGGTCGCGCTCGTCGAACCGCCGGTACAGGTCCTCGACCGGGACCGGCCGCCCACCGGGCGGCGGCCACGCGGTCATGTCCGGGGTCTCGGGCAGTGCGCCGGAGGGGGCGAGGACGCCGGTGGCGTGGCACGTCCAGGCGCGCTCGCCGGTGAGGTCGGGGCCGCCGTCGAGGCGGGAGTGGATGGCGAGCCGACGGTGGCCGTCGCCGTCGGGTCCCTCCACGGTGACCTGGATCCGGGCAGGGGACGCGGGGTCCAGGACGAGGGGGGTGTGGAGCGCGAGTTCCTGGACGTGGGGAGTGCCGGTGTGGTCGCCGGCGTGGACGGCCAGCTCCAGGTAGGCGGTCCCGGGCAGGACGGGGGTGCGGGCGATGGCGTGGTCGGCGAGCCACGGGTGGGCGTCGAGCGAGAGCCTCCCGGTGAACACGGTGGTCTGCTCGTCGGCGAGGGTCACGCAGGCGCCGAGCAGGGGATGGCCGCCCGTCTCCAGGCCCGCGGCCGTGACGTCGGCCGCTCCGGCGGGGGCGCGCAGCCAGAACGGCCGCCGCTGGAAGGCGTAGGTCGGCAACGCCGGCGGCGCGGCCGGCGGTGCCGTGCCCGACGCCCGCAGCACCCGCGGCCAGTCGACCCGGACGCCCCGCGCGTGCAACTCGGCGAGGTTGATCAGCAGGCGCCGCCAGCCGCCGTCGGCGCGCTGGACGGTCCCGGTCACCACCGCCGGGACGCCGGAACCGGGCCGGGGCACGACGTCGAGCGTCTGCTGGATCCCGATGGTGAGCACGGGGTGCGGGCTGACCTCGATGAAGGTGCCGTGACCGTCCTCCAGCAGGGCGGCGGTGGCCTCCCCGAACCGGACGGGGCGGCGGATGTTGTCGAACCAGTACCCGCTGTCGAGGTCCGTGCCGTCCACGAGCCCGCCGGTGACGGTGGAGTAGAACGGGACGCTGGTCGGCCGCGGGTCGACCCCGGCGACGGCGGCGCGCAGCTCGTCGCCGATGGTGTCGATGTGCGCGGAATGGGAGGCGTAGTCGACGTCGACCGGGGCGGCGTTGATCTGGTTCTCCCGGCAGAAGGCCAGGAACTCCTCGACGGCGTCCGCGGCGCCCGCGACCACGGTCGCGCGGGGGCCGTTGACCGCGGCTACGGCCAAGTCGTCGCCCCAGCGGCGCAGATGCTCGCCGGTCGTCTCCGCCGGCAGCGACACCGTCGCCATCGCCCCGGTGCCCGCCAGCGCCGTCAGGGCCCGGCTCCGCAGCGCCACGATCCCGGCGGCCTCGTCGAGGCTCAGCGCACCGGCGACGTACGCCGCAGCCACCTCCCCGCGGGAATGCCCGACGACGGCGTCGGGCACCACGCCCAGCGACCGCCACAGCTCGGCCAGGGCGACCATGACGGCGAACAGCACCGGCTGGACGACGTCGACCCGCTCCAGCGGCGGGCCGCCGGACACGCCGGTCAGCACGTCGGTCACCGACCAGTCGATGTGCGGCGAGAGCGCCTGGTCGCACGCCAGGATCCCGTCCCGGAACACCTCCGACTCCCGCAGCAGCTCGGCGCCCATCCCGGCCCACTGGGAGCCCTCGCCGGGGAACACGAACACCGTCTTGCCGGTGTGCCCGGCCCGGCCCTGGACCACGTGCATGGACGGCTGCCGCTCGGCGACGGCCCGCAAGCCGGCCTCGAACTCGTCGCGGGTGCCGATCACGACGGCCCGGTGTTCCAGGTGCGCGCGTGTCGTGGCGAGCGCCCAGGCGGTGTCGGCGGGCTCCGGCCGCGGCCCGTCCTGGAGATGTCCGGCCAGGCGCGCCGCCTGCGCGGCGAGCGCGGCCTCGCTCTTACCGGAGACCGTCCAGGGGACGACCGGCTCGGGGACGCGCCGCCCGAGGGGTCCGTCACCGGTCCCGTCCCGCGCGGGTCCGCCGGAGGGCGCCGGGGCCGGCTCGGGTGCGTGCTCGATGATGGTGTGGGCGTTGGTCCCGCTCATCCCGAACGACGAGATCGCGGCGCGCCGCGGCCGCTCGGTCCCGGGCCAGGTCACCGGTTCGGTGAGCACCCGCACCGCTCCGGCGGACCAGTCGACGTGCGGGGTCGGCTCGTCGACGTGCAGGGTCCGGGGCAGCACGCCGTGGCGCATGGCCTGGACCATCTTGATGACTCCGGCGACGCCCGCGGCGGCCTGGGTGTGCCCGATGTTCGACTTGACCGACCCCAGCCAGAGCGGCCGGTCGCCGGGGCGCCGCTGCCCGTAGGCGGCGATGAGCGCCTGAGCCTCGATGGGGTCGCCGAGCGCCGTGCCGGTGCCGTGCGCCTCGACCGCGTCGACCTCGTCCGGTTCCAGGCCCGCGGTGGCGAGCGCCTGGTTGATGACCCGCTGCTGGGCGGGGCCGTTGGGGGCGGTGAGGCCGTTGCTGGCACCGTCCTGGTTGACGGCCGAGCCGCGCACCACCGCGAGAACGGGGTGGCCGTTGCGGCGCGCGTCCGACAGCCGCTCGACCAGCAGCAGCCCGACGCCCTCCGCCCATCCGGTGCCGTCGGCCGCCGCGGCGAACGCCTTGGCGCGGCCGTCGGGCGCGAGCACGCGCTGCCGGGAGAACACCACGAACGCGCCGGGGCTGGACATGACGCTCGCCCCACCGGCCAGGGCCATGTCGCATTCTCCCTGCCGGAGCGCTTGGCAGGCCAGGTGCAGGGCGACCAGGGAGGAGGAGCAGGCGGTGTCGATGGTGACCGCGGGCCCTTCCAGACCGAAGGTGTAGGCGATCCGGCCCGAGGCCACGCTGCCGGACGTCCCGGGGCCGAGATGGCCTTCGGACTCGCTGGACAGATGCGGGAGCCCGGAACCGTAGTCCTGCGAGGAGATGCCGGTGAAGATGCCGGTGCGGGTGCCGTGGAGCGCGGTGGGGTCGATACCGGCGTTCTCGATCGTCTCCCAGGCGGTTTCGAGGAGGAGCCGCTGCTGGGGGTCGGTGGCTTGGGCTTCGCGGGGGCTGATGTTGAAGAAGTCGGCGTCGAAGTGGTCGGCGTCGTAGATGAAGCCGCCCTCGCGGGCGTAGGTGGTGCCGGGGTGGTCGGGGTCGGGGTGATAGAGGTCGGCGACCGGCCAGCCCCGGTTCGACGGGAACTCGCCGATGGCGTCGGCACCCCCCGCGACCAGGTCCCACAGCTGCTGCGGTGTCCGGATGCCGTCGGGGTAGCGGCACCCCATGCCGATGATGGCGATCGGCTCGTCCGCGCTGATGGAGGTCGCCGCGGCCCGCAGGGACGTCTTCGAACCGAGCACGACGTCCCTGAGATGGCGGGCGAGCGCGTCGGGGGTGGGGTAATCGAAGACGAGGGTGGCGGGCAGCCGCCGGCCGGTGGTCATCCCCAGGCGGTTCCGCAGCTCCACCGACATCGCCGAGTCGAAGCCCAGCTCGTTGAACGGCCGGTCGGTGTCGACACTGTCCGGCGTCGCGTGCGCCAGCACCGTCGCGATGCTGCTGCGCAGGAGCGACAGCATGTGCCGGTGCTGCTCGTCGGGACCGAGCGTGGACAGGTACTCGGCCAAGGCGTTCGAGTGAGCGGTCGCGCCCCCGGCGGTGGGCCGGGCGGCCGTGCTCGGAACGAGCGCCCTGAACAGCGCGGGCGGCGGCGCGGGCAGCGCGCCCACGCGGACGGGGACGGCCAGGACGCGGGGACGCGCCGTCGCAAGGGCGGCGTCGAACAGCCGGACCGCCCGCTCCGCCGTCAACGCGGCGATCTCACCGGATTCCGGATGCCACGGACCCCACCCGATGGACTGGGCCGGCAGGCCCTCCGCCTGCCGGTGGACGGCGAGGGCGTCGAGGAAGTGGTCGGCGGCGGCGTCCGCGCCCTGACCGGGGGAGCCGAGCACGGAGCCGGCCGAGGAGAACAGGATGAAGGCGCTCAGGGGCAGGTCGCGGGTCTGGTGGTGCAGGTTCCAGGCGGCGCCCGCCTTCGGAGCGAGCCCGGCGCCTGCCTCCTCGGCGGTGTCGCCGGCCGCGTGGACGACCCCCGTGAGGGGATGCGCCTCGGGGACGGCTGCGAGGAGTTCGGCGAGCCGGACGGGGTCGGCGATGTCGCAGCCGGTCATCGTGATGTGGGCGCCCAGTTCCTCCAGGCGGTGCCGCAACTCCACGGCATCGGGGGCGCCCGGCTCGGGGACGGCCAGGATCAGGCGGGTGACGCCGTGCCCTGCGACGAGGTGTCCGGCGACCAGCGCGCCGAGGGTTCCGGTGCCTCCGGTGACCAGCACCGTGCCGCCGGGAGCGAAGGTCGGCCGCTCGCCGGCGGCGCCGTCCTGGGGCGCCGTGCCGCTCGTCCGGGTCAGCCGCGCGGTGTGGACGCCGCCGCCGCGGACGGCGAGCCGGGGCTCGTCCTGGTCCAGCGCGGTGCCGATCGCGGCGGGAAGCCGCTGAATGCTCGCGGGCTCCCGGTCGATGTCGATGAGCGTGAGGCGGCCGGGATGCTCGGCCTGGACGCTCCGGCCCAGACCCCACACGGCGCTCGCGGCGAGGTCCACCACGTCCGGTTCCGTGACCGCGGCGGCGTCGGCGGTCAGCAGAACCAGGTGGCTGCCGGCGAACCGGTCCTCGGACAGGTAACGCCGAAGCAGCTCCAGCGCGTCCCGGGAGGCGGACTGAGCGCGTGCGAGCACCTCCGCACCGTCCTCGCGGCCATCTGCGGACCACGGGATGACGATGACCGGTGGAGGGCCGTCTTCGCCCGGCTCATCGACGTCGTCATAGCCGAGCGTGGCGCGCAGCTCCTCGGCGAACCCGGGATCGCGTTCACCGAGGACCGCGGCGGCGGCGCCGGTGACCGTCTCGGTCTCCGACAGCAGCGGCCAGGACAGCGCGTACAGGTGATCGCGTCGCGCGGGAGCGGTCGCCGGGGCGCCGGTAACGGGACGCAGGGTGAGCGTGCCGATGGTGGCGACGGGCTCGCCGGCCGGGTCGGCGGCGGTGAGCGCCAAGCCGGTGGCGTGGTCGCCGTTGCCGCCGACGGGGGTGATGGCGACGCGGAGCGCCGTCGCCCGCGCGGCGTGGAAGGTGATGTCCTCCCAAGCGAAGGGGAGGTGGGCCTGTTCGCCGGGAACATCGGCGGCCAGAGCGGCGGGGTGGAGGGCGGCGTCGAGGAGTGCGGGGTGCAGGGTGTAGCCGGTGGCGGCGTCGGGGTCGGGGAGCCGGATCTCGGCGTAGACGGCGTCCGGCGTGCGCCAGGCCGCCCGGACCCCCTGGAACAGCGGGCCGTAGGTGAAACC
>NZ_SMKK01000354.1 GCF_004348425.1 Actinomadura sp. 7K507
GGGGTGGGGAAATGAGCCTGTCCAGCCTTACGCCGGGGGACGTCGCGCCCCGCCTGTCGCTCCCGACCGCCGTCGAGTGGTCGGTCGAAGTGCACCGGGAGGAACAGGCGCTCGTGGCCCTGGCGGACGAGCTCCGCGACCTCTACGACCGCAGCCCGGCCGCGACGCCGTTCCAGACGTACGAGTGGCTCAAGGCCTGGTGGGGCTGGTACGGGACGAGCGGCCGGCTGCGGCTCTTCCTGGTCCGGTGCCGCGGCCGGCTCGTCGCGGCGGCGCCGCTGACGGCGGGCGTGCGGCACGGGTTCCCGGTGCTGCTGCCGCTGGCGGGGGAGCAGAGCGACTTCACCGACTTCCTCCTCGACCCCGTGTACGCCGACGGCGCCGTCCGGCATCTGACCCGGGCGCTGCTGGACGAGCACGGATGGTGCGCGATCGACCTCCGCGAGGTCCGTCCCGGCTCGGCGGCGCACCTGGTGGCGGCCGAGTGGCCGCGCCGGGCGTGGCGGATGCCGTCATCGGTGTGCCTCGAACTGCCCGCCGCCGGCATCGACGACGTCCTCGGACGGCTGCCGCGCCGCACCGCCGGGAAGATGCGCGCGAAGCTCCGCAAGATCGACGTTCGCGGCATCACGGTGGAGCCGGTTCCGGCGGAGGGCGCGTCCGACGCCGTGCACGCGCTGCTCGACCTGCACGTCCGGCAGTGGCGGGGGCGTCCCATCAATCCCGAGCACACGCGCCAGCGGTTCCGGCGACACCTGGCCGAGGCCGCGAGCGGGATGGTCCGCGACGGGCGCGCGGCCGTCCTGCAGTACCGGTGGGACGAGCGGCTCGTCGCCAGCGACCTCGTCCTGATCGGCCACCGGTACGTCGGCGCCTACCTGTACGGGGCGATCCCCGACCTGCGCGGCTGCGTGGACGTCTCGCTGATGCTGCTCCGCGAGGACCTCGCCATCGCGCGGGACCGCAACCGGCAGGGCGTCAGCCTGCTGCGCGGCGACGAGCCGTACAAGCTGAAATGGCGCCCGACTCCCGTGCAGAACCAGCGCGTCATCCTCGGGCGGACCGTCTCGGCCGCCGCGTTCGCGGGCCTGGCCCGGGCCCGCGCGCAGCTGTCGGACCGGCGGCACCGGCGGCGGGGAGGCCATGGCTGAGGCCGCGTCCCCGGACCGGGCCGGGGCCGGGGGCACCGCCCCGCCGCGAGTGCTGCACGTCAGCCAGCCGAACGCGGGCGGAGTCGCCGTCTACGTCGGGCAGGCGGCCGGTGACCAGCGCAAACGCGGCTGGGAGGTGGCGGTCGCCTGCCCGCCGGGCGGTGACCTGCCCGCACGTTGCGCGGCGGCCGGCGTGCCGTGGTTCAACTGGCCCGCCGGACGCGCCCCCGGCCCGCGGACGCTGCTGGAGTCGCTCGGCCTCCGCCGCCTGGTGCGGGGCTTCGCGCCCGACGTCGTCCATCTGCACTCGTCGAAGGCGGGGCTGGCGGGACGGCTGCTGGGCCGCCCGCGCGGCACACCCACGATCTTCCAGCCGCACGGCTGGTCATGGCTCGCCGCCACCGGGCCGCAGGACGTCGTGAGCCGCCGCTGGGAGCGGATCGCGGCCCGCTGGAGCGACGCGCTCGTCTGCGTCGGGACCGGTGAGCTGCGCGAAGGGACGTGCGCGGGGGTGCGCGGCCCCTACCGGCTCGTCCGCAACGGCGTGGACCGGCGGCGGTTCAGGCCCGCCGACGGCGCCGCCCGGCTGGCCGCGCGCACCCGCCTCGGCCTGCCCGCCGCCGTGCCGCTCGCCGTCTGCGTCGGCCGCCTCACCCGGCAGAAGGGGCAGGACGTGCTGGTCGCGGCCTGGCCGGGCGTCACCGAGCGATGCCCGTCCGCCCGGCTCGCCATCGTCGGGGACGGCGAGGACCTGGACGCGCTGAACCGCGAGCCCGTCGCGGGCGTGCTGCTCGTGCCCGCCGTGCAGGACCCTCGCGACTGGCTGGCGGCGTCGAACGTCATCGTCCTGCCGTCCCGGTGGGAGGGGCTGCCGCTGACCGCCCTGGAGGCCCTCGCCACCGGCCGCCCCATCGTCGGGACGGACATTCCCGGCCTCGCGGAGGTCGTCCGTCCCGGCGTCGGCGCCCTCGTGCCCGTGGACGACCCCGCCGCTCTCGCCGACGAGGTCGCCGGGCGGCTGCTCGTCCCCGGGGTCGCCGAGCGGGAGGGGCGGGAGGCGGCCGCGGAGTCCGCCGCCTACGACGTCTCCCGGACGGTGGCGCTGCTGGCCGCCGTCACCCGCGACGTCGCCGGGCTCGGCGACACGCCCGAGGAGGCCCTCGCCGACGTGCGGGCCGTGGCCGGCGGCCTGCTCGGCGCCGGCCGCGTCGGCTTCGCCGGGCTGGACGACGGCGTCGCGGCCGGTTCGCCCGGCATCGGCTTGGAGGGCGGCGCGTCCGAGGACGGCGTCGCCGACGGTGTTGGTTCCGCGGTCGCGGACGGCGTGGGCTCCGGACTCGCGGACGGTGCGGACGGCGCCGAGGTCGTCGGTGTGGCGGGCGCGTCCGGGGACGGCGGCGGCGCCGTCACCCCGCCGAACAGTTCACGGTAGGCGCCGGAGGAACGCGGGTTGCCCCCGCACGCCCAGACGCCGTGCGGGCAGTAGTCCGTGATCGACTGGTACACGACGTCGTGCGACATCATCCAGTCATGCATTCCCCGGATATATTCCGGGTTGTCGGAGTTGCGGAACAGGCCCCATTCGGGGAACGAGATCGGCTTGCCGCGCGCGGCGGCGAATTCGGCCTGGTCCCGCAGCCCGTACGGCTCGTCGACGAAATCCTCGAACGACTTTCCCGCCGGCTGATCGTAGCTGTCGGAACCGATGATGTCGACGACGTCGTCGCCCGGATAGCACTCCGTCCAGGGAATAGCGTCCCGGCCCCGCGTGGGCGCGAAATCGAAACGGAAACGCGCGCCGGGCGCCGCGCGCATGGTGGTGACGATCCGCCGCCAGTACGCCTTCCACGCGCCCGGATCGGGGGCGCAGCGACCGCTGTAGGTCTCCCCGTTCATCTCCCAGCCGAGGACGATGACCGAGTCGCCGGCCCTGGCGGAGACGAGGCGGCGGGAGAGGGTCCGGTAGTGGTCGTCGAAGGCTCCGCGCGCCCCGGCCCGCAGCAGCGAGCGCAGTACGGGCGCCGGGAGGCCGACCTCGTTCGGGGCCATCATCGGCACGTTGACCACCAGCATCCGGCGCGGGTCGGCGTCCTTCCACCGCGCCCACGCGGTGAGCATCCGCTGCGGGCCCTCGATCTCGCGCCAGTCGTCGCCCGGCAGGTAGGTCCGCCCGACCGTCACGGTGGAGCCGAGCCACCGCTGGAAGGGCCCGACCCGGGCGACGCCCTCCATGCCTGAACCGAGAAATGCCCCCAAGGGCACATATTTTTTCGGTTCCTGTACCGCCTGAGTTTGCGGTTGTGTTCGCGTCTGCCCTTGCCCCGCCTGTTTCCAGCTCGCCAATGCCGACGCGGCGAGCGCGAACAGTATGACGGACGCCGCCAGAATGGGAGGTAGCGGACAGAACGGCATCGACCTTTTCCGCCGGTGCGCGGACGACCGCCCGGCTGAATGGATATCGGCAGCTCGCATGCGTATCGTATGCCCTGGGTGTCCGCCGTCGAACAAATATACCGGGCGGACGACGCCAAATTTTACGTTCCAGTCTTTTCGTCCCCGCCGGAATGGGTCCGCTGAACGCATGCTCTTCGACACACAGGCCCCGCCGGGAACGCGCCTGGACATCGGCCTCCCCGTCCTGCTGCTGCGCACCGACCGCAACGTCTTCCACCACGGGACGCTCGGCGCGATCAGAAGCCTGGGGCGCGCCGGGGTCCCGGTGCACGCCATCCTGGAGGGACGCGGCAACCCCGCGTCCCGCTCCCGCTACCTGTCGCGCGGGCACCCGTGGGCGCCGCCCGCCGAACGCCCGTCCGCGCTGCTGAGCCACCTGCGCGTGGTCGGCGAGCGGGTCGGCGGGCGGGCCCTGCTCGTCCCCCTGGACGACGCCGGAGCGATCTTCGTCGCCGAGCACGCGGACGCGCTGGCGCCCCACTTCACCTTCCCCCACCAGGACCCGGACGTCCCCCGTCGCGTCGCCGACAAGTCGCGGCTGCTGGAGGCGTGCGCACGCTACGGCATCGCCTGCCCGCCGAGCCGGACACCCGCGTCCGCGCACGAGGTGGACGAGGCCACCGAGGCGCTGGGCCTCCCGCTGATCGCCAAATGGGCGCGGCCCTGGCGGCTCGGCCGCGGCATGCGGAGCACCACCGTGGTGCACACGCTCGGCGAGGCGCACCGCATGTTCGCCGCCACCCGCGACCGCGACCCGGACGGCGACGCGGGCCCCCTGATCCTGCAGCGGCGCATACCGCCGGCCACCGGCGACTGGTTCTTCCAGGGGTACTTCGACGAGACCCTCGACTGCCTGTTCGGCGCGACCGGCCGCAAGCACCTCGCGCATCCGCCGCAGGCCGGGCACACCGTCGTCGGGGAGTGGGTCGCCAACCCCGAACTCCACCGGCTCGCCGTGCAGATCGTCCGGCTGCTGGGCTGCCGCGGCCTCGTCGACCTCGACTTCCGGCACGACGCGGACGACGACGTCTACCACCTGCTGGACTTCAACCCCCGGATCGGCGCGCAGTTCCGGCTGTTCGCCGACCAGGACGGCCTCGACCTCGCCCGCGTCCTGCACCTGCACCAGTCGGGCCGCCGCGTCCCCGGCGCGCGTCCCGCGTTCGGCCGCAACCTGCTCGTGGAGAACCACTACCTCCAGCAGTCGGCCGGCCTGCCACTGCGCCGCCCGCTGCGCGCGACCCTGCGCCCGCTGCGGGAAACACTGCGCCCGCTGCGACAGGCCGACGAGTTCGCCTGGTACGCCGGCGACGACCTGCCGCCCTTCCTCGCGATGGGACGGCAGAGCGTGCTCCGCGCGGTCGAGCGGATCCGCACCAGGTAACACCACACACACGGGGGGAACGAACAATGAGCGACTCGGCCAGCAACGTCGTCATCGCGGGCGCCGGGCCCTACGGCCTGTCGACGGCCGCCCACCTGCAGAACATCGGGCTCGCCGTCAGGATCATCGGGCAGCCGATGCGGTTCTGGACCGAGAACATGCCGGAGGGCATGTTCCTGAAGTCCGAGCCGTTCGCGTCCAGCCTGGGGGCACCGCACCGCGGCCTGCGCTTCACCGACCGCCACCCGGACTGGCGCGTCGGGCAGCCGATCCCCCTGGAGACGTTCGTGAGCTACGGGCGCTGGTTCGCCGCCGTGGCGATCCCCGGCACCGAGGACGCGCAGGTCCTCAACATCGAGCGCGGCGGCCCGAACGGGTACCTCGTGACCCTGTCCACGGGCGAGACGATCGCGACGCGCACCGTCGTCATGGCCGTCGGCGTCGGGCCGTTCGCCCACATCCCGGACGAACTGGCGGGCCTGCCGTCCTGGCTCGTCTCGCACAGCAGCGTCCACCGCGACCTCGGCCTGTTCGCCGGCAAGGAGGTCGCCGTGGTCGGCGCCGGGCAGTCCGCGCTGGAGACGGCGGTGCTGCTCGCCGACGCCGGAGCCCGCCCGCACGTTCTCGCCCGCAGGGGCGAACTCGACTGGAACACGGTGCCCGAGGAGAGGCGGCCCCTCTGGTCGAAGGCGCGCGGCGGCCCCCGGTCCGGGCTCGGCACCGGCTACCGGACGTGGCTGTGGGCGGAGCAGCCCGGTCTCGTCCGGCACCTGCCGGAAAGGACGCGGCTGCGGCTCGTCCGCGAGACGATGCCGCCCGCCGGCGCGTGGTGGCTGCGCGAGCGGCTGGACGAGCGCGTCCGCGTCTCGACGGACCGGCTCCTCGGGAAGGTGGTGGAGCACGACGACGGCGTCGCCCTCACCACCACCGACCCCGCAGGCCGGCGCATGGTGACCGAGGTGGAGCACGTGATCGCCGCGACCGGGTTCGTCCCGGACATGGAAAGGCTCACGATGCTCGCACCCGAGCTGCGCGCCCGCGTCGCCACCCGGCTCGGGGCGCCGGTGCTGAGCCGCGACTTCGAGGCGTCCGCGCCCGGCCTCTACTTCGCGGGCCTGGCCGCGGCGTCCACGTTCGGGCCCGTCATGCGCTTCGTGCACGGCGCCGACTTCGCCGCGCGGCGGATCGCGCACCACATCATCCGGCGGACGCCCCGGGTGCGGCCGTCCGCCGAGCGCGTCCTGGAGCCGGACGTGCGGTGAAAGGATTCTCCTCCAGCCGGCGGGCGGATGCCCGCCGGCTGGACTACCGCCGGACCGGTCGGACTACCGCCAGGAAGGGCGTGCCCTGCGGCGTGCGCGCTCGGCGCGGGCCTTGGCCGTCGCCCACTCCCAGCGCGAGTACAGCGTCCAGACGCCGTCCCGGACCTTCTCCGAGCGAGTGCGCTGAGCTGCGGGAACGCTGGACGCGACGATGAGGCGGACCTCCGCGCGGGTGACGAGCCGGCGCCGGTCGCGCGCCGGCCGGAGGCGCGCGATCGCGGACGAGGGGTGGGGCATCGGGCTGCTCCTCGGGCGGGCGGCCGCCGTGACCGTCCGCTCACCGAATGTAGCGCACGGGATACCGCTCGCCATACTTCTCCCGAACTCCACGCGGACAAATCCAGTCAAAGGCTTAAAGTCCGTCAAATCAGGCATCACCCGCCGGGAAAGCCGTCCCGAGGCAACGAGAACTCATGCCCCGGTAAATGATCCGAAGACACACCCGGAAATAGAGAATGGCTCCTTGATCGCGCCGTCCCCAGTGCTACGTTCGTGCGGACCGGACCAGCACCGGACCCGAATGCGAGGAGAGAACAGGCAGTGGAGCCCGCACCGATCCAGAGCGGGGCGATTCGCCCCCAGGGTCGCAAGCGGCATGCCCTGTACCTCGTACGCCTGATCGCCGTCGCCGGTTTCGCCCTCGCGGGCTGGGTGGCCCTGGCCGCCCTCACCGACGGGACGGTCGTCGACCTGGCCGAACTCCGCGCCC
>NZ_SMKK01000355.1 GCF_004348425.1 Actinomadura sp. 7K507
CGACGGGTTCGTCCTCTGGACCAGGCTCGCCCCGAACCCTCTCGCCGAGGACGGCCTCGGCGGGATGCCGAGCCGGACGGTCCCGGTGCGCTGGGAGGTCTCGTCCGACGAGCGCCTCCGCCGCATCGACCGGCGCGGCACCGCCGCCGCCCGCCCCCAGGCCGCCCACTCCGTCCACGTCGAGCTGAACGGCCTTCGCCCCGGGCGTGACTACTGGTACCGCTTCCGCGCCGGCGACCACGTCTCCCCGGTCGGCCGGACCCGCACCGCCCCGCATCCGGCCACCTTCGGGCCGGCGCTCACGATGGCCTTCGCCTCCTGCTCCCAATTCGAACACGGGTATTTCACGGCGTACCGGCGGCTGGCCGAGGAGCACCCCGACCTGATCCTGCACCTGGGCGACTACCAGTACGAGTACAAGAAGGGCGTCTACAACAGCCCCGGCGGCAACGTCCGCGACCACGACGGCCCCGAGACGGTCACCCTCGCCAACTACCGGCAGCGGCACGCCCAGTACAAGTCCGACCGCGACCTTCAGGCCGCGCACGCCGCCGCGCCGTGGCTCGTCGTGTTCGACGACCACGAGATCGAGAACAACTGGGCCGACGACATCCCCGAGAACGGCTCCGAAACCCCCTCCTACGAGGAGTTCCGGACGCGGCGGGCCGCCGCGTTCCAGGCGTACTACGAGAACATGCCGCTGCGGCGCCGCTCGCTCCCGAAGGGCCCCGGCATGCGGCTCTACCGCCGGGTCCGGTGGGGGCGGCTCGCCGGCTTCCACATGCTCGACACCCGCCAGTTCCGCGACGACCAGGCCTGCGGCGACGGCTACAAGGACTGCCCGGAGGCCACCGACCCGACGCGCTCCATCACCGGCGACGCGCAGGAGAGGTGGCTCCTCGACGGCTTCCGGCGCTCCCGTGCCCGCTGGGACGTCCTCGGCCAGCAGGTCTTCTTCGCCCAGCGCGACAACACCGACGGTCCCGTCAAGAAGACGTCGATGGACGGCTGGGACGGCTACGTCGCGTCCCGCGACCGGATCACCAGGGGCTGGCTGGACGCCGGGGTCCGCAACCCCGTCGTGCTCACCGGCGACGTCCACGCCCACTGGGCGAGCGACCTGAAGGCCGACTACGACGACCCGGACTCCAGGACGGTCGGCTCCGAACTGGTGTGCACGTCCATCAGCAGCACCGGCGACGGCCGGGACTCCGACCCGGCCGACCACCCCTTCCTCAAGATCAACCCGCACCTGCGCTTCTACAACGACCAGCGGGGATACGTGATCACCAAGATCGGCAAGGAGGAGATGAAGGCCGACTTCAAGACCCTGCCCGGCGTCCGGACACCGGGCGGCGAGATCTCCACCAAGGCGACGTTCGTCATCGAGGACCGCGTCCCCGGCGTCAACCGGACCTACCTGCGTCCCTTCGCCTCGGCGAAGTCGGCGCGGTCGGACCAGGAGATCATCCGCCAGACCATCGAGAACGAGACCCAGCCCTGACGGGTCCCGGCCGGGACGCGCGGCGCGTCCCGGCCGGGACGCTCAGCGGTCGACGCGCGGGCTCGTCGCCTGGCCGCTGAGAATGTCGCCCAGGTCGTAGGCGACCGGAACCTCCAGCTGCTCGTAGGTGCACGACTCCGGTGTCCGGTCCGGGCGCCAGTTCCGGAAGCGGGCGGTGTGCCGGATCCGGGTGCCCTCCATCCCCTCGTAGGCCACCTCGACGACCAGGTCGGGACGCAGCGGCACCCAGCTGAGGTCCTTCTTCCCGGTCCAGCGGGAGATGGCGCCCGGCATCCGGTCGACGGTCGCCTCGGTCTGGCTCGCCCACTCCGACCACGGATGCTCGCTGAGATCCTCCAGCCGGTACGGCTGCAGCTCCTCGACCAGCTCGGCGCGGCGCTTCATCGAGAAGGACGCCGCCACCCCGACATGCTGGAGGTGCCCCTCGGAGTTGTAGAGCCCGAGCAGCAGCGACCCGACGATGGGACCGGACTTGTGCCACCGGAAGCCGGCCACCACGCAGTCGCAGGTCCGCTCGTGCTTGACCTTGAACAGCACCCGCTTGTCGGGCTCGTACACGGTGTCGCGCGGCTTGGCGATGACGCCGTCCAGCCCGGCGCCCTCGAACTCGTCGAACCACCGCAGCGCCAGGTCGTAGGACTCGGACACCGGCGTCACGTGGATCGGCGCCTTCACCCCCGCCAGCGCGTCGACGAGGCGTCGCCGCCGCTCGCCGAGCGGCACCTCCAGCAGCGACTCGTCGCCGATCGCCAGCAGGTCGAACGCGATGAACGACGCCGGCGTCTCCTCCGACAGCAGCTTGATCCGCGACGCGGCGGGATGGATGCGCTGCTGGAGGCCGTCGAAGTCGAGGCGCGTCCCCTTCGGCAGGACGATCTCGCCGTCCACCACGCACCGCTCGGGCAGCTCGCGCTTCACCGCCTCGACCACCTCGGGGAAGTACCGGGTGAGCGGCTTCCTGCCGCGGCTGGACAGCTCCACCTCGTCGCCGTCGCGGAACACGATGCAGCGGAAGCCGTCCCATTTCGGCTCGTACAGCAGGTCGCCCTTGGGCATGGTCTTGACCGCCTTGGCCAGCATCGGCGGCAGCGGCGGGCTGATCGGCAGGTCCATCCCCCCATTTTGCGCCCCGGCACCGACAAAAGGACATGCCGGGGCCGCGCAACGGCCGTTGGATAACCTGCAGGTCATGCACCGCCTGCTGCCCGAACCCCCCGCCGACGGCATCGACCCGTACGACGCCTACGCGGACGCGCCGGGGATGCGCCTCGGCATGGTGATGAGCGTCGACGGCTCCGTCACCGACGCCGAGGGCTGGACGGACAAACTCGGCGGCGACGCCGACTTCCGCGTCTTCCGGACGCTGCGCGCCCTCAGCGACGCGATCCTCGTCGGGGCGAGGACCGTCCGCACGGGACGCCTCGGCCCGGCCCGCCTACGAGCCGATCTGCGCGCGCGCCGCGGCGGCCCGCCCGCCCCCATCGTCGTGGTGAGCCGCTCCCTCGACCTGGACTGGACGCTCCCGCTCTTCACCGAGGCCGAGACACCGACCATCGTCGTGACGTCCCGGAACGCCCGGAACGAGGTCCCGGGCCACGTCCAGGCGATCGGCGCAGGCCGGGACGACGTCGATCTGCCCGCCGCCATCAGGACCCTCCGCGAGGACCTCGGCCATGAGCGTCTTCTGTGCGAGGGCGGCCCGGCCCTGGCCACCGCGCTGATCCGGGCGTCCCTCGTGGACGAACTGTGCCTCAGCATCGCCCCCGCGCTCCTCGGCGGCGCCCGCCACACCCGCCTCCTGGACGGCCTGGACGCCGAGGTCCCGCTCGACCCCGCGGCCCTCTACCTGGACGAGGGCGTCCTGTTCATCCGCTACCGGCTTCGGGTGTAGCGCAGGAACAGGAAGTTCTCGTCCTCCATGGCGTGGGCGAGGGTCAGTTCCGGCGGGACGGGCACGGGCGCCCCGTCCAGGATCCGTGTCGGGTGCCCGGCGAGCAGCAGTGGGCTCAGCGTGAGGCACAGCTCGTCCAGCAGCCCGGCCGCCACCACCTGTGCGAGGACGCCCGGACCGCCCTCGCACAGGAGGCGCCTGTGGCCGCGGGCCTCAAGCTCCTTGACGGCGGCGGGGAAGTCGAGCGAGTCCTTCCCGGCGACGATGACGTCCGCGCGTTCCCGCGCGGTCTCCAGCCTCGCGGGATCGGAGGTCGTGGTCGTCAGCACGATCGTCCGGGCCTTCGCCTCGGCGAAGATCGGCGCGTCGAAGTCCAGGTCGAGGGTGCGCGAGACGATCGCCAGCGGCGGGACGGGGGACCGCCCGTCCCGGACGCCGTCCCAGCCCCCGCTCGGCTTGACCGGCCCGTAGCCCTCGGCGCGCACCGTGTTGGCGCCGACGACGACCACGTCGGCGAGCCCGCGCAGCAGCAGGAACAGGTGCTGGTCGGCGGGATTGCCGAGGCCGCCGCTGCGCTCGTCGCGCTGCGCAGCCCCGTCCAGGCTGGCGACCATGTTGGCCCGCATCCAGGCGCCGTCCGGCGGATAGGCGTAGCGCTCGACGAGATCGACGTCGCCGGCCTCCGGAGAAAGGATCCGCATGAATCCCCAAGCTACTCGACCCGTGGCGGGCCACGCGGACGGCGGCCGGTGTGCCAATCCGCACGAATCCGCCATAGCGGGAGAGCCGGGAGGTCACACTGGCCCGGGGGCCGGGGATGAGGTCTTCTTGGAAGGAGCCGGGGGTTGGAGTTCGCCGCATTGGGCGCATGGGTGGTGGCCGCCGTGGGGGGCGGCCACCTGCTGATCATCTGGATGGCGAACGGGGGGCCGTCGGCGAAGGTGACGCGGTTCCCGGCCCTGGTCGTGGTGGGCCATCCCCTCGCCGGTGTGGCCGGGCTCGCCGTATGGATCGGCTATCTGGTCACCGCGCGCGCCGAGTTCGCCTGGCTCGCCTTCGCCGCCCTGCTGGTCGTCACGCTCCAGGGGTTCATGCTGCTCACCCGCTGGCTCGTCGGACGCGGCGGCCGGCACGCCCGAGGCGCGGAACAGGCCTTTCCCGCCGCCGCCGTGGCCGTCCACGGCACGGTCGCCGTCACGACCTTCGTGCTGGTCTTCCTCAGCGCCATCGAAGTGACCCGCGCCTAAGGCCTGTTCAGCACCGGCCGTCGAGCCCGGCCGTCACCTCGTCCGGGCTCTGGGCCAGGCCGTTCCGGTAGGCGGCGTCGAAGGCCGCCTCGCCGAGCGCCGTGCGGGTCGCCGCCGAGATGCGGTCGATCTCCGCCCGTTCGGAGGGTGCCAGCGGCACGGAGACCGCCTGCCGCGCCGCGCCGGCGGCGCCCAGCAGCCGCGCCGAGGCCGCGTGGTCGCCGGCGAGGCCGACGGCCCCGGCCAGGCCCTCCAGCGCCATCGCGACGCCGCGGGGGCTGTCCAGCGTCCGGGCGGCCTGGAGCGCTCTCAGATGCAGCTTCCTGGCCTCGGCGGCCTCGCCGCGCCGCTCGGTGAGGAGGCCGAGTTCGGTGAGGACCACCGGCAGGTAGAGAGGCGGCGGAGCCTGGCTCTCCTCCTGCGGCCAGGCCGCGCGCAGCAGGCTGTTGAGATGCCTTTCCGCCAGGTCGAGGTCGCCCTGGCGGCGGGCGGCGAACGCGACCCCCATCTCGGCGAAGGTCTTCGCCACCCGAAGTCCCTGGTCGGTGGCCAGCCGCAGCGCCTGCCCGCTCAGGTCCTTCGCACGCGAGTAGTCGCCCTGCTGGACGGCGATCCAGCCCAGGGAGGCCAGCCGTACCGAGACCTCGGGCCACAGGCCGAGCTCCTCGGCCATGCGCAGTCCCTCGCCGGACAGCCGGGCCGCCCTGGGGTGGTCGCCGGCCAGCTCGGCCAGCCCGCCCAGCCAAGCGGTGGCCTGGAGGAGCCCCCAGCGGTCGCCGACCTCGCGGAACAGCGCGGCGCTCCGCTCGGCGTCGCGTTCCATGGCCTTCAGATCGGCGCGCAGGTGCCCGAGCTTGGCCCGCGTGCTCAGCACCGCGGCCGTGCCCCACCGGTCGCCGGCGCCGCGGAAGACGGGCAGCGCCCGGTCCAGGCGCTCGCCGACCGCGGGTACGTCTCCGAAGTCGGTCTCCGCATAGGCCAGGAACCACTCCGCCCTGGCGCGCGCGACCGGCTCCGCGACCAGTTCGCACACCCGGGCGGCCGCCGGGACGGGCTCGCCCAGCAGCACCTCGATCCCGGCCTGCCACGCCGCCGCCCTGGCCCGCAGTGCGGGGGACGGCCGCCCGTCCACCGACAGGGCCGCACCGAGCGAGCGCCGCGCCTCGGCCAGCCTGCCGCGCAGGAACCAGTACCAGGCCAGGGCGCAGGTGAGCCGCAGCGCCCGCTCGGCGTCCCGCTGCCGTACCGCGTGGTCGAAGGCGCTGCGCAGGTTCGCGGTCTCGGCGTCGAGCCGCCGCAGCCACCGGCGCTGATCGTGGCCGTACAGCCGCTCCTCGGCCCGTCCGGCCAGTTCGGTGTAGTACCGGCCGTGCCGGTCCCGCACCCGTCCGGTCTCGCCGGCCTCGGCCAGCCGGTCGCCGCAGTAGGCGGCCACCGACTCCAGCAACCGGTAGCGCGGACCGTCGGGACCGTGCGCGACCGCGACGAGGGAACGGTCGACCAGCCGGGCGAGCAGGCCCGCCACGCCGGCCGGGCCGTCCGCGCCGCACACCACCTCGGCGGCCTCCAGCGTGCAGCCGTCGGCGTGCACCGCCAGCCGCCGCAGCACGACTCGTTCCGGATCGGTGAGCAGGTCCCAGCTCCAGTCGATCATCGCGGTCAGCGTCCGCTGGCGCGCGGGGGCGTCCCGGCGGCCGGCGGTCAGCAGCCGGAACCGGTCGTCGAGCCGGGCCACCAACTCCTCGACGCCGAGCGCCCGGACCCGGGTGGCGGCCAGCTCCAGCGCCAGAGGTATGCCGTCGAGCCGCCGGCACAGCATCGCGACCGCCCGCGCGTTGCCGGCGGTGAGCGCGAACCCCGGTGCGGCGGACGCGGCCCGCGCCACGAAGAGCCGCACGGCCGGCGAGCGGGCGAGCTCCGCCGGGTCCGTGCCGGAGCCGCCGGGGCCGGGCCCGCCGAAACCGGACACGTCGAGGCCGGACACGTCGAGCGGCGGGACGGCCCAGACCTTCTCGCCGGGCAGCCCGAGCGGCTCGCGGCTGGTCGCCAGGACGCGCAGGCCGGGGCAGCCGCGCAGCAGGAGCCCGGCGAGCCCGGCGGCCTGCTCGACGACGTGCTCACAGTTGTCGAGGACGAGCAGCAGCCGCCTGGCCCGCAGCGCGCCGACGAGCCGGTCGGCCGCGCCCGTGGCGTCACGGACGTCGAGCGCCGCCATCACCACGTCCGCCGGCCGGTCCGCCGATCCGGGCTCCAGCCCGCCGAGTTCGGCCAGCCAGGCGCCGTCGGCGAAATCGCCGGCCATGGTGCCCGCGGTCTCCAGGGCGAGCCGCGTCTTGCCCACCCCGCCC
>NZ_SMKK01000356.1 GCF_004348425.1 Actinomadura sp. 7K507
CGCCAGAGCCGTTCCCAGTCGACGGCGGCGACGGTGAGGCAGGTCTCGTCCCGGTCCAGCGCCCGCTGGAGCGCGGTGATCGCCATCTCCGGGTCCATGCCGGAGAACCCGCTCCTGCGCAGGTTGGCCCGCGCGCTCTCGTCGTCGGCCATGCCGCCGCCGCCCCATTCGCCCCACGCCACGGACACGGCCGGGAGTCCCCGGGCGCGGCGCCGCTGGGCCAGCGCGTCCAGGAAGGAGTTCGCCGCCGCGTAATTGGCCTGCCCCGGGCTCCCGAGGACCCCGGCCGCGGAGGAGAACAGCACGAACGCGGACAGGTCCGTGTCCCGGGTCAGCTCGTCCAGGTGCGCGGCGGCGTCGGCCTTCGGGCGCAGCACCCCGGCCAGCCGGTCCGGGGTCAGCGCGTCGATCACGCCGTCGTCCAGGACGCCCGCGGTGTGCACGACCGCGGTCAGCGGATGCTCGTCGGGGATCTCGGCGAGGACACGCTCCAGCGCGGCCCGGTCCGCCGCGTCGCAGGCCGCGAACGTCGGCTCGGCACCGAGCGCCCGCAGTTCGGACCGGAGTTCCGCCGCGCCGGGGGCGTGCGGGCCGCGGCGGCTGACCAGGACGAGACGCTCGGCCCCGCCGCGCGCCAGCCAGCGGGCGACGTGCGCTCCCAGCGCGCCGGTTCCGCCGGTGACGAGGACGGTGCCGCGCGGCCGCCAGCCGGCCCGTTCCGGCCCGCCCGGATCGGCGGCCCTCATCAGGCGGCAGGCGAGAACGCCCGTGGGCCGGATCGCGAGCTGGTCCTCCCCGCCGGTACCGGCGAGGACGCCCGCGAACCGCTCCCGCGCCGGCCCGTCGGGCGTTTCCGGCAGGTCGATCAGGCCGCCCCAGCGGTCGGCGTGTTCCAGCGCCGCCACCCGGCCCAGCCCCCAGATCCGCGCCTGCGCGGGGTCGTCCACGGTGTCCAGCGGATCGACGGACACGGCCCGCCGGGTGACGCACCAGAGCGGCGCGTCGATCCCGGCGTCGCCGAGGGCCTGGAGGAGCGTCGTGGTTCCGGTGAGCGCGTCGCGGCCGCCCAGGGCGAGCAGCGAGACCACTCCCTGGAGCCCGTCGGACAGGCTGGTGAGGCGTTCCGCGAGCGCCGTGCGGTCGAGCGGCCCGGCATCGACCTCCAGGCGGACGATCTCGGCACCGGCGAGGCCGCTCATCGCCTCCTGGCAGGCGTCCTGCCACGGGTCGCCGGCCTGGGGTGCGACGAGCAGCCACCGGCCGCGGAGCGCGGAGACGGCGGGATCGGCGAGCCTCTTCCAGGTGACGCGGTAGCACCACGAGTCCACCTCGGAGCTCTCACGATGCCTGCGGTGCCACGATGAAAGCACCGGCAGCGCGGGCTTCAGCGCCTCCAGTGGTTGCGTGGAACCGTTGAGCTCGAGCATCGCGGCGAGGGCGTCGAGGTCCTCGCGCTCGACCGCGCTCCAGAATTGCCCGTCATCGTCACCGGGGGCGGGAGCGTCCTTCGGACCGGGGCCCTCCAGCCAGTAGCGGCGCCGCTGGAAGGCGTAGGTGGGCAGCGCCACGGGGGGAATTGCGCCGGGAAAGAAGCGGCCTGCCCAGTCGACCGTGATCCCCCGGGTGTGGGCGTCGGCGGCGCTTGAGAGGAACCGGGCCATATCCCCCTGGCCGCGCTGGAGCGTCGGGATGACGACCGCGTGGGCCCCGATGTCGTCGACGGTGTCCTGGAGGCCGGTGACGAGCACGGGGTGCGGGCTGACCTCGATCAGGGCGTCGTGGCCCTGTCCGATCAGGGCGTGCACGCTCCGTTCGAGCTGCACCGGCCGGCGCAGGTTGGTGTGCCAGTAGGCGGCGTCCAGCCCGGTGGTGTCGAGCCGGTCGCCGGTGACGGTGGAGAAGAACGGGATGCGCGACGGACCCGGCGCGATGTCGGCGAGGGCTTCCAGCAGCGCGGGCCTGATGCGGTCGACCTGCGGGGAGTGGGAGGCGTAGTCGACGCTGACGCGGTTCGTCCGGATCCCCTCGCCGCCGCATTCGGCGAGGAACGCGTCGACGGCCCCGGGGGAGCCGGAGACCACGGTCGAGGCGGGGCCGTTCACCGCCGCGAGCGTGAGTTCGCCGTCCCAGCGGGCGAGGCGCCGCTCGATCTCGGCGGCGGGCAGCGCGACCGACGCCATTGCCCCGTCCCCGGCCAGCTCGCGCAGTGCCCGGCTGCGCAGGGCCACCACCTTGGCCGCGTCGTCCAGGGAGAGGGCACCGGCGATGTGCGCGGCGGCGATCTCGCCCTGGGAGTGGCCGGCGACGGCCGCGGGCTCCACGCCGTACGCGCGCCACAGCTCGGCCAGGGCCACCATGACCGCGAACAGGACCGGCTGGACGACGTCGACGCGCTCCAGACCGGGAGCGGCGGGCGCGCCGCGCAGCACCTCGTCCAGCGACCAGGACACGTGCGGTGCGAGCGCCGCCTCGCACCGGGCGATGTGCTCGGCGAACTCCGTGGACTGCTCCATCAGCGCTGTGGCCATGCTCTCCCACTGGGCGCCCTGCCCGGGGAAGACGAAGGCGACCTTGCCGTTCAGGTCGGCGACGCCCTCGGTCACTCCGGCGGAGGGGTTTCCGGCGGCGAGCGCCGACAGTTCGTCCGGCAGCCCGGAGGCGCCGGAGGCGAGCACGACGGCGCGGTGGCGCAGTGTCGCGCGCCTGGTCGCCAGGGCGCCGGCGACGGTGCGGGGATCCGCGTCCGGACGTTCCCGCACGAACTCCGCCAGCCGTCGCGCCTGCCCGCGCAGGCCGGCTTCGCTCGCGGCCGACACAAGGAGGGGCAGCGGCCCCGCCCCGGCCGGGCCCGGCTCCTCGGGCGTCTCCTCGGGGGACTGTTCGGCGGGGGCCTGCTCGATGACGGTGTGCGCGTTGGTGCCGCTGATGCTGAACGACGAGACGGCCGCGCGGCGCGGCCGTCCGGTGTCGGGCCAGGGGACCGGCTCGGTGAGCAGGCTCACCGCCCCCGCACTCCAGTCGACGTGCGGGGTCGGCTCATCGACGTGCAGGGTGCGCGGGAGCACGCCGTGGTTGATCGCCAGGACCGTCTTGATGACTCCGGCGACGCCGGCGGCGGCCTGGGTGTGCCCGAGGTTGGACTTGATCGATCCGAGCCACAGGGGCCGGTCGCGGTCCTGGCCGTAGGCGGTGAGGAGCGCCTGGGCCTCGATCGGGTCCCCGAGAGTGGTGCCGGTGCCGTGGGCCTCGACCGCGTCGACGTCGGCGGCGCCCAGACCCGATTCGTTGAGCGCCTGCGCGATCACACGCTGCTGGGAAGGGCCGTTGGGCGAGGTCATCCCGTTGCTGGCGCCGTCCTGGTTCACCGCCGAGCCGCGCACGACCGCCAGTACGGGGTGGCCGTTGCGCCGGGCATCGGAGAGCCGCTCGACCACCAGGAGTCCGGCCCCTTCGGACCAGCCCGCGCCGTCGGCGGCGGCCGCGAACGGCTTGCAGCGGCCGTCGGGGGCGAGTCCCCGCTGCCGGGAGAACTCCACGAACAGGGTGGGCGTGGCCATGATGGTGGCTCCGCCGGCGAGCGCGAGGTCGCATTCCCCCCGGCGCAGGGCCTGGCACGCCAGGTGCAGCGCCACCAGCGAGGAGGAGCAGGCGGTGTCCACCGTCAGGGCCGGCCCCTCCAGGCCGAACACGTACGAGATGCGCCCCGACGCCGCGCTGCCCGACGTCCCGGTCAGCGAGTATCCGGCGGTGGTGTCGGTGAACTGACCCGGGAGCGTCATGTAGTCCTGGTACATCAGCCCCGTGAAGACGCCGGTCGAGCTGGACTTCAGCGAGGCGGGCGGGATGCCGGCGTTCTCCAGGGCCTCCCAGGCGACCTCCAGCAGCAGCCGCTGCTGCGGGTCCATCGCCGCCGCCTCCCGCGGCGAGATCTCGAAGAACTCGGGATCGAACTCGGCGGCGTCGTACACGAACCCGCCCTCGCGGGCATAAGTGGTGCCGGAATGGCCGGGATCGGGATGGTAGAGCCGCTCCAGGTCCCAGCCGCGGTCGGTGGGGAACGCCGAGATCCCGTCCCGGCCCGCCTCCACGAACCGCCACAGATCCTCGGGGGAGCGGATGCCGCCCGGGTAGCGGCAGGCCATCGCCACGATCGCGACCGGCTCGTCGGCGGCCCTCCTCGCGGCGGCCGTCGCCGCGGACGCCCGCCGGGCCCCGCCCAGCAGGTCACGCAGACGGTCGGCGACGTCCCGCGGTGTCGGATGGTCGAAGACCAGGGTGGCCGGCAGCGCCAGCCCCGTCGCGGCGCCCAGCCGGTTCCGCAGCTCGACCGCGGTCAGCGAATCGAACCCGAGATCCTGGAACGCGCGATCCGCCGGCATGCCCTGCGCCGCGTCGCGCCGCAGCACCGCCATCACGTGACCGCGCGTCAGGTCGAGCAGCGCCTCCCGCTGCTCCGCCTCGGGCAGCCCGGCCAGCCGGCGCGCGAGCGAGCCCTCCGGTTGCGCCGCCCCGGTCTCGCCCGCCCGCCGGACGGGCACGGGCACGAGCCTGCGGAACAGGGCGGGCAGTGAACCCTCGGCGGCGCGGGCGCGCAACACCGCGATGTCCAGCGGAACGGGCGCCATCAGCGCCTCGCCCGCCGCGCAGGCGGCGTCGAACAGCGCCGCCCCCTGCCTCGGCCGCAACCGGACCAGGCCGCCGCGCTCGACCCGGGACAGCTCGGCCGCGCCGAGATGCGCGGTCATCCGGCTGGGCTCCTCCCACAGCCCCCAGGCGAGGGAGATCCCCGGCAGGCCCGTCGCCCGCCGGTGCGCGGCCAGCGCGTCCAGGAAGGCGTTCGCCGCCGCGTAGTTGCCCTGGCCGGGGGACCCGATGATCCCCGCGGCCGACGAGAACAGCGCGAACAGCGACAGGTCCGCGTGCCGGGTCAGCTCGTGCAGGTTGACGGCGGCGTCGATCTTCGGGTGCGCCACCCGCGCCATCCGCTCGGGTGTCAGGGAGCCCACCACCCCGTCGTCGATCACCCCCGCCGCGTGGACCACGGCGGTCAGCGGATGCGCGGCCGGGACGCTCGCCAGCAGTTCCGCGAGCCGCCCGCGGTCGGCGGCGTCGCAGGCGGCCACCGTCACCTCGGCGCCCAGCTCGGCCAGCCGGTCCCGCAGCTCCGCCGCCCCCGCCGCACCGGGCCCCCGGCGGCTCGCCAGGATGACGTGCCGGGCGCCGTGGGCTGACACCAGATGGTGGGCGATCCCGCTGCCGACCAGCCCGGTGCCGCCGGTGATGAGGACAGTGCCGTCGGGGTCCAGCAAGGCCGGGCGGGAGTCCCCGCCGGGGAACGCCGTCGCCAGGCGGGGCACCAGTACCGTCCCCCGCCGGACGGCGACCTGCGTCTCGCCCGGGACGGACGCGATCGCCGCCAGGCCGGGCAGCAGGCTCGCGGAATCCGGGTCGTCGTCGATGTCGATCAGCAGGAACCGGCCGGGATTCTCCGACTGCGCCGCGCGGACCAGCCCCCAAACCGGAGCGGCGGCCAGATCGGCGACGTCCTCGCCCGTGCGGGTGGACACGGCGCCCCGCGTGACGACCACCAGCCGGGAGGACGCCCAGCGCCCGTCCCCCAGCCAGGCGCGCACGAGTCCGAGCGCGGCGGCCCCGGCCGTGCGCGCCGCTTCGGCGAGACCGCCGGTTCCCGCGCCGGAGCAGACGGTCACGACCGTGTCCGGGACGTCCGCGCCGGCGTCGATCGCCTCCCTCAGGACGTCCAGGTCGGCGAACGCGTCGAGGCCGGGGCCGAAAGCGTGCGCGAGTCCCGCTTCGTCGGCGCCGAGGAGCACCGGCCCGTCCGGGACCCGGCCTTCCGGCCGCCCTTCCGGCAGCGGTGTCCACTCCACGGCGAAGAGGTGGTGACCGGCATCCCGGCCGTGCCGGAGGTACTCGGCGCGGACCGGCCGCGTCGTCAGCGACTCCACCGACATGACCGGCCGGCCGGTCTCGTCGGCCACCGAGACCGTCACCGTGCGCGGGCCGCTCGGGGACACCCGCACCCGCGCCGCCCCCGCCCCGGACAGGAACAGCGACACACCGTTCCAGTCGAACGGCAGGTTCACCTCCCGTTCGCCGCGGTCGAGGACGGCCAGGCCGACGACGTGCAGGCAAGCGTCCAGCAGAGCGGGATGGACGCCGAACCGGGCCGCGTCGCCACCGTCGGGCAGCGCCACTTCGGCGAGCAGGTCCTCACCATGGCGCCAGGCGCGCCGGAGCCCCTGGAAGGCGGGGCCGTACTCGTAGCCGAGCTGCGCCAGCTCCGCGTAGCAGCCCTCCGTGTCGACAGGCCGCGCCTCGGCGGGCGGCCAGAACGCCATGTCCGGTGGGAGGTCGGCCGGGCCTCCGGCCGTCACCACCCCGCTCGCATGGCGGGTCCACGGAAGGTCGTCCGCGCTCTCCTCCGGCCTCGAATAGACGGTGATCGCGCGCCGTCCACCCCCGTCGGCCGCCTCGACGACCACCTGCAGCCCGACGCCGCCGCGGTCGGGCAGCGTCATCGGCGCCTCCAGCGTCAGCGCCTCCACCCGGCCGGAGCCCACCAGCCGCCCGGCGTGCACCGCCAGCTCCACGAACGCCGAACCCGGCAGCAGCGCCGACCCGGCCACGACATGGTCGGCGAGCCACGGATGCGAGCCCTTGGACACCCGGCCCGTCAGCACGATCTCGCCGCCGCCGGCGAGCTTGACCATGGCACCGATCAGCGGATGGTCCGCGGGCGTCAGCCCCGCCTCGGCGACGTCCCCGGCCCGGCGCCCCCTTCCGTCCAGCCAGTACCGCTGGTGCTGGAAGGCGTAGGTGGGCAGCGCGGGCGGGCTGGCGGGCCGTGGGAGGCCGATGGCTTCGAGGATGTGGGTCCAGTTGAGGTGGGTGCCTTGGGTGTGGAGGGTGGCGAGGTTGGTGAGGAGTTGGGTCCAGGTGGGGTGGTCGCGGTGGAGGGTGCCGATGGCGGTTGTTGTG